>NZ_JABXFH010000099.1:0-5016 GCF_013372745.1 Janthinobacterium sp. BJB401 | reverse complement strand
CGCCCATGGGCGGCAAGCTTTATTTGAGTAATTCGGCAACCGCCATGCCGACATCGGTCGTACTGGCGCTGCCGCCCATGTCCGGTGTGCGCGGACCATGCTCGAGCACCTGCTCGATGGCGCGCACAATCGCGTCATGCGCCGCCGTGTAATTGGCGTCGCCATTACCGAGGAAGTCCAGCATCATGGCGCCCGACCAGATCATGCCGATCGGGTTGGCGATATTCTGGCCATAGATATCGGGTGCGGAACCGTGTACCGGTTCGAAGACGGAAGGAAAAGTCCGCTCCGGATTGATATTGGCCGATGGGGCGATGGCAATCGTTCCCGTGCAGGCGGGCCCCAGGTCCGACAGGATATCGCCAAACAGATTTGAAGCGACCACCACATCGAAGCGCTCGGGGCTCAATACAAAGCGGGCCGCCAGGATATCGATATGGTATTTATCCCAGCGGACATCGGGAAAGCTCGGGCCCATCGCTTCCACCCGCTCATCCCAATATGGCATGCTGATGGCAATGCCATTCGACTTGGTCGCCGATGTCAGGTGTTTTTTAGGCCGGCTTTGCGCCAGTTCAAACGCATACTTCAGGATACGGTCGACGCCCTTGCGGGTAAACACGGATTCCTGCAGCACCGTTTCGCGCTCCGTCCCCTCGAACATGCGCCCGCCCACGGATGAATACTCTCCTTCCGTATTTTCACGCACCACATAAAAATCGATATCGCCAGGCTTCTTATTCGCCAGCGGACACGGCACGCCCGGCATCAGGCGCACAGGCCGCAAGTTGACGTATTCGTCGAACTCGCGCCGGAATTTCAATAACGAACCCCACAGCGAGATATGGTCGGGCACCTTGTCCGGCCAGCCCACGGCGCCAAAATAGATGGCGTCGAAATCCTTGAGCTGGGCGAACCAGTCCGAGGGCATCATTTGCCCATGCTCCAGGTAATAATCGCAATTGGCCCAAGCCATTGTCGTGAACTGCAAGTCGATATTGAAACGGCGGGCGGCCGCCTCGATGACACGCAAGCCCTCCGGCATGACTTCATTGCCGATGCCGTCACCGGCAATGACGGCGATTTTATGTGTGCACATGGGAAACCCTGTTGGAAATAGGCGATGGAAGCCCGTATTTACATCGGCTGCGCCACGTCCGGGTACAGACGCGCCAGTACATCGGCAGTGATCGCCGCGATGATGGGCTGCACACGCTCGGCCGCCAGTTCAGTTGATTTCTCGCGGCGCACCTCTTTCCACAACTCGGCCAATGCGCCTTCATGGCGCGCCACCGCCTGCTCGACTTCATCTTGCCAGAAGGCCGGCGCTTCGCTTTCCACGAAGTTACCGCGGCCACGGCCAAAGTGCGCCACCGCCAGGTAACGCAGCACGCCAGCCACTACCAGGGTACGCAGGAAAGCATCGGTAAATTGCATCGTGGGCTCATTGCGGTCCGTGCCGGAATTAAAACCCCAGGCTGCGCCTGCAAACGTCAGCGCACCGACCACGCCGCCAAGCAAAGCGCCAGTGCCCAAGGTCAGGCCGCCGGAAATCAGGTCGGCCGACAGGCCCGTCGCCGCGCCGGAAATCATGGCGCCCAATAACCCCGCTTGCGCCTTGTCGATAGGCGCGCGCACGGCGAAATTTTCCCGTATCCGGCTATTGATCTTATGCGCATCGGTCGGGTCGAGTTTGTGCAATATCAAAAGCTCACGCGTGGTGGTACCGCTATGCGTATTGAGTCGCGCCACCAGGCTGGCCATGGCCTTTTCCTGGCGTTGCTGCTCTGCATTCTTGCCGATACCCACCACCTGCAAGGCCGATTTCAACAAGCCCCTGGACGCCGGATCAATGGCTTCGCGATCCTGTCCGGCCACCGCCAGCTGCGTGGCCAGCAGGTGCATGGCCTGCCGGAAACGCGCCGTATTCTGCTCTTGCCAGGCAGCAAACAGACGCGCATAGCCGGCTTGCTGCGATTGCGGCAATAATTTCCCCACGGCTTCATAAAACACGCGTTCATGTACCCAGCAGCGGGCAAAGGCATCGAGCGCCAGGACATCGCGCACGATCGGATACTGCTGCAGGTGCTCGCGCCAGCGTGCCTGCTCGCCGTGCTCCTCCTTACCAGGACGCGGTGGCCCCATCTGGTTGAGCAAGACCACCACGGGCTTATCCAGCCAGGCGAGGATTTTCATTTCCGCCGGCAAGTAGCCCGCATCCTTTGGGTGTTCCGAGGAATTGACCAGGTACAGCACCACATCGGCGGAGTCCTTGGCCGTGCGCAGCGCTTGCTGGCTGAGCCAGAACGGACGGTCGCGGTAACGGTCCAGCACTTCGCGCAGGAACCAGCCGATGGGATTACCCGACTGCCCCAGACGCTTGAGCAGGCGCACGGAATCGCCAAAGCCTGGCGTATCCCACAATTGCAAGGCATCGCCCTGCGGCGTGGCCAGCAAGGTATGCGATTCGGCAAACACCGTCACGTGAGCGGCATCGCGCACTTCGCCGATGTCCACGCCGACCAAAGTGCGCGCCAGGGTAGTCTTGCCATTATTCGTGTGCGAAATCAGCGCAAACTGAATCTGCACCGCATCATCCTGCACATCTTTATTCACATTCACACTCATGCTGCTGCCGATACTTTCAGCCCGACACCGGCATCGAGCGGGCGCAAGGCAGGGTTGAGCAAATTGACCACGGTGGCCGTGGTTTTGTGGAACTGGCAGAACTGTTGCCACAAGGCGACTCGTTCCGCCAGGCGCGCGCCGTTATCCACCTGTTCGCCCGCGCGCTCCAGGTAGCTGGATTCGTCGATCAGCACGGCAATGCCGCGTGCCGACGATTGCGCCAGGTAATCGAGGAAGGCGCCGTGATTTTCCTTCTCCGGTGTCGCCGTCAGATTGAACAGCACGGCCGTGATATTGACTTGCGGATCATTCAAGTCCGTGTCGCGCAAGACGTCCTGCGGTTCTTCGCCATACGACGTCGATGGACGCAGCATCATGCGGCCCTGCTCGCCGAACAGCATGAGGGAAATTTGCCCCAGCCCCTTGTGACGTGCCTCATCGACAGTAAAGCTGTATGGCAAGACGCGCAGCATGCCGCCCGTGGCCACGCCGATGCTTTCATTGAGCTTGCGGAAATACGGTTGATCTAGATCCAGCGGAAAGTTCCTGGCCAGGCGCGCGGCGCGCCAGTTGTTGACGAGGGCCAGGATCAGGCGGGGAACGACGACCAGCAGGAAAATCGTTGCCGCATACAAATGCACCCAGCGCGCGCCGCCTTCAACGCTCGTCGTTTGCGGGAAGCGCAGTGCTTCGATTTCCGCCAGCGAAAATCCTTGCAAATGAAACAGAGCAATAGCCGGCGCAAACAAGGTCGAAAGCAGGCTGTGCACCTGGCCGGCATTCAAAAAGGTGCTTTCCCAGCCGGCTGCGTATTGCGACAGAAAGCCGCGCGCATACAGTGAAGCGACGGCGCCGATGGCAAACATGGCGGCGCTCAGGTGGATGGTACGACTGAGGCGCACAGCCGTCAGTTTGGCACTCAAGTGCGCCCATTCCCCCATGAAACTGAGCAAGCCCGAGGACAAGGCGTGCGGCAGTTTGCGCGGCAGGGCCAGGCGGCCCACGCTCAGGTGGCGCACCAGTCCCGCCTTCGGCCAGCCCAGGGAACGCGAAGGGATGCATAGCCAGATCAGCAAGCCCAGGTAGACCAGCACATTCCAGGCGATGATCAGCAGCAAGGGCGCCGACAGCAAGTCGACACGATGGGGATCTGTGATGCGGTCCAGCCCGGCGCCCAGCAGCAAAGCCAGCAGGGGCAGGGCCAGCGCCAGGGTTTTCATGCCATTACGGCGTTTCGCGAAAGCGGCGAAGGCGGGCGTGCGCTCGGTGATGCGCTTGAGGATCAGTTCCGAGCGCTGCTGCAGGAAATCGTCACCTGTCACTTCGGCCTGCTTGCCCGAAGCTTGCCACTGCGCAAGCTCACGCGCGCTGCGGCTGGCATACATGCGGTCATCCTCGCTGAGGACTTCTTTTTTCTGGTCGGCCGTCTCGATAGCACGGACCAATACCACTTCTCTCGCAATCTGCTCGTTCATGGTGCTCCTGTTTTTGTATGAAACGACAACTACACAGGCAGATTGTGACGTACTTTTGTGTTTCAGGCCAACGCGTCCTCGGCCCGGAGCAGCTTATGCAGCAGATATATCAGGAAAGAAGCAATCCAGGCAGACCACAAGGTGTGTGTAAAAAATTGCGTACCTTGCAACTGTTGCTGCCAGCCTGCGGCCAAACCGCACAGCAATATGACTCCGACGAGCAGAAACGCCGTGCGCGGCCGTCCGGGCAGGCAGAACAATGGCACGGCCAGCATCCACCAGGCAATGTTCGCCTGTGTAGCGGGCAGGCAGACCATGGCAGATGCGCTGGCCGGTAATGTTTCCAGCAGGCGCGTGTACGGTTCCAGTCCGCCGTAGCGCAACAAATCCGTGGGGCAAGGGACATCACTGAACGAGGATAGCAAGTAAATACTTAATGGCACCAGGACAGCCGACAGCGCCACGACATGCAAGGCGCTGCGGCGTGAGGCCGGCCAGGCCAGTGGACGCTGCGTGTCCCAGACCGCCAGAGCAATCGCAGCTGCGGCCAGCAAGGTCATGCAGAACTGGAAACCGCGCGTCCATGCACTGCCAGCGCCGACAAATTGCCCGCGCATTCCGTCGAACATACTGTCGGCGATCATGAGGTCGAGGTTGCTGTAATTGCCGATCCAAATTATCAGCATGGCCGACAGCATCAAGGCGCTATCGATGCCTTTGGGAGTTTTGACGAGTTTAAGCTTGGCCAACATGGGTGCACACACTACTTGATGAGAATGGAGGTCATCGTACAGTGTCAATATGAAGAGAACATGACGATGCCCGCCGTGCACAACATGTGGTGAAAATGATAAAGGCAGACGTAGGTCGGCTTAGCGCGCAGCGCGTAAGCCGACACCACCCGCGGCGTATC
>NZ_JABXFH010000098.1:0-5045 GCF_013372745.1 Janthinobacterium sp. BJB401 | reverse complement strand
GCCGCCGCTTCCACGGTGAACAGGTCTGGCTCCAGTCCAGCCTCGGAGATGGCGGCGCGCATGCCCTAGCTGCCCTGCACGGGATGGTCGCGGAAGTCCAGCGCCGTAAAGTCCTGCTGCAGCTCCTGGCCGAATTCCAGAATGGTGTCGTCATCCTCGTCGTGATACCAGTTCAGGCGCACCTGGTTGCCATCGACGGCCGCCTGGTTCAGGGTGTCGAACAGGGTAAACAGCATCTTCGTGCTGGAACTGTTGAAATAGGCCAGCGAGACGTTGACGGTGATGGCCGCCTCGCGGCAGCCTTCCAGGTAGGCGCGCACGGCGGCGATCAGCGGGCCATAGAAGGCGGCCGCGTTTTCCGGATACGACTCGCCCTTGATCGACAGGGTGTGCTGCTCGAAACGGAAGTCGATTTCGGGCGAACTCGGGGTCGCGGCGATGAACAGTGGTGACGGTAATTGCATATGCTTTCCTGAGTCGGCTCTTTCAAATGATGGCTTTGATGCAGAAGATGGTGTGGCCCGGTTCCTGGGGATCCTGGACGAATTCGAATTCCAGCGGCTCGCTGGCGTCGCGCGCCATGGTGAGAAACCCCAGGCCCGCGCCCTTGCTGTCGGCCGGCGCTTCCTCGCGCAAGGCCTTTTTGTAGGCGAGGCGGATTTCTTCCATCGTCATGGTGTGCAGCGGCTCCAGGCGGGCGCGGATCTGCGCCACGTTGTCCGTCGAGACGGGGTTGGCGCACAGCAGAAAAAAACTGTCGCCGCGCGTGCCGATACAGAATGAACCGCGCCGCATCTGCTGGTCCAGCTGCGCATCGGGCGTCAGGCTGTCGGCGGAATAGTGCATGATGTTTTGCGACATCTCGATGAACGAGGAAAAGATGCGCCGCCGCGTGGGCCCGGCCGCGCCGGCCGTGTCGAGGCGCGCCTTGATGGTTTCGGAAATGGCGTTCACCACGTGCTGCGAGAAATAGCCCACGTAAAAAAAGATGATGTTGCGCTTGCGCGCCACATCCCAAAACTCGTTGAATTCTTCGTACAGCACGTCCGTGCTCCTGGCTAGCCGGTGACCCGGTTTCTTGTTGATAAGGTGGCTCGATGGCGCCAAAACTACAGGCGGAAACAGAAAAAGGTCAGGTCGTCGCGGCGCGGCTGTTTTCCCTGCCACGCGGCGCTGTCCTGCAGCAGGGCCGCCGCCACGTCGCCGGCGGGAGCGTCGCGCCGCGCCAGCAGCTGCTCGCGCATGCGGCGCTTGCCGTAGGCGATGTCGCGCGCGCCGCCGATCTGGTCGAGCAAGCCGTCGGTGGTGAGGAACAGCAGGCTGCCGGCGGGAATAGCCAGCGTCTCGTTGTGCCAGCAGTAGCCGGCCGGCGTGTCGACATAACCCACGCCCATGCGCGCGCCGTCGATGGCGCGCACGCTGTCCTCGCCCGGCGCGACCACGTGCAGCGCCAGTTTCGCGCCCGCGAAACGCAGGCTGGCGCTGGCCGTGTCGTAGCACAGGAAGGCGCAATCCATGCCGTCGTTCGAACCGGCGTGGCCAGCGTTGTCGCTGCCGGCGCCGTCCTGGCCCAGCAGGGTTTTGATGGAGCGGCTGACGGCGCCGATCAGGGCGGCCGGATCGTGCGGTCCCAGTTCGCGCAAGGCCTGGCTCAGGGCCGACGAGGCGATCAGGGTCATGAAGGCGCCCGGCACGCCGTGGCCGGTGCAGTCGGCGATGGCGGCGAACCAGCCGCCCGCATGGCGTTCGAAGAAGTAGAAGTCGCCGCCGACGACGTCGCGCGGCTGCCATTCCAGATGGGCGTCGGGCAGGGTGGCGCGCAATTCCGCATCGGAGGTGCGCAGCAGGGCGCGCTGGATCACGCTGGCGTAATCGATGCTGTGCATGATCTGCCGGTTCTTTTCGGCCTGCATGGTGGCCACCACGTTCATCAGCTGCAAGCCGAAGCCCACGCCGGCCAGCGCGCCATCGGCGGTGATGATGAAGCCGTCGGCCAGCGCCTTCTCGCCCGCTTCCACGGCGCGGAAGGTGAGGTCTTCAATGCTCATGGCGCCGTCGACGATCAGCGGCTCCTTGTCCATGAAGGCGATGCAGCTCTTCTTGCCGTACACCTCGTGATAAAAGGGCTTGGACATTTGCGACATGAAGATGTTGCGGCTGATCAAGCCGATGGGACGCTGCTGCTCCGTGACGGGCAGGCTCATCATGTCGCGCCGTTCCGTAAATAGTTCCAGCACGGCGAAATTGCTGGCGTCGGCCTGCACGGATTCCGTGGGGATGCACAGGTCAGCCGCCACGGACGTGCGATAACGGGGAAGATGCAATCGAGAAGCGTTGAACTCCACAGCGGCTACCTTTACATGACGATCGGACCCTTGTTGTCGCAACAGCAAGGCGACTGACAAACAGGCAATATCATCATGGTAGCCTTGGAATGTGACGGCTTGATTACCGGCTTGTCAAAACCGTATGCATGATGGCTACATGGCAAGCAACTTACAGGCGCCGGGCCAGCGCCTGTGCTTGTTCCAGCCAGCGCGCTCGCTGCGCTGCGGTGGAATCGATCATGGGACCAAAGCTGGCCACCTTGACGGGCTTGACGCCGCAAAATTCCAGGGTCGTCTTGCGCAGCTGGTGAATGCCGGGCATGTGGTAGACCCAGCGGAAATACCAGGGCGGCGTATCCATCGCCACCAGCAGCTGGGCCGTGCGGCCTTTCAGTAACTGCGCCGGGAAAGCCTTGCCCGGGCGATACTTGAAGGCAAAGCCGGGCAGGAAGATGCGGTCGACGAAGCCTTTCAGCAGGGCCGGCGCGCCGCCCCACCAGATCGGGTAGGCGAAGACCAGGTGTTCGGCCCAGCTGATGGCTTCCTGCGCGGCCAGCAAGTCCGCTTCCAGCGGCTGCACCTGGCGGTAGCCTTCATGCAGGTTCTGGTCAAAGTCCAGCTGGCCCAGGCGCAGCTCACGCACCGTGTGGCCTGCGCTGCGGGCCGTGGCGGCGTAGGCATCGGCCAGGGCGGCGCAAAAGCTGTCGCTGGACGGGTGGCCGAGGAGTATCAAAATGCGCTTGGGTGTCGTCGTGGTCATGATGCAGGCTGTCCATTAAAGAAGAGCTTGCATGCTAAAGCCTGCCCCTAGTGACAGAGTCAAGCGGCCTTTTGCAGACGCTGCTGCGCCAGGCAGTCGTGGATTTCCGTGTCGATGTCGGCCAGTTGCGCGTCGAGCTGGCGCAGGCGGGCGATATCCAGCTGTATCTGTGTGCGCTTGTCAGCGATGTGCTGCGACAGGGCGGCCCAGTCGGTATCGTCGCCGGCCAGGATGGGCAGCAGTTCGGCCAGGCGGAAGCCCAGGGCCTGCGCCTGGCGTATCAATTTGACTTGCGCCAGGTCTTGCTGCGTGTAGACGCGATAGGCGCCCGAACGGCGCACGTCCCCCAGCAAGCCCAGCGCTTCATAGTGGCGCAAGGCCTTGGGCGAGGTGCCCGCCAGGCGGGCGATTTCTCCGATGTACATGCTTCTTCCTTGTTGAACTGCGGCGCACGCAGTGTAGCGCAGGTGGCTTGCCAGGCGCTACCTTGCGCGCTGCCTCAGGAGGGCTTACGCGGCGGCACTTTTTTGGCAGTGCACTCGGCGCAGGTGCCGTACAGCGACAGCGCGTGCTCGTGCAGCACGAAGCCCCGCTCGGCGGCGATCTCGTTCTGGCGCAGTTCGATGCCTTCGTCGACGAATTCATCGACCTTGCCGCAACCCGTGCAGACCAGATGGTCGTGGTGCTGGCCTTCGTTCAGTTCGAAGACGGCGTGGCCCGATTCGAAATGGCGGCGAAACAGAATGCCCGCTTCGGCAAACTGCATCAGCACGCGGTAGATGGTGGCCAGGCCCACGTCGATTTTTTCGGCCAGCAAGAGTTTGTAGACATCGTCCGCACTCAGGTGCTTGATCGTGCCTTCTTGAAACAGCTGCAGAATCCGCAAGCGGGGGATGGTCACTTTCAAGCCCGATTCACGCAGTTCCCTCAATATATCCATGTCTCCCATTCCTTTTTGTAGTCGCCTAGCGAGGTCATTCATTATATCGCAAATGATAATAATTACTATTCTCATTTGTATCGTGTGAAGTGGAAATATTATGCTGCGCAGGGAGGTGGCAATCCAGTGACATCGGTGCAAGTGGCGATTGCGTGGTGGGCAACTTGCGTCAGCATGGCGTGCCGACATGGGAGTCGTGCATGCGGTCACGCTGCAATGCCGCATTTTCTTGATCTGGGCAAAGGAAAAAATGCCTCTAATGATGCCATCTAGCACTATTTGATGTGGATCAAAGTTTTTGTTGCACTGCACTCTTAGACTTCGCAGCGTTACTTAACGACAAAAAGAGGGAACTAGAATGAAAAAGTCCGCAACTGCAGCAGCAATCGTCCTGGCCGCCATCGGCGCATTCGCCGGCAATGCAATGGCACAGGAAAGCCCATGGCTGGTCCGTGCGCGCGCCGTGCATATCGATCCGGCCAACAAATCCACGCCGGTCTTTGGCGCTGGCGCATCGGACACGATACATGTCAGCAGCAAGACGATTCCCGAAATTGATATTTCGTATTTCTTCACCCCGAACATCGCTGCCGAGCTGATCCTGACGTATCCGCAAAAGCATGACGTCACCCTGTCCGGCACGAAGATCGGCAGCTTCAAGCATTTGCCACCGACCCTGTCGCTGCAATACCACTTCATGCCTGAAAAACAGTTCAGCCCTTACGTGGGTGCCGGCGTGAACTACACGAATATCTCGGACGTGAAATTGCTGGATGGCGCCGGCCGCCTGGAACATGACAGCTGGGGCTTCTCGCTGCAAGCTGGCGTCGACTACAAGCTGGACAAAAACTGGTCGCTGAACTTCGACATCAAGAAAGTGCAGATCCGCAGCGACGTACTGGCTGCTGGCGCCAAGATCAGCGAAGTCAAGGTTGATCCTGTCCTGATCGGTGTCGGTGTCGGCTACCGTTTCTAAGCATTGATCGACTGCGCCTCCGCGGCGCGGACAATAAAAAAG
>NZ_JABXFH010000097.1:0-5604 GCF_013372745.1 Janthinobacterium sp. BJB401 | reverse complement strand
ATGCCTTGGACAGTTCGCCCTCGGGAGCGGCGGCCGATGCGGAAAGCCTGGAGCGGGGCCAGCATCGCCGCCAGGCCATGCAGAGGCGCTCTGCCGCCCGCTCCAAATAACAATGATTCTTGAGAAACCTATGACTTCAATTAGCTCGTCGGAATTCAACAATGATGCATATTCGGTAGCCGTAATCGGGATGGCAGGGCGATTCCCGGACGCTAAAAACGTTGATGAGTTCTGGTACAACCTCAAGAACGGTATCGAGAACGTTCGTACTTTCAGTGACGAGGAATTGCTTGCGGCGGGCGTGTCCGTCAGCGTGTTTGAGGACAAGAACTACGTCAAGCGCGGCACCGTGGTGCCCGACTTCGACCGCTTTGATGCGGAGTTCTTCGGCTTCACGCCCAAGGATGCCGAAGTGGCCGATCCGCAGCAGCGCCTGTTCATGGAGGTGGCATGGGAGGCGCTTGAGCATGCGGGTTATGCGCCTGGGGCCTACCCTGGCGCGATCGGCGTGTTTGCCGGCGCCTCGAACAGCGCCTACTTCCTCCACAAGATCTACGGAAACGCCAAGTTTGCGGAGTCCGTCTCCGTGAAGCAAATCCAGATTGGCAACGAGAAGGATTATCTGTGCAGCCGCGTGGCCTACCATCTTGGCCTGCGCGGTCCGGCGGTGGCGGTGCAGACGGCCTGTTCGACTTCGCTAGTGGCCGTGCATCTGGCCTGCCAGAGCATACTGAGCGGAGAAAGTGACATGGCGCTGGCGGGCGGCGCGAGCCTGCAGACGCGCCTGGAAGGCTATATGTACCAGCCGGGGGATATCATGTCGCCCGATGGAAGCTGCCGGACCTTCGACGAAAAGGCGGCCGGCACCGCGCCGGGCAATGGCGTGGCCGCCGTCCTACTGAAATCCTTGAGCAAGGCCCTGGAGGACGGCGATACGATCCACGCGGTCATTCGCGGCTCGGCGATCAATAACGATGCGGCCGACAAGGTGGGATTCACGGCGCCCAGCGTGAACGGGCAGGCGGCAGTGATTACCGAGGCCATGGCCGTGGCCGACGTTCACCCGGAATCGATTTCCTATGTGGAGGCGCACGGCACCGGTACCATACTTGGAGATCCGATCGAGATGCGGGCACTCCAGCAGGCGTTTGGCACGTCGACCGACAAGAAGCAGTTCTGCGCCATCGGCTCGCTGAAAACCAATATGGGTCATCTCGACACGGCGGCTGGTGTGACAGGGCTGATCAAAGCCGTTTTGACGGTGAGGGAACGCGAGATCGCACCCAGCCTGCACTTTACTAAGGCAAATCCGCATATCGACTTCGCCAACAGCCCGTTCTATGTGAACGCATCGCTGCAACAACTGGCCGCCACGGACACGCCGATGCGGGCTGGGGTCAGTTCCTTCGGTATCGGCGGCACTAACGCACATGTGATCGTCGAGGAGCCGCCGCGCGTGACGACGGAACCGTCGGCGCGGCCAGGCCAGGTGCTGCTGCTGTCGGCCAGGACGCCGGAAGCGCTGGCAGTGGCGGGCGCCAATCTGCAGCGCTTCCTCGCCGCCCATCCGCAAACCAGCCTGGCCGACGCGGCCTATACGACGCAGGTCGGACGAACCGCCTTCGGCTATCGCCGCGCGCTGGTGTGCAGCAGTGTCGCCAATGCGATCGAACAGCTAGAGATGGAAACGGCCGCACCGGCGCCCGTCGCGGAAGGCAAGGGCAGCTCCGTCGTCTTCATGTTCCCGGGCCAGGGCGCTCAGTATGTCGGCATGGGGAAGGACTTGTACCAGACCGAGGAAGTGTTTCGGACCGAGATCGACCGTTGCGCTGAGCTCCTGCTGCCGGCGCTGGGATTGGACCTGCGCGCGGTGCTGTTCGCCGATGGTGAGCAAGCCGGGCATGCCCAGGATCTGCTGCGCCAGACCCAGATCGCGCAACCGGCCTTGTTCGCCGTGGGATATGCGCTGGCGCGTCAGCTCGCGCATTGGGGCATATCGCCCGACGCGATGGCGGGCCACAGCGTGGGGGAATACGTGGCGGCCTGTCTGGCCGGGGTTTTCTCGTTGCCGGACGCGCTTGCGCTTCTGGCCCAGCGCGGCAAGCTGATCGCCGGATTGCCGGCCGGCCGAATGCTGGCGGTACACGCCTCGGAGCCGGCCTTGCAACCGCTGATGGGCAGCGACCTGTGGATCGCCGCGGTGAATGCGCCGGCCATCTGCAGCGTGTCCGGCAGCGCCGAAGCCGTCGAGGCGCTGGAGCGCGTGCTACGTGAACAGGGCATCGAATTCCAACCCCTGCATACTTCGCATGCCTTCCATTCGGGCATGATGGACCCCATCCTCGATGAATTCGCGGCCGCGGTCTCGCGCGTCAAGCTGAATGTGCCGCGCATTCCCTATGTCTCCAACGTAAGCGGCGGCTGGATCACGGCCGAGCAGGCCACCAGCCCCGCCTATTGGTGTGCGCATCTGCGCCAGGCAGTACGCTTTTCGGATGGCGTGCGCACGCTCATGCAGCGCCATGCGCCGCTGTTTGTCGAAGTCGGCCCGGGCCGCTCGCTGGCCAGTCTGCTCAGACAGCACGCCCAGGCGGGTGTCCAGGTGCATGCGGTCGGTGCGCTGCCCGACGCCAAGTCTGCCACTTCATCGGCTACCTCGTCGGCCATCACCCTGATGCGTGCTGCCGGCTGGTTGTGGACGCATGGCGTCGCAATCGACTGGAACCGTTTCCGTGGACAGGAACGCCGTCGCCGCATTCCGCTGCCGACCTATCCCTTCGCGCGCAAGCGGCACTGGATCAATGATCCCGTGTCGGTGGATCTACCTGCGGCCCAGCCGGACCGAACCCGCCGCTCCGATGTCGGGCAGTGGTTTTACGCGCCGACCTGGAAGCGTTTGCCTGGCTCTGTGTCCAGCGCTGCCGCTGCATCCACGGTGCATCTGGTGCTGGCTGATCGCCACGGCTTGAGCCAGTCCGTTATCGATGCGATCCGGGGCAGGGGCGAACAGGTCATCGTCGTCACGCAGGGCGGCGATTTCGCCTCCGTGAGCGCAGAACGGATTGAGATCGACGCCGCCCAACCCGCTCACTACGAACGCCTGCTGTCACTGTGCATGGAACTGCATGGCATGCCCGCCAGGATCACCCATTGCTGGAGCCTGACGCCGCCGCAAAGCGGCAGCGCCATCGACCAGCACGATGGCTTCTACAGCATGCGCTTCCTCGCGCATGCGATCGGCCGGCTTGGCATCGACGCCGCACTGACCGTCAATGTGCTCTCGAATGGGCTATATGCCGTCATCGGCGATGAGTTCCTCGCTCCCGAGAAGGCGACCCTGCTCGGACCATGTCAGGTTATGGCCCTGGAATGTGCGAACCTCCGCAGCCGCAGCGTGGACATCGTCGTCACGCCTGGCGAGGGAATCGGCGCCAGGCTTGGCGCGCTGTTGGCGGCGGAGTTGTCGAGCGACGTAGCCGAAACCGTTGTGGCGTTGCGCGGCAGTTACCGTTGGAGCCTAGTCATCGAGCCGGTGTCAGTGGCGGTGCTCGGGACGTTACCGGCGGTCTCCGGCAGCCGTCAACATTACCTGATCACGGGCGGGCTGGGTGGAGTCGGCTATGCCTTCGCGCGCTATCTGGCCGAAAATCGTTCCGCTCCCGCGCTCACCCTGACCGGGCGCCAGCCATTGCCGCCCAAGGCGGAGTGGGGTGACTACCTTCGGACGCATGCGGACGACGATGCCGGCAGCCGCAAGATCGGCCAGTTGCAGGCGCTGGAGGCGCTGGGCGCCGCCGTGCTGTACCTTGCGGCCGACGTCGCTGACGAAGCGGCCATGAACCGGATGGCCGATGCCGCCATATTGGCATTCGGTCAGCTGCAAGGCATTTTCCATGCGGTTGGACAGGCCGGTGCTGCAGCCCTGCGCCTGACGCCGGGGGGGCAGGCGGGCCAGGTACTGGCGCCGAAACTGGCTGGCGCGGCGATACTGAGCAAGATCTTCGACTTCTCGCGCCTTGACTTCGTCATCCTGTGCTCGTCGATGAATGCTGTGCTGCCTTTCGCCGGCCAGGCCGATGCGGCGGGAGCGGATGCTTTCCTGGACGCGCTGGCCCATCGCGACAGCCTGCAAGCGGGTGGCAACGTCCTGTCGGTCAACTGGACGATCTGGAAGGATGCCGGGATGATGGCGCGCGCCAAGTTGCCGCAGCATCTGACGGAGGATGGCTCCGGCCTTGCCGCGTTGATGTCGAACGGCATTGCCGAACGCGATGCGAAGGCCGTGTTCGATGTCCTGCTGGCGTCCCGACTGCCCCAGCTGATCGTCTCGCCGCTGGCGTTTGCGGTCACGGCCGGGCACATCGCCGATGTCAACCGGTCGGCGCTGGACGCCGAAAAGGCGCAAGCGGTGGCCGGTGGTCAGGGCGTCACTCGTGCCGACCTGCTGGTGGCCTATGCGGCACCCGGCAATGATGTCGAGAAGACGCTGGCCGGTATCTGGCAGAACCTGTTCGGCATGGAAACGATTGGCGTCCATCATGATTTCTTTGACCTGGGCGGCCATTCCCTGATGGCGACGCAGGTGCTATCGCATGTGCGCAAGCATTTGCAGGTCGACCTGCCGCTGCGAAGCCTGTTTGAGGCGACCACCATCGCTGCGCTGGCGGTGCAGATCGAAGCGGCCCGGGTGCAGGCTGAAACGGCAAGGCTGGAGAATATGGCCGCCGCCAAGGTCTCCGTGCAGAAGAGCATCGACGCCATGTCACCAGAGGAAATCGCCGTCTTGCTCGCCGAAAAGAAACGTCTGAAAGCCAGTCAAACTCCACTGGCGTGATAGACCTCACGCCATTTTGCCCTGCCTGGCGACTCTGCCAGGCGGTCCTTGCGTTCCTGTAAGCGAGGATGCAAGGTGAGGGTGAGCATCCCTGCCGGAGCCGCAGACATCCACCCATTCGCGCTTCCGGGACAGACAACGACATTCATTTACTTATCTTTTGAGAGGCACCATCGTATGACCGAGCGCTCGCTGGAATCAATGAAAGAGGAACTCCTTGCTCTGCTGCTGGCGGAGGATGAGCCGCAGCAGCCGACGTCGATTACGCTGGCCGACCGCGCAGGTGTGCTGCCTCTTTCGTATTCACAGGAGCGGGTCTGGTTCATCGACCGCTTTACCGATGGGGGCGCAGCCTACAACCTGCCCGGCGCGTTTGAAATCCGGGGGCGGCTGGACCGCGCCGCGCTCGAACGCACGCTCAACGAGATCGTGCACCGCCATGAAGTGCTGCGTACGACCTTTGATCTTATCGATGGCGCGCCGGTGCAGGTGGTCGCGCCCGAGTTGCGGCTGGTCATTCCGGTCGTCGATATCAGCGCACTGCTGCCGGGCGAACGGCAGGCTCGGGCTGAGGTGCTGGTGCGGGACGAGGCGCGCGCACCGTTCGACCTGCAAGCCGGCCCCTTGCTGCGTGCCCGGCTCATTGCAATGGGCGAGGACGTTCATGTGTTCCTGTTGACGTTCCATCATATCGTCTTCGATGGCTGGTCGATGGGGGTGCTGGTGAGAGAGGTGGCGGCCTTGTACAGCGCGTTCGTTGAGGAGACCGG
>NZ_JABXFH010000096.1:0-5919 GCF_013372745.1 Janthinobacterium sp. BJB401 | reverse complement strand
GCCAGCGCTTCAATCACCTGCCCCGCTTTCACCTCACGCCAGCGCCCCAGCACGTGGCCGTCCGGACGCACGAGGTAAAACGTGCCAGGCTGCACGTCAAACAGCGAGAATACCTGCGCCGTGTGGTCCCAGGCGCACCCTTGTGCCCCGCCGCGGGCGATCGCCACGGTACTCAACGGCAATGTATCGTCCAGCGCCAGCAGTTCGGCTGGCACGGCGCCGTGCTCGCTGAAGTACAGTCCCGTGAAATCGCCATCGGCGCGTTTCAGCAAATCGGTAATATACCCGGCTTCTTGCCTGCCGTCTTGCAGCAGCGTCAGCGGACATTCGGGCAAGACCGTGCCCGGCGCGGGGCCGGCGGCGAACGTCTCGCTATCCTGCGCGTTCAGGGCAGACTGCGCATACGCGATGGCGCTCGTCTGGCGCGGGTTGATCAAGGAGCGCACGTGCGCGTGCTTGCCCGCCAGGCCCAGCACGGCCGTGCGCATGAGATCGAAAGCGAAGGTCGGCGGCGCCATGAATTCCGTGCTTTTGGTGCCGTGGCGCAGATTTTCATGGGCGGCGTACACGCGCTCGTCCGAATAGCTGTCCAGCAAACTGTCCGGTGCCGATCCCTTGACGACATACGCCAGCTTCCAGGCCAGGTTGTCCGCGTCGTCGATGCCGGAGTTCGCCCCGCGCACGCCGAAGATGGGCACCAAATGAGCCGCATCGCCCGCGAACAGCACGGGGCCATGCCGGTATTTTTCCAGGGTCAGCGCGTTGGCTTTATAAATGGTGATCCATACGGGATGCCACGGCGCTGTTTCGCCCATCATGGCCAGCAGGCTGTCCACGCGCGGCGCCACGTTTTCCAGCAGCACGGCCGCCTGCGCATCCTCGTCGTCGCGCAACTGGTAGTCGATGCGCCAGATATCGTCGGGCTGCTTGTGCACCAGCACGGTGGAGCCGGGATTCGACGGCGGGTCGAAATACGCAAGGCGCTCCGTCGGGCGCTCGCTCTTCAGATGGATGTCGACGATCACGTAGCGCCCTTCATAGCTGGTGCCCTGCAATTTCAGGCCCAGCGCTTCGCGCACGACGCTGCGCCCGCCATCGGCCGCCACCAGCCAGTCCGTGTCAATCTGGCAGGTTTCGTCGGGCGTGGCGACCGTGACCGTGGCGCCATCTGCGCGCTGGTCCACGCCAGTGACCCGCGTTTGCCAGCGGATATCGATCAGTTCAGACTGGCGTTCGGCCGCGTCGAGCAGGAATTGTTCGATATGGTATTGCGCCAGGTTGACCATGGGCGGCAGCTTCTGGTTCGCGTCTTGCGGCATCGTAAAGTGCAGCACTTCCTCGTCGCGGTAAAAGCTGCGTCCTCCCGCCCACGGCAAGCCCTTGCGGATAAAGCCGTCGAGCGCGCCCAGGCGTTCGATGATTTCCAGGCTGCGCCGCGAAATGCAGATGGCGCGGCTGCCCGTGCAGACACCATCGTCCGCTTCGATCAGCACCGAGCGCACGCCGTGGCGCGCCAGGCCCAGGGCCGTGGCCAGACCGACGGGGCCGCCGCCGACGATCAGGACAGGAACGTGCTGCGTCGATGCACCGGCCGGTTTGCCAGGCGGATAGACTTTCGGCACATGGGGATAAGGGTGGAAGATGTCGCTCATGATGGGTCCTCTTCAATCAAGATTGTTCTTTGCCGCCGCGCGCGATGGGCAGGGTCAGCACGATGGCCGCGCCCGCCACCAGCAGCACGCTGGCGTACAGCAAGCCCGTGGCAAAGCTGTGCGTGATGTCCTTCAGCCAGCCCACGACGACGGGGTTCAGGGCCGAGCCGATATTGCCCGTGGCGTTGATGACGGCGATGCCGATGGCGCGCGCACCCAGGCTCAGGGCTCGGTCCGGCGTGGTCCAGAAGACGGACATGGCCGTGTACGCGCCCGTCGAGGCCATGCACACGCCCAGCAGTTGCACCACGGGGTTGCCGGAATACGCCGTGAACAGCCAGCCGGCCGCCGACAGCAGCATGGGCCAGACGATGTGCCAGCGGCGTTCCTGCAGGCGGTCCGAGCGGCGGCCCCAGGCAATCATGCCGATGACGGTGCACACTTGCGGGATGGCGGCCAGCAGACCGATCTGCGTGTTGCTGGCATTGCTGTTAAAACTTTTCACGATCAGCGGCGTCCACACGGCCACCATCGCCAGGGTGTTCACCAGGCAGAAATAGGCGACGCCGAATTTCAGCACGGTGGGCGACAGCATTTCCGCCAGCACGGAGGTCTTCTGCTGCTGCGCGAGGTGTACGACGGCAGGCTTGTGCTCGGCCGCCAGCATGCACGCCAGCACCTGCTGTTCCAGCTTGCTCAGCCAGTTTGCCTTGTTGGGCGCATCGTCGAGGTAGCCATACACGGCCAGGCCCAGGAACACGGAAGGCATGCCTTCGAGCAAGAACAGCCATTGCCAGCCCTTCAAGCCCCAGTGGCCATCGAGTCCCAGGATCAGGCCCGACAGGGCCGAGCCGATGGCGGCCGTCACGGGCATGGCGATCATGAACAAGGCATTGGCCCGCGCGCGGTAGGCACTGGGAAACCAGTACGTCAGGTACAGCAGCATGCCGGGCAGGAAGCCCGCCTCCGTCACACCGACGAGAAAACGCAGCGCATACAGGCTGGCCGGGCCGCTGGCGAACAGGGTCGCCGTCGAGGCCAGGCCCCAGGCGATCATCATGCTGCCTATCCATTTACGCGCGCCGATGCGGGCCAGCACGATGTTGCTGGGGATGCTGCAGGCGATGTAGGCGATGTAAAACAGGGTGGTGGCAAAACCGAACTGGGTGCCGGACAGGCCCAGATCCTGCATCATGGTCAGGCCGGCGAAGCCGATATTGATGCGGTCAAGAAAGGAAAACACGAACAGCAGAAACAGAAATCCCAGCAGATGGCGCGATACCTTGCGCATCACCTGCTGTTCCAGTTGCTTGGCGGCCACGTCGGGAACGGGCGCAGTGGTGGCGATGGTCATGCTGGTCTCCATAAGGTGTCGCCCTCCCCTTGTTGATTTTATTGGGTGAGAGCGGCCGGGTGATCCCGGCTTGAAACACAGTATGCAGACGACGATGCTGGCGGCTGTCCCCATTTTGGGGACGTTTTGCGGCCAAAACAGTCAAGAAGGCGGAGCCATCCCTACGCCGAAGGGACTAGACGGGTGCTGGCGCCATGCACAGGGCGAACAACTGGCGCTGGCTGGAAATACCCAGGCGTTTATACGCGCGTTTCTGGTAAGTCATCACGCTGGACGGCTGCACGCCGATGATCTCGGCGATTTCCACGGCCGTCAGACCTTCGAGCACGCAGCGCAGCACGTCCAGTTCGCGCTTGCTCAAGGCGGGACAATGCTGGCGCAGCCGTGCCAGCATCATCGGCGCGACGCCTTGCGTATTCTGGCCGTTCAGGCTGTAGTGATGCTTGACGGCATGGGCAAACAGCGGTGACAGGGTTTCGATGCCCGCCACTTCGCCGGGCAGGAACTTGCCCTGGCTGCTGTCGCGGTAGAAATTGACGGACAGCCAGATATCGCCGGCCGGCTGCAGCAGCAGCGATAGCCGGTCCGAGACATTCGGTTTTTGATAGCAGGCGGCGCGGTAGCCGGGATGGTCGATCTCGTCGCTGGCCTGCTGGTGCAGCACGATGGCGGGATCGGTTTTTCGCCCCGGCGCCGGCGCGATCACGCGCTGGTTGCCGTCGAGCGCGTAATAGTGACGCGCGTAGCTGTCGGCAATATCTTGCAGGAAACGTCCGCCGCGCCGGTCAGCCACGGCGACAGTGCGCGGACGGTTGCCGAATTCATAGGCAAAGATCGTGCACTGGGCAATCGGCGCGACCGTGCTGACCGTTTTCAGGATGGCCCCGGCGACGGCATTCACGTCCGCATGGCCGATGGCGGCCATCAGCTCCAGGGTACGCCCGAAGTCCAGCTGCCCTTCCGCCTGCCGCCGCTCGACGCGCCAGTAACGCATATCTGCTTCCTTACTGCCCGCGCTGCGGCAAGACCCAGTCCGGCCGGATGTAATGGCAGGTATAGCCGTGCGGCAAGCGCTGCAGATAATCCTGGTGCTCGGGTTCCGCTTCCCAGAACGGACCTGCAGGCGCCACTTCCGTCACCACTTTGCCGGGCCACAGGCCGGACGCGTCGACGTCGCGGATGGTGTCTTCGGCCACCCGTTTTTGCTCGTCGCTCGTGTAATAGATGGCCGAACGGTAGCTCGTGCCGCGGTCGTTGCCCTGGCGGTCTTCCGTGCTGGGGTCGTGGATCTGGAAGAAAAATTCCAGGATCTTGCGGTAGCTGATGGTGTTCGGGTCGAAAATGATCTCGATCGCTTCCGCATGCGTGCCGTGGTTGCGGTAGGTGGCGTTGGCCACGTCGCCGCCGCTGTAGCCCACGCGCGTGGCGATCACGCCCGGATAACGGCGCAGCAAGTCTTGCACGCCCCAGAAGCAGCCGCCGGCCAGGATCGCGGTTTCATTGCCTTGTGCATTGTCTTGTGCCATGGTGTCTTTCCCGTTCTAGTCAGAAGCAGCTATCTTACCCTGTCGCGCGACTTTCTTCAGCGGGCCAGCAAGCGTTTGAGCTGCGCCGCCTGGTAGGCGCCGATGGCATCGTTGAACAGGCAGCGGATCAGTGGGTCGTCGACGATGTCGGCCTCGTCCAGTTCGTCCCGCGTGGCGGCGTCGAAAGGACCATCGTTGATGCGCATGTACATTGAGGTCAGCGATTCACCGAGCACCAGCGCCGCATGGCATTTCACCAGCGGCACCTCGGTGGTCCATCCCGGCGCCTCGCCCGTGTCCGGCACGAGGTCGATCAAGTCGCCGTGCGTGCGGTAATGCAGGATCGTGGCCGCGCCGTCATGGCCGTACAGCGACAGCCGCCACACACGCGGAGCCTGGAAATAGCTGTCTTCGGGCAGCTCCATGTCGCGGTAGCGTTCCAGCAAACCGTGGCGGCAGAAATCGAGCACCAAGGCCGCATCGGCGTCGCTCAATGGCGCGAAACGGCGCGCGATGTCCGCCGTGACGGGCGGCGGCGCGTCGGGGCGGTAGTCGAAATCCACGTCTTGCGGGCCCACGGGGATGACCCAGGGCAAGGGTTCGGCACTGCTCACACCGTGCGCATCGAGCAGCACGGCCGTCGATGGGTCGAGGCGGAAGATGTGCGCCTCGGGCAGCGCAGCGCCGATCTCCTGCGCGAACTGGCGGTAGGTAATCGGGAACATCGCATGGTTGTACCAGGACCAGTCTTCCTGCACGAACTGGCAGGAGCTGGGCACGAGGTACCGGGGCGCCAGCGCGCGCAGCTGGGGCACCCAGTCTTCGGGAAGGTCGACCGGGCCAGGCTGCGCCTGCGACGGCGCGATGACGGCGATCTCGCGCATGGTCTGAAATGGCCACAGCACCATGTCCCACGGCGCAAAGGCGGCCAGCTGTTCGAGCGTCTCCGGCCCGATCCAGGAATCGACCACGTTGAGCACATTCAGGCCGGCGGCGCGCACCTGGAACAGCGAATCGACATCGTCATCGAGCGCGCGGCGCGGGATCACCTCGATGCTGCCCACCTGTACCGGCACGTCCACGTGCAGCCGCTCGACGCGGCTAAAACCCAGCACGCGCAGCATGGCGAACAGTTCGTCGAAGACGCAGTACAGATAGATGGGCGTGGCGCGGTCGAGCACATCGAGGCTGTCGAGCGAGCAGTGGTCGTCGTGGAAGTGCGAGATGAAGACGGCATCCCAGCGCAGCTGGCGCACGGCGTCGAGGTCGAAGCGCACGGGCGGAAACGCGTGGCAATTCCGGCTGAACGGGTTTTCGACGATGGGGTCGAAGGCGATGGCCGTGCCTTCGCATTCGAAGACATAGCCGGCGTGCAGGATGCGGGAGA
>NZ_JABXFH010000095.1:0-6015 GCF_013372745.1 Janthinobacterium sp. BJB401 | reverse complement strand
AAAAATGAATAAATGACTGCCTCCCTGACTTCCCCCGCCACCCTGCGCGCCCGCATCGCCGTCATCGACGTCATGCGCGGCCTCGTCATGCTGATCATGCTGTTCGACCATGTGCGCGAAACATTCTTTCTGCACCACCAGGTCAGCGACCCCATGGATGCGGCCCACGTCGATCCGGCACTATTCTTCACGCGCCTGGCCGCCCACGTGTGTGCGCCCATGTTTGTCTTTTTGACGGGCTTGTCCGCCTGGTTGTACGCGCATCCGGCCGCCGGTCCGCGCGGCGCTACCGGTTTTTTGTTCAAGCGGGGCTTGCTGCTGGTCGTGCTGGAACTGGTGTTCGTCAACTTTGCCTGGATGGGTACTTTCACGCCGGCGATCCTGTATCTGCAGGTGATCTGGGTCATCGGCCTGGCCATGATGGCGCTGGCCGTGCTGCATAAACTCCCGTTGAAAGTGCTGGTCGTGCTGGGCGTGGCGATCATCGCGGGACAGCATTTGTTTACCTGGCTGCACGCGGAAGAGGGCAGCCTTGGCTACTATCTGCTGACGGTGTTGCTGCAACGCGGTTATCTGGTCGCTGATGGCGCCATGAAAATCAAGGTCAGCTATCCGCTGCTGCCGTGGATAGGCGTGATCGTGCTCGGCTATGCGGCCGGGCCCCTGTATGCGCGCGGGGTGTCCGCCGAAGGACGTCGGCGCCTGCTGCTGGCGCTGGGCGGTGGCAGCTTGCTGCTGCTGGCCGTGCTGCGCGGCTTTAATATTTATGGCGAAACCCTGCCATGGGTGGCGGGCGACACGGCCTTGCGCACGGCCATGAGCGTGATGAACTTCACCAAATATCCGCCGTCGCTGGACTTCCTGCTGTTCACCCTGGGCCTGGGCTTGCTGGGCATGGCCTGGCTGGAAAGCGTCGATAACTGGTTCACGCGGGCCTGCGCCACCTTTGGCGGCGCGCCCATGTTTTACTATCTGCTGCACCTGTATCTGTTACTGCTCATCGGCACTACCTTGACGGCCGTGCTGGGCGCCAATCACGGCGCCCGCTATGACGTCGAGCACATCTGGCAAGTCTGGCTGATTGCGCTGGCCCTGATGCCCGTGCTGTATTTCCCTTGCCGCGCGTTTGCCAATTACAAGCGCACGTCGAAGCAGGCGTGGGTGCGCTACTTCTAAGCTCGCCTACTTGCAGTAGAGGCGGTCAATGCTGTGCGCCGACGCCAGGTAATGCCGCGTCTGCCAACCGATGGCCACCCGGTAGGCGCACGGTGGATCGAGCGCCACGTTGACGGGGAAGCCGCCGTTGTTGCCCGATAAATGCGGCCCGCCCGCGCCGCCGCGGAACAGGTAATTGCTCGGTGGTGGCGGTGGGGTGAATGTGGCGGCCGGCAGCGGTGGCGGCGGGTGCGTGATGCCGTTGTTGTTGGAAATCGTGATATTGAAAAAGCGCAGATGCGGATGGTCGATCGTGTACAGGATATGCACGAGGCCGCCCGCGATGGGATTGCAGGCATTGCTGCGCAGCTCTTCCAGGTCCAGCGCCACGATGACGGGCGAGTTGTCGAAGACGATGGAATCGAGCCCGTCCGTGGCCACCAGCGCCAGGCTGATGCCGTCGCGCACCTCGAAGCCCAGGCGGTAGCGGCGTATCGGTTCGCTTTCGGCTGCGCTCAGGCTGCGGCCAGCGTCGAGGATGGGCAAGCCGCCCGGCAGCTTGGCCGGATGCAGGCTGGTGATGGCCGGCGTATTCACGGTCAGCAAGTCGAACGTGCGCAGGAAGATGTTGGGCGCCACATTGACGACGGCCGTCGTGCCGTCGCGCATGTCCACGGTGACGGGCTTGCCGTCCACCCGTATCCAGCCACCCGGTTTCAAGTCGCCCGCATCGATGATGACGGGCGCCGAATCGCCGAGGCCCAGTCCATTCGTATAAAACACATAGCCGACGTGCGTGCCGATGATTTGCGTCAACGGCGCCAGGCTGGCGGGCGCGACCGAAGGGATGGCTGCCGGGTCGTCGCTGCCGCCTGGCCAGGACCATTCGCCGATGAGAAAGCGGTATTCAAGCGGGTTGGTGGGAATGGCGCTGTTGCGCAGCGGGCAATTGCCCTTCAGGGTGACACCGCCGGCGAATACATACGAGGCGCCGGGGCCGCCCGCATAGCCTTGCGCGGAAAAGCCGGCCAGCGAGGGAAACGGGTGGATGTCGAAGATTTCCACTTGCTGCCAGTGGGGCACGCCTTCCACGTCGGGCGGCAAGACTTCCCTCGAGCACAATTCCACGCAGAAACAGTGACCCACGTTTTCGCGACCCGGCTGGCGGCCGTTGGCTTGCGTTTCCGACAGGATGGTCACGCTGCCCAGCTGCGCCGTGAAATACACGTCGGGTCCGCTGGCGAACTCCACGTTGATGAACGGCGAGAAGGGCGTCAAGGTGAAGTCCGACGTCAGGTAATCGATGCGGAAGCGCCCGCTGGCGTCCGTGACGGCCTGGCCCAGCGCGTCGTCTTGCAGCCAGTCGGCGTCGAACGCCCGCACTGTTGCGCCGGCGATCGGCGCGTGGGGAGCGTCGCAGGTGCGCAATCGGCCGCAGATGGTCCAGGCGCCGAAGCGGGCGCGCACCAGGCACCAGAAGCGTTGCGGCAGGCAATAGTCCCAGATGGCGAGAAAATCATTGTCGATCTGGCGCCAGCGGGGCTGGATGGTGGTGATGGAAAACTGCAGCGGCACCGGGTCTTTCGGCCCCGGTTTCAATTGCGGCACGGTAGGGCACAGGACGTCGACTTCGACGGCCTCGCCCTGGTAATCGTCGTCCAAAGTGAAACTGTAATTGCCGTCGTCATCCGTGCGTGCTTCGGCCAGCAGGAAAGGCGCTTTCGCCTGCACCTCTTCATCCGTGAGGATGGCGAAGGTTTCCTTGGCGCTGGCCACAGCCAGGGCCGTGACGTTTTGCGACTCGCGCGGCCGGTACAGGCGCACGATGACGTGGGATAAGGCTTCAGGACACTCGGCACAGATCAGGCCGCACAGCTTGCCCCGCAGGATGTAGGCCATGATGGCTCCCTTGCTGATGTGGACGGCGCGCCGCTCGGAATGGCGGCGCTGTTACCAAGCTAGCAAATGAATGGCCGATGGACTTGATCTGGATTAAAGGCGGGCCAGCTATTTAATCAGTGCCAGCACTTCGCGGAAACGCGGATGCTTGCAGTCGCGCAACCATTCAAAGGCCAGCATCTCCACCGTCACCAGATGGGCGCCGAGCTTGCCCAGGCGGGCCAGCGCCGCGTCGCGGCTGGCGGCCTGGCGCGACCCGACGGCATCGATGGCGATGATGACCTCGTAGCCCAGTTCCAGCAAGCCGATGGCCGTCTGCAGCATGCACACATGGGCTTCGCACCCCGTGACGACGATCTGTTTGCGCCCTGGCGGCAGCATCTCCTGCAAGCCATCAAAACAGGCGCCGAAATGCGTCTTGTGCAAGGTCCGTTCGCACAGGGCGGCGATCTCTTCCACGTTCGGCCCAAGCCCTTGCCGGTTCTGTTCCGTGCCCAGCACGGGCACGTCGAGCAGGCGGGCAATCTTTGCCAGGCGCAGGTTTTGCGCCAGCACCAGGCCCGCATCGTGGATGGCCGGCATCAAGCGGCCTTGCAGGTCGACAATGACCAGCACGGCCTGGTTCGCATCCATCAGCATGGCGTTCTCCTTATTAGTATGTGGCGACAGTGTAGCGCGCCGCAGTGTGCTCAAGTTGGCCAGCTGGGCGTGGCCGTTTCGCCCATCAGGTAGGCGTGATTGAGGTCGATGGCGCTGCGCAGGTAATTCCACAGGGCGCTGACCCGGGCGATGTTGCGCCGCTCGCTCGGTGAAATCATCCAGAAAGCGCGCAGCAGGTCGATCTCGCCTTCGAGCACGGGCACCAGTTCGTTCGACTGCTGCGCCACGAAGCAGGGCAAAATCGCCAGCGCCTGGCCCGCGCGCGCCGCGTGGTACTGGGCGATCACGCTGGTGCTGCGAAACGCGCGCAGGGAATCGGGCGCCACGTTGTCCATGTAGCGCAGTTCCGAACTGAAGACCAGATCGTCCACGTAGCCGATGATCGGGTGCTGCGCCAGTTGCGCCACGCTGGTGATCGGCGCGTGGCGCGCCAGGTAGGCTGGCGTGGCGTACAGTTTTAATCGGTAGTCGGACAGCTTCGTCACCACGTACGGGCCGGACAAGGGGCGCTCGATGGAAATGGCCACGTCCGCCTCGCGCTTGGACAGGCTGACGAAGCGGGGCACGGCGATCAGGTCAACGCTGATGTGCGGGTATCGCCCGCAAAACTGCGCCAGGTGGGGCGCCAGCACGATGGCGCCGAAGCCTTCCGTGGCGCCAAGGCGCACCTGGCCCGACAGCAGACGGTTGTGTTCGCCCAATTCCTCGGTGGCGGCAAACACCGTGCTTTCCATGGTTTCCGCGTATTCCATCAGGCGGTGGCCTTCGGGCGTCAGCTGGTAGCCCACGTAATTGCGGTCGAACAGCTGCGTGCCCACCTGCTCCTCGAACTTGCGCATGCGCCGCGACACGGTGGAATGGTCGATGCCCAGCTTTTTCGCCGCATCGACGAGGCCGGCGCTGCGCGTCAGTTCCAGGAAGACCCGTACATTGTCCCAATCGAGCATGGCTGATCCTCTCTGTGCATTTTTGCAAAGGAATTATGCATTAATTTCACTTGAGTGCATATTTTTACACATGCAGAATGCAGATATACATATAAGAAAAACCCTCACCCCTCAGGAGACACGCATGAAAAAAACCGTTCTGGCCATGGGCGCGCTGGCGCTTACCCTGTCCTTTGGCGCGCAGGCGCAGATTTCCGATGGCGTCGTCAAGGTCGGCATCCTGACCGACATGTCCGGCCCCTATTCGGCCATGGGCGGGCGCGGCTCCGTCGTCGCCAGCCAGATGGCCGTCGAGGATTGTCTGAAGGCCGAATGCAAGGGCATGAAGATCGAAATCGTCTCGGCCGACCACTTGAACAAGGCCGACATCGCCGCCTCCAAGGCGCGCGAATGGATAGACCGCGACAAGGTCGACGCCATCGCCGATCTGACCAATTCCTCGGTGGCCCTGTCCGTGCAAAAGCTGATGAAAGAGAAGGGCGGCATCGCCATGTTCAGCGGCCCGGCCACGGGTCGGTTGACCAATGAAGACTGCTCGCCGAACGGCTTCCACTGGATGTTCGACACGTATTCGCAGGCGGCCGGCACGGCGGCGGCATTGACGAAACTGGGACAAAAGTCGTGGTACTTCGTCACCGTCGATTACGCGTTCGGCCACTCGCTGGAAAAAGACGCCAGCGACGTCGTCAAGCGCAATGGCGGCACGGTGCTGGGCGCCGTGCGCCATCCATTGAACGCCTCGGATTTCTCGTCCTTCCTGGTGCAGGCGCAAGGCTCGAAAGCGCAGGTGATCGGCCTGGCCAATGGTGGGGCGGACACCGTCTCCGCCATAAAGCAGGCGCGCGAATTCCGTATCGGCAGCGGCAAGGACCAGCGCCTGGCCGCCTTGCTCGTGTTCCTGTCCGACGTGCACGCGCTGGGCCTGGAAACGGCACAGGGCCTCGTCTACGCGGACGGTTTTTACTGGGATTACGACGACCGCAGCCGCGCGTTCGCCAAGCGTTTCGAGGCGCTCAACAAGGGCGCCAAGCCGACCATGGTGCAGGCGGGCGTGTATTCGAGCGTCTACCACTACCTGAAATCGGTGGCCGCGGCGAAAAGCGACGATTCGAAGATCGTCGCCCAGAAAATGCGCGAACTGCCGATCAAGGACGCCGTCATGAACAACGCCTCGATCCGCCCCGACGGCCGCGTGATCCACGACATGTACCTGGTGCAGGTGAAAACCCCGGCCGAATCGAAAGGCGCGTGGGACTACCTGAAAGTGCTGTCGACTATCCCCGCCGACCAGGCGTTCAAGACTATGGATGCGGCGGCTTGCAACCTCGTTAAAAAATAATTTTCACCCCTAACG
>NZ_JABXFH010000094.1:0-6077 GCF_013372745.1 Janthinobacterium sp. BJB401 | reverse complement strand
CCAGCCCGGCCCGCCGGGCGAACCATTATTGCCAAAGCCGCCAGGTCCGCCGGCGCTCCCGTTGCTGGAACAGTTGCAGCACTTTCCAGACGTCAAGCTGCCCGCCGTACCGGCGGCCCCCGCCGTGCCAGCGGCGCCGGCGGCGGCGTCCGGGACCGGAATCGCATCCTGGCCAAGCAGACGTATCACTGCAGTGCTGCCATCAAAAGTAGTCATCTCTTCTCCCTTTCAAGACCCCGCGCTGGCTTGCGCGGGGAGGTCACCCACAGTCGTGAAGCTGCCCTTACGCCGGTTGCAGACGCGCCGAGAGGGTACCTGGAGAACCGGTGATGCCGGGCACGCCTGCCGTGCCGGGGTTCCCGGCCGTGCCGCCGCCGGTGCCACCGCTGCCGGCCGCGCCGCCGGCGCCCGACGCGCCGCCCGCGCCGGCGGCGATCGATGAGGTGTCGATCGAAAACGTGGTGTCGGATGTGATCGAGGTGTAATAGATCGTCACGTTCGGCCCGTTGGCGCCATTGCCGCCATTGCCGCCGTTGCCGCCATTGGCGCCATTACCGGACGGGGTGCCGGCGTATGAGTTATTGCACGGCGCAGCCGCCGCCCCGGCCGCGTTGCCGCCATTGCCGCCATTGCCGCCAGCCTTGCCGGCGCCGCCTTTGCCACCCACGCCGCCGATGTAGGTCACCTGGATCGGACCGGAGATCGCGCCCAGCGAAAACACCGAGGTGCCGGAAATGGAACCGTCCGCGCCCCGGGTGCCGGCACTGCCCGCAGTGCCGTTGCCGCTGGCCGTGGCGGCCACCGGCGAAGGATTGTTGCAATCGCAGTTATTGCCGCTCGGCGAGCCTTGCACGGCATTGCCGCCGTTGCTGCCGTTGGTGCCGGCCGTGCCGTCGGTGCCGTCGCTGCCGTTGGCACCCCGGAAGTTAATGGTCGGAACGGTGCCGCCGGTACCGCCCAACGCTGTCTGGCCGTTGAATACCTGCGAATCCATCTGGGCGGCGGTGACGACCTGGATACTGCCGCCCGGCTCCACCGTCACGACGCCGAAATTGTACAAACCGATCTGGTCGGAATCGAGCACCAGCGGATTGGCGGCGGTGATCGTGATGTCCTGGGCTGCGTAGACCGCCAGCGACATCGGAAAATGGATCGCGTTGATGATCGCCTCGTAATCCTTGACCTTGTTCGAGTTGCCCACCAGGAAAGCGTGCAAGGCCTGCACCACCGCCGCCTTCTGGGTCTCGGTCATGAAGTTCTCGATCAAAGCCACGTCGCGCCCGTGGGACGACAGCGGCGGCAGCGCCAGCTCCGAGAGCGGTTGCGGATACCTGACCTGGGCATCGCTTTCCAGCCCGCGCACATAATCCTCGTCCTTGCAGGCGCACAGGGCCTTCAATTGCGCCACATTGGCGACCTTGAGGATGTTCGCGGGAGGAAAAGTCGAATTGGCGGCGGGATGCCCGCAGTGCAGGCCGTTCTCGGCGCCGGCGGTCGTCACGCTGGTCTGAATCTTGCTCGGATCCACGCCGAGCTGGGCGCAGCGCGCATTGAATTTCGCTACTTGCTCGTCGCTCAGATCTTTAAAGTATTTAACCATCATCTCGCTCCTTCAGATTGGATAAAAATCCGTCAAGTCATCAGCCATATTATGGGAATGAAGCCATTCGTTAATATTCGCGATCTCGACACGAAACATCAACTGCATGTGATGTTGAAAATAAAACGTGACAATTACGACATTCTCGGTGACGAGATCAGGAAACGATGGTCATGGTTTGCACATTCATCTGCAATGTGGACCGCGCCTCGATATAGCCGCCCGGCTGCACCGTGACCGTGCCGAATATCAGGCTGGTGGGCGCGCTCGAATTGTCGACCAGCAATGGATCGGCAGCCGTGATTTCCAGGTCGGTCACCGCGTAGACGGCCATTTGCAGCGGAAAGTGCAGCGTGTTGATGTAGTCTTCATAGTCCGCGACGCGGCTTGAATCACCGAGCAGGTAGGCGTTCATGGCGTCGGAAACGGCTTGGAATTGCGGGCGCGAGAGGCTGTTGCGCAGCTTGACGGCCTTCCCGCCAAATGCGGCCAGGTCCGGCATCGCCATCTCGGCCAGCGGCGCGGGGTAGCTGACCTCGGCCGCACCGGTGGCGCCGAGAACATCGTCCACGCCTTCACCGCGACCCAGGGCTTTCAGCTGTTTTATGCTGTCGACCTGGACGATATTATCGGGGGGGAAAGCGGAACTGGCCGCCGGATGGCCGCACAAGACGCCCTTGCCCATATTTTCGGTTGATAGTGTCGCCCGAACGGCGGTTGGATCGATGCCATGGCGCCGGCATGTGGACTTGAATTGCTCTTGTTGATTCCAGGACAAGTCATTAAACAGTATTGTCATCATCGCACCCTTCAAGAATGAATCGGGAAATGAACTGGGAAAAGCCATGCTGGAAGTGCGTGAAACTGTCGAATGGCCGTAAATCAAGCACATTGCTCATTTCCGTCATGCCAGTGAATAATATAATCATAAAAAAATGCTAAAAACACTCGCATTATCACAATTACAAATTTATTTTTAAATCATCCAGACGCGGCGCCGGAGGCTAGTCTCCGGCCGATAAGACAGGCGGAATCAGGCCGGCAACGTGGCTCGGATGCCCTTGCAAATCCGTGGAAAAAAGGGGGGTGATTTTCAGTGCAGCTTAACGCGGCGGCACACGGCCACATCCCACCCGCGCCAGCACCAGCTCGATCAGCTCCGCGATCAAGGGCCGGAACGTGGCCGCATCGCCGCCCTGCCCCAGCATGACGGTGCGCGTGGTCAGGTGCGAGAAGACGGCGTCGAAGAGAATCTGCGGCAGGTTGGAAAACGAGGTGTCGGGCGCGATACGGCCCTGGGTGCGCTGCTGTTCCAGCAGGCGCAGGATCAATGCATGCCACACTTGCGGGCCATGTTCGTACCAGGTGAGGCCCACGGCCGGCACGGCGGCGGCGCCCGTGACGACGAGGCGGTAGAAATCCACGTGGCGGGGGCTGGTGACGACGGCCACCAGTTCATCGAGAATCAGCTGCAAACCCTGCTCCAGGCCGACTTGCGAGGTATCGAGCTGGCGCAGCGCGATGATGAAATCGGCGCACAGGTATTCGACCACGGCCACCAGCAGGTCCTGCTTGCTGCCGAAATAGCGGTAGGCGGTGGCTTTCGAGCCGCCCGCCTCGGCCACGATGGCGTCCATGCTGACGCCGTCGTAGCCGGAGTCAAGAAAGAGTCTGGATGCCGCCACCAGCAGCTTGCGCCGCCGCTCCTCGCTTCGGGTACTCGGGGAAGCGGGAACGGTGCGCAACTGGGGCATGAAGCTAACTCTTACTGTGTCTTGGGAAGCGCGTATGCTATCACGTAATCCCCCCGGTCCGGACTCTGGCGGGCGCCGCCCGCCACCACCACCACGTACTGGCGACCCGACTTGGGCGACACATACGTCATCGGCGTGCCTTGCGAACCGACCGGCATGCGCGCCTTCCACACTTCACGGCCGGTGGCGATATCCATGGCGCGCAAATAGTAATCCTGCGTGCCCGCATAAAACACGAGGCCGGACGCCGTGCTCATGCCGCCGCCCAGGGTGGGCATGCCCAGCGGGATGGGCAGCCTCGCCTTGACGCCATTGACCACCGCATCCTGCACCGTGCCTGCCGGACGCTCCCATACTTTTTTCTTCGTCTTGAGGTCGATGGCGGCAAACACGCCCCAGGGCGGGCTTTGGCACGGTATGCCCAGCGGCGAATTGAAAGCCTTGTGGTCGATGACGAACGGCGTGCCATCCATCGGATAGGTGCTGCCCACGCCGTGGCCAGCCGTCAGCTTGGCCACGTCCACCGTTTCGCGCGGCACCAGCCTGACCACTTGCGGCATGCGGATATCGTTGACGAACATATAGCCATTGCTTTCATCGACGGCCGCGCCGCCCCAGTTGAAGCCGCCGTAATAGCCCGGATAGATCAAGGTCTCTTTCGTGCTGGGCGCCGTGAACTCGCCCTGGTAGTTGAGCTTGCGGAAGCTGATGCGGCAGGCCAGCTGGTCGAAGAAGGTGGCGCCCCACATGTCGCGCTCCGTCAGCGTTTCCGCGCCGAGGGCCGGCATGCCGGTGGAATATGGCTGCGTTTTTGCCACCCAGTCGCCGGCCGCGTGCTCTTGCGGCACAGGTTTTTCCACCACGTCCGCGATCGGTTTGCCCGTGCGGCGGTCCAGCATGAAGATCTGGCCACGCTTGGTCAGCTGCACCAGCGCGGGTATCTTTCCACCTTTGCCGCCCTTGACGTCCGGGACATCGTACAGGGCTGGCTGCGCGGCCACGTCGTAATCCCAGATATCGTGGTGGACGGTCTGATACGTCCAGCGCTCGCGGCCCGTGGCCATGTCGAGGGCAACGATGGCCGACGCGTATTTTTCCGTCAGCGGCGGACGCTTGCCGCCCCAGAAGTCGGGCTGCTCGTTCCCCGTCGGCAGGTAGACCAGGCCCAATTCGTCGTCGAAGGCGGGCGCCGACCACATGTTCGGCGTGCTGCGCGTGTAGGTCTGCCCTTCCGGCGGCAGCTTGGTGATGGCCGGATTGCCCAGGTCCCAGGCCCACACCAGTTCCCCCGTGTCGGCGCTGTAGGCGCGCACGACGCCCGACGGTTCATCGGTGGAGCGGCCATCGAAGACCCAGCCACCGAGGATGATCAGGTTGCGCGCCACCGTGGGCGCGGACGTGTAGGCGTAGTACGGCACGTTCATCTTGACCTTGCCCAGGCCGACGGTCAGGTCGACGGAACCCTTGTCGCCGAAGCCCTCGCACTGCTTGCCCGTCTGCGCGTCGATCTGAATCAGGCGCGCATCCATGGTCACTTGCACGATGCGTTTGGCGCACACGCCCGCCACCGGCGCGCTGGCCGCGGCCATGCCGTCAAACTGGAATGGCTTTATCACTTTGGCCGGCTCGTAGTAAGCCACGCCGCGGCAGCGGTTCCACGTTTTGATGTTGGCCGGCTTCGGATCGAAAGTCCAGCGTTCCTTGCCCGTGTCCGCGTCGAGCGCGATGACCTTGCTCGTCGGCGTACACGTATAGATGGTGTCGCCGATCTGCAGCGGCGTGTTTTGCGATTCGGACGCGCCTTCGGCCACCTCGCCCGAGCGGTAGGTCCACGCCACTTGCAGCTGGTCGACATTCCGCTTGTCGATCTGCGTGTACGGCGCGAAGCGCGTGCCCTTCGGCCCATAGCCGTAATGCGCCCAGTTGGCGCTGCCGCCGTTCACCGGCGCCAGCGCATCCTGCTGCGGCTGCACGGTGGCATCGAGCACGCCGTGCGGCTGGAACATGGCGGCGAAACCGGCCACCAGCACGACGGCGAACAGGGCCGCGAAGCCGCGCGACTGGCCGGTGTGCTTGCGTCCCGCCAGCCACGGATGGAGCAAGGCGGCCACCAGGCCGATGACGAGGAACGGCGCCAGGCGCGGCACCATGGGCCAGAAGGCAAAGCCGATTTCCCACACGGCCCAGGCCAGGGTGGCGATGACCAGCACGGCGACAACGCCGCTGGCGATGGGTTTGCGGCGCAGATACAGCACGCCGGCGAGGAGCAGGCCGAGACCAGCCAGCAGGTAGTACCAGGAACCGCCGAGGGTAATGAGTTCGATGCCGCCCGCCGCCAGGGCCAGGCCGGAAAAGCCAAGAAAAACGCCAAAAACCGTCAAGGCAAGCCGCCTGCCCCTGAAGACCGCCGGGATCGCCGGCGCTCCTTTATTTACTGAAGTGTCCATTTTTTATCCATGACGCCTCCCCTGCCCGGGCCAACACGCCGGGGATGGCTGATTTTTTTAAATCCACGTAGTGAAACTGTACTGTACGGTTTCATTTTATGCCGATTTTTGACGCAAGGAAAGAAAAAATGATGTGGCAGCTTGATTTTTGGCGGGGATGGGGTGTTGAGGGCGACTAAGGGGTCAGACCCGCTGGGTCTGACCCCAGCCTTGTGCGTCGCTCGGAGTATCCAATGATGCTCAGGGCTCAGCACCGGAAAAGCTGGGGTGGGGGCC
>NZ_JABXFH010000093.1:0-6420 GCF_013372745.1 Janthinobacterium sp. BJB401 | reverse complement strand
TGATCACGATACTCGGGAACTTGCTGGTCATGTCCTTCGCTTTTTCCGCCACCTTGATGGCGATGGTGCGAGCGATCTGCTTGTAGATCACGGCGACGGGGCCTTCCGGCTCGGCCACGACGGTCGGCGTGCCCGAATCCGTCTGCTGGCGAATCGCCATGGTCAGCGGCAAGGCGCCGAGGAATTCCACGCCAAAGTCGGCGCACATCTTCGCGCCGCCGCCGGCGCCGAAGATTTCTTCCGCATGGCCGCAGTTCGAGCAGATGTGCGTGCTCATGTTTTCCACCACGCCGAGGATAGGAATGCCGACTTTCTCGAACATTTTCAAGCCCTTGCGCGCGTCGAGCAGCGCGATGTCCTGCGGCGTCGTGACGATGACGGCGCCCGTGACGGGCACTTTCTGCGACAGGGTCAGCTGGATGTCGCCCGTGCCTGGCGGCATGTCGACGATCAAATAATCGAGGTCGCGCCAGTTGGTCTGGTCCAGCAATTGCTGCAAGGCTTGCGTGACCATCGGGCCGCGCCACACCATCGGCTCGTCCGGATCGATCATGAAACCGATCGACGACACTTGCAGGCCGTGGTTTTCCATCGGCTCCATGCTCTTGCCATCGAGGGTCTTCGGCTGGCCGCTGATGCCCAGCATCATCGGTTGCGACGGGCCATAGATGTCGGCGTCCAGCATGCCGACGGTGGCGCCTTCGGCCGCCAGGGCGAGGGCCAGGTTGACAGCCGTGGTCGATTTACCAACACCACCCTTGCCAGAAGCGACGGCGATGATGTTTTTCACGTTGCTCATCGGCTTCAAGCCGCGCTGCACCGTGTGCGAAATGATTTTCGACGACACGCCCACGCTGACGTTGCCCACGCCCGGCAGCACGCGCAGCGCGGCCAGCACGGATTTGCGGATCAGGTCGATCTGGCTCTTGGCGGGATAACCGAGTTCGATGTCGAGCGAAATATCATCGCCATCGACCTTCAGATTCTTGACGGTTTTGCTGGAAACGAAATCTTTATGTGTATTTGGATCAATAACCTGGGCCAGCGCGGCCTTGACGTCTTCTACTGTGATGCTCATGTAAATCTCCGTGTGTACTACATATGTGCAATACGCGCAGTCTAGCGCAAATTTGCATGGCGCGATGGCGGCAAAAGCATCACTTGCCGGCGCTGCATCTGCTCATATTGCCTTTCCGCTGTTAAAATGTCCTATTATCCATCCCAAAAGTGCATCAATCATGACTCGCAAGCTGTTCGTCACCACTGCCCTGCCTTACGCAAACGCCGCTTTTCACATTGGCCACATCATGGAATACATCCAGGCTGATATCTGGGTCCGGTTCCAGCGAATGCAACGCGATGGCGCAGCCGGCCGTGAAGTGCACTTTGTGGGCGCCGACGATACGCATGGCACACCCATCATGATCGCCGCCGAAAAGGAAGGCATCACGCCGCAGCAATTCGTCGCCAACATCGCGGCCGGCCGCGCCCAGTACCTTGATGGCTTCCATATCGCCTTCGACAACTGGTATTCGACGGACTCGCCGGAAAACGTCGACCTGTCGCAATCGATCTACCGCAAGCTGCGCGATACGGGCCTGATCGTCACGAAAACCGTCGACCGCTTCTTCGACCCGGTGAAAGGCATGTTCCTGGCCGACCGCAACATCAAGGGCGAATGCCCGAAATGCGGCGCCAAGAACCAGTACGGCGACAATTGCGAAGTGTGCGGCGCCGCTTACCAGCCGACCGACCTGGTCAATCCATTCTCCGTGTTTACCAACGCGACGCCCGTGATGAAACCGTCGGAACAGTATTTCTTCAAGCTGTCCGACCCGCGCTGCTTCGAATTCCTCAAGGATTGGCTCAACACGCCAGGCCGCCTGCAGCCGGAAATGGTCAACAAGGTCAGCGAATGGCTGGGCGAAGCCGGTGAAAAGCTGGCCGACTGGGATATTTCGCGCGACGCGCCCTACTTCGGCATCCCGATTCCCGATGCACCGGGTAAATTCTTCTATGTGTGGATGGACGCGCCCGTCGGTTACCTGGCCAGCCTGAAAAACTATTGCGACAAGAAAGGCATCGATTTCGACGCCTTCCTGAACGACCCGTCGACGGAACAGATCCACTTCATCGGCAAGGACATCGTTTCCTTCCACTTGCTGTTCTGGCCCGCCATGCTGAAGTTCGCCAATCACCCGGTGATCGACAAACTGAAAGTCAACGTACACGGCTTCCTGACGGTCAACAACGAGAAAATGTCGAAGTCGCGCGGCACGGGCATTTCGCCGCTGCGCTACCTGGACCTGGGCATGAACCCGGAATGGCTGCGCTACTACATCGCCTTCAAGCTGAACTCGAAAGTGGAAGACCTGGACTTCAACGGCGAAGACTTTGTCGCCCGCGTGAACAGCGACCTGATCGGCAAGTACGTGAACATCGCCAGCCGCTGCGCCGGCTTCATCGCCAAGCGTTTCGACGGCAAGCTGGCGTCGACGCTGTCGGAAGGCGCGCAAAGCTGGATCAACCGCGCGCTGACGGTGGACGTCAACGGCGTCATCGTCGAGCGCCAGGCCAGCATCGCCACGCACTTCGAGAACCGCGAATTCGGCAAGGCCTTGCGTGAAATCATGGAAATCGCCGACATCACCAACCAGTATGTCGATGAAAACAAGCCATGGATCCTGGCCAAGGACGCGGAAAAAACAGCCGAGCTGCACGACGTGTGCACCACGGCCCTGATCCTGTTCCGCCAGCTGACGATTTTGCTGTCGCCGGTCCTGCCGGGCGTGGCCAAGAACGTGGCCTCGTTCCTCAACGACGCAGAATTCACTTGGGCGGACACGCAAGTGTTCGGCGACGCCGTCTCGAACAGCATGCTGGGCCGCACCATCGGCGCCTACAGCCACTTGATGACGCGCATGGATGCGAAGATGATCGAAGCGCTGTTCGACGCGCCGCAAGCTGCCGCCGCCATTGCCGCGCCTGCCGGCGACGCCGCGAATGACGCAGTATCCGCTGCTCCGGCCGCAGCCGCCATCGAGGAACTGGCGCCCGAGATCAAGATCGACGACTTCCTCAAGGTCGACCTGCGCATCGCGAAAATCGTCAATTGCGAACTGGTCGACGGTTCCGACAAGTTGCTGCGCCTGACCCTCGATGCGGGCGAAGGCCGTCTGCGTAACGTATTCTCGGGCATCCGCTCGGCTTACCAGCCGGAAGAACTGGTCGGCAAGCTGACGGTGCTGGTGGCCAATCTGGCGCCGCGCAAGATGAAGTTCGGTATTTCCGAAGGCATGGTCATGGCGGCATCAAGTGCCGACGAGAAGGCGAATCCAGGCATCTACATCCTGAATCCGTGGCCGGGCGCCGAACCTGGCATGCGCATCCGTTAAGCCAGCACAAGGACCGATGATGAATATCGTGGTGCGCGAAGCAACGAATGCCGATGCACAACTGATGGCCGAGCTGACCCGCGCCGCGTGGGCCGGCAAGGTGGCCGCCTCGTCCAGTGGACACCACGAGACGGCGCAGCAAGTGGAAGAGCAATTGCGCCACGGCGGCGGTTTTCTGTTGCTGATCGACGACATTCCAGCCGGTTCGCTGCGCTGGATGCCACTCGACAGCGACCCCGCCATCTGGAAGATTTCACGCATGGGCGTGCTGCCCGCCTACCGGGGCAGCCACGTTTCGCAGCATTTACTGGAAGCCATCATTCATCACGGCCTGTCGTGCCAGGCCGAGGAATTGCGCCTGGCCGTGCGGCGCGACCAGCGCAAGCTGATCGATTTTTATGCGGCCTTCGAATTCGATCTGGCCGAAGAACTGGAATATTCGCACGCCAACCCCGCCGAACCGGCGCCGATGGTGATGCGGCGTTTGCTGCGTTATTGATTTTTAGCAATTTCGCCCCGGACTTGCCGATACAACAACCCGCCAGGCCGCACGGCGCGGTAAAATACGGCCGGCTGACCTTACCCATAAGACACTCAGAAGAGAATATGAAACTGCCTGCAAAACACAACAACTACGTATCCGACCATACCTTGTTCATCGCCGAACTGAAGGCCAAGAACCCTGGCATGGAAGCGGGCCAGCAAGCGGGCCGCGCCCTGCTGTGGGACAAGCCAGCCGTCAGCATCGATGAGCAGGAACGCCAGCTGGCGTCGGCCGTCAAGCAACAGGCTTACGTTTACCAGAACAAGAACTAAGATCTGGAACCGGCACGATGTTGCCTGAAGAGTCTGCAGTCACGCCGGAAGCCGACGCTTCCGGTGCCGGCGCAGTCATCGAGTCGCTCCCACCTGTCGCTGAAGGCGACGGCAGCGGCGACCCTGCAGCATCGGCCACGGCAGTAACGGACGCGGCGCCCGCCGCCGACCCGCTGGGCATCGCCCGCCTGTATGGCGAGCCGATGCTGCGCATGCCGACGGATTTGTACATTCCGCCGGACGCGCTGGAAATCTTCCTCGAAGCCTTCGAAGGCCCGCTCGACTTGCTGCTCTACCTGATCCGCAAGCAAAACTTCAACATTCTCGATATTCCGATGGCGCAGGTGACCCTGCAATATCTGAAGTATGTCGACCAGATCCGCGTGCGCAACCTGGAACTGGCCGCCGAGTACTTGCTGATGGCGGCCATGCTGATCGAGATCAAGTCGCGCATGCTCTTGCCATCGCGCAAGAGCGACGTCGAGGAAGATGGCGGCGACCCCCGTGCCGAACTGGTGCGCCGCCTGCTCGAATACGAGCAGATCAAGCTGGCCGCCTACGACCTGAACGCCATCCCGCAGTTCGAGCGCGATTTCGTGCGCACGCAGATTTTCATCGAGCAAAGCCTGACGCCCACCTGGCCCGACGTGGAACCGGTGGACTTGCAGCAGGCGTGGCTCGACGTGCTGAAACGCGCCAAGCTGACCCAGCATCACCGCATCAGCCGCCAGGAACTGTCCGTGCGCGAGCACATGTCGAGCATCCTGCGCCATTTGCAATCGTCGCGCTTCGTCGAGTTCAGCGAGCTGTTCGACATTGCCGGCGGCGTGCCCGTGGTGGTGGTCAACTTCGTGGCCCTGCTGGAACTGGCCAAGGAAACCCTGATCGAGATCACGCAGGCAGAACCGTTTGCCCCCATCTACGTCCGGCTGGCCTATTCGCCCGCCTGACTCCCTCCCTTTGTCACTGACCACCGTACAACGGGGTTTTAGCGAAAGCAATCCATGAAAATTATTTCCGACATCGAAGAATTGCGCGACCAGCTCAGCGGACAGCTGCGCACGGCGTTCGTCCCCACCATGGGCAACCTGCACGAAGGCCATCTGTCGCTGATGCGCCTGGCGCGCAAGCATGGCGACCCCGTCGTCGCCTCGATCTTCGTGAACCGCCTGCAATTCGGCCCGAACGAAGACTTCGAAAAATATCCGCGCACCATGGCCGCCGACATCGCCAAGCTGGAAAAGGAAGGCGTGTACGTGCTGTTCGCGCCGACGGAAAAGGAACTGTACCCGGAACCGCAGGAATACCGCGTGCGCCCGCCCGATGACCTGGGCAATACGCTGGAAGGCGAGTTCCGCCCCGGCTTCTTCGAAGGCGTATGCACGGTCGTCACCAAGCTGTTCTCGTGCGTGGGCCCGCGCGTGGCCGTGTTCGGCAAGAAGGATTACCAGCAACTGATGATCATCCGTAACATGGCGCGCCAGTTCGCGCTGCCAACGGAAATCATCGCCGCGGAAACGTACCGCGCGGACGATGGCCTGGCCTTATCGTCGCGCAATATGTATCTGTCGGAAAGCGAACGCGCGGAAGCGCCAGAACTGTACAAGGGACTTAATTTCGTGGCCGAAGAAGTGCGCAAGGGCAATCTGGCCGTGGGCGAACTGGAACAGGCAGCCATGCAGTTGCTGGACGGCCGCGGCTGGAAATCGGACTACATCGCCGTGCGCAAGCGCGCCAACCTGCAAGCACCGAGCGCCGCCGAACTGGCCGCCGGCGAGCCGCTGGTGGTGCTGGCCGCCGCCAAGCTGGGACAAACCAGACTCATCGACAACCTGGAAATTTAAGCATTGTCACAACGGGGCCATTCGGCCCCGTTTCTTTTGGCTATGTCACCGTCAAGTGTGGGAATGCGCCCAACGTTGCTTTCAATAACGTTTCCGATGAACGGATGCGCCTGGCGTCGAGTATCCAGCGCCAGCCCAGGTAGTTCGGCAGGTAGCGCGTCGCCACGCCGTGAAAGGGCCGTAGCCATGCGCGCAAGCGGCTGTGATAGGCATTGACGTTCTGCACGTGGGCGGCCCCTCGCACACGGATGCCAGCGCGCAAGTTGACTGCTTGGTGGCTGATGCCCGCTTCCCTCGCAAAAGCCAGATAGGCGGCATGACCGTCAGTCACCAGCAGCACGTCCTTGTCGATAACGGGTAACAGG
>NZ_JABXFH010000092.1:0-7118 GCF_013372745.1 Janthinobacterium sp. BJB401 | reverse complement strand
CGGGTCGCTCACTCAAAAAACTGACAGGCCACTTCCGAAGAAGTATCCTATTTCATTATTTCTTGTGAACATTTGATATTTTAAGTTAGACGCCAATCCGAAAATTGACGCTGCACTTACATCAAATGCCCACACTTATCGACTGTTAATTGTTAAAGAACTGTATTCGGTACTGCTTTCGCGCTATCGACAAAGCGTTGTGTTTGTCAGCTGCGAAGAAGGAAGAGTATAAAGCGTTTGCAGCATTTCGTCAATCTTCTTTTTCCACCCTGCTTTACTCTGCATTTGCATGCGTCGTTCAGCGAGGGGGCGAATTATAGCCCTACGCCGCGATAGCAGCAAGTCTTTCATCCAAGATTTATTAGTCAATGTTTTGTATCGCTGTCCTGACCCAGCGAAAACCCAGTCTTTCCTGCTCCATGCGAAGGCACTCGCCCAAAGCATGTTCATGCAGTATTTTAAACAGCGCCAGTTCCTCATGTGTCAAGCGGGTCAGATTACCACCGTGGCGTTTATGCGGCTCTTCACTTCCCCACAACAAGCGGTGCGCTTCCAGGGTCGCGATGTCCATCAGCATGGAGCGTGCTTGCGGCAAGTATGCTCGCAAGCGATCCAGAATGGCAAAACCGTGCGTATCGATATCGCCCCAGTAAATTACTTCCTTGTCAGCCAACCAGGGCACATCGCCTAGGCGTTCGACACTATAACCGCCGCCGAAAATCACCATGCTGTCTTCAACCTCCGGAAATACCAGGCCATTGATTTCATTCTCGGTAATAAAGACGCGTTTTACATTGACATGCAAGGCAGCGAACTGCGCTACCGGTACGCTCAGGTCAGACAAACCAGCGATATAATGACGTGGATCGAGCAGGCGAAAACGTATCAATACCGGTTTGCTCAATAATCCATAACGCGTTTCAAATTGGCGCGCCCCGACGGCCTGCGCGTCGATCGCCTCGGGCAGCATTAGCTGATCCAGTAATTCCGCCAGCAAGGCCTTGCGCGTTTCGATGAATTTTCCATCCACCCCAGCGATGTCGAGTTCGCGCAAGTAAAGCTGCGGACGTGGATGCGCCACAAACCATTGCAAAATCAGCACGATGCGCTCCCATGCGGGCGCGTGCTCGAGCAACAGCATCGGACGGCGCGCGATCCAGCCAGCCAAAGCAGGAAAAACCTGCAGCGTCAGCGTCAGCAATTGCTCGAAACGCCGCTTCTCCGCCATTTGTCCGATCAGCCGCAAGGCGTCGCCCTCTTCGTCCACGATCAAGCCAGCCGGCATGCGATTGCGCCCCAACTGACGATGATTGATATCACGCCATTCGATGGTGTAGCCGTAGCCCTTGTGACTCTTGCTGCCTTCGTCAAGTTGGCGTATCCAGCGCCGCACTTCATCGAATTGCTCGCCCAGGTGCGCCGAGGCTGGCTGGCGCAGATTGAGGTGCAAAGGAAACAGCGCGCTCTGATTGACATGCGCAGCCAGCAGGCGACCGCTGTCCCACAGGCGCAGTAACTGTGTACGAATGTCGGCCGGCGTGGTCCAGTTGCTGCTCATGGCACTCATGCGCCGCGAGCCTGGCGCTCGGCCTGGTACTGCTCGATGCTCAGGCAGCGCAACATCGATTGCCGGCCCTCTTCGCTATGCACGAAGCCCAGGCCGGCAACATAGGGTTCGATGATATGGATTTTTTGCAACGGCGTGACGATCAGCAATTGCAGATTCATGCGCTTGAACAGTTCCAGCCCATAGCGCGCGGACTCATCCGAGCCGCGGCCGAACGCCTCATCGATCACGACAAAACGGAAGGATCGCGAACGCACGACGCCCCACTCCAGGCCGAATTGGTATGCCAGACTGGCGGCCAACACGGTATAGGCCAGCTTTTCTTTCTGACCGCCGGACTTGCCACCTGCATCAGTGTAATGTTCATGCTCGCGGTCATCTTCACGCCAGCGCTCGGAGGCCGAAAACACAAACCAGTTGCGCACGTCGGTCACCTTGCGCGTCCAGCGCTTGTCCACCTCGGCGCTCCCGCTGCGGCCACGGAAGCGCTCGATAATCGTTTTGACCTGCATAAATTTGGCTTCCGTATATTCTTCATCGCTCGATCCCGTCAGCGCGCCTTCCGTGCAGGCACGCAAGTCGGCCTGGAAATCGCGCAGGTCAGCGTCCAGGTTGGGCTCGGCCTCCAGCGCGATATAGCGGTTGGGGTTGTAATCGATATCGTGCAGCGAGCGGTTGATGATATCGATACGTTCGCGTATGGTTTCACGTTCGCGCTTGAGCTGTGATTGAAAGCCAGCAATTTCGCGTATCGTGTTTTCATTGAGCAATTCCTTGAAGCGCTGCGCAAAGCGTGGCAAGTCATCGGCCTGCAGTGCCGCCAGCATCTTGCCAAACTCGCCAGCGGCATTGATGCTGACATCGACTTCACGCGTATCGAGCGGCCACGCCGTGACGTAATCACTCATGGCGTTGATGATACGATCGCGCAAACTGGCGATTTTCTTGCTGTCGGCATCGATACGCGCCTGCAAGAAAGTGCGCATGTCTTTTTCACGGTTGTCGCACGACTCCACCGTCAGTTTGTGCTCGCCCAGCGCTTCCCCCTGTAGCCGCTGCAGCAAGGGAAAATACAGCTCACGCGCGTGCGACGGCGTGGCGTCCAGCAACTGTGCACAATCGCCCAAGTGACCGCTGGCCTGCTCCTGGCGTTCGCTGAGTCTGGCGTGCTCGGTGGTGTGGCGGCTAATGTCGTCATCCGTTTTGGCTTGCGCTTGCGTCAACGCCTCAAGCTGCCCCTGCAGCTCTTGCAGCAGGTCGGACGCCGCTTCCAGTGCCTCTTTTTCACGCAGTAATTGTTCGATCGCCAGCAGCAAGGGCTTCCAGTCCAGTTCGTCGAAATGCTGGAACACCGCCAGTTGCTGCCAGTGACCCAGGCGGTCCTGATGCGTTTTGACATCAATGCCCAGTGCACTGATGCGAGCACGATGGGCGGTGATGCGCAATGACAAATCACGCGCTTGCTTTTCCAGCGCCGCGATCTTGGCCTGGTTGGTCCAGCCCAGCACATAACGGGTGCGGTCTTGCAACTGATGACGGTCATCCTTTTCATGGCGCTCGCCACCCGCCTTGATCTGGCCGTTGTGCGTGATGGCCAATTTTTCACGTTGGAATTGCTGCAGCGATTCACAGCATGCGTAGTCGAAACGCCGCGCCAGTTCACCGGCGATCCATGGATAAAACGCCGAATCAGGCTTGATGGACAACTTGCGCACCAGTGAGTCCGGATGCAGCGGCCGTGCTTCCGGCACATTGACCGCGCGTACCCGAAAATACACCAGGCGCGCTCCAAGATGGCTGCGGTCCACCCATGCCGCCACCGCCGCATAATGGGCTTCCGGTACCAGCAGCGCCAGGCCGAAATTGTGCAGCAAACGTTCGGCCGCGCCCTCCCACGCGCCAGCATCGTCGCGTACCTGGATCAACTCGCCAACAAAGGGCAGCTCATCACCATCGAGATCAAGCGCGCCGCACAGCAAGTCACGCAGTTTCAGCATCTGGCCTGGAATATTCGAGCGGCGCTGGCGCAACGATGCGAGCTCCGCCGATAACTCGCCATGGCTGGCGCCCAGTTCGCGCACCATGACACCCGCCTCTGTCAGGGTGTTCTGGCACTCGTCGCGCTGCACAACGCATTGCGCCTGGCCACTGTCGATAGCACGCAAATTGGCGCGAAAGCCTTCGTCATCGGCAGCACCAGGCAAGCCCAGCGCTTGCGCCAATTGCTCGTAGAGCGCCGCGCGCCGCGCACGCTCATCCTTCAGCGTTTGCCGGCGCGCGATCTCGGCGTCGATCTGCGCCAGGCGATTGCCGCCGTTGGCGGAAATGGCTTCCCGTATTTCATCGCGGCGCAGGCCTTGTTCGCCGCGCTGCTGTTGCAGCCGCTGCAGGCGCGCGGCGGTTTTTTCCAGTTCCAGCACCAGTTGCTCCAGGCGACTTTTCAGCAACTCACTTTTCAAGGCAGCAAACCACGGCCGCAGCGCTTCGCGGCAGCCGCGCAACTGCTCATCCTGCTGCTGCAAGCTGGCATGGCGTGCGCAATCGGCAGTGAGCGGCAGCAATTGCTCGATCTGTTGCTTCGCCTTGAGTACAGCTTCGTGCGCGCGATGCAGATCATCGAAATGGGCAATCAGGGCGGCAATCCGCTCTTCGACGGGAAATGCTTCAAGCATGTGCTCACGCACGAAGTCGGTCAGGTTGCCGACCGATTTCATCGACACCGTCTGGTGAAACAACTCCATCGCCTGTTCATTGCCGATGCCGAAGCGGCGGCGGAAATCGGCACCATACGGTGGAAAACTGTCGTATAGGGTTATACCCTTGCTGGCGCGCAGGCGCTTGCGCAGCTGGGTGATATCGGTACCGAAGCCAGCGAACTGATCCACGATCGACAAGGCGCTGTCCGCCACCACATAAAAACGCTCGGGCTGGCCGCGCGCATCCTTGAGCCAGAAGACCTGCGCCAGGGTCACCGTCTGATCGTAGCCTTCGTTATAAAACACGCCAAGGATCACGGCATAGGTATTCTGGTCGCGCAAGGCCACCGCGCGCGCCGTACTGCCCGTGTCACCGCGTTCCGATTTGTAATGGCCAAGTACATAGGTACGCAGGCTGCGCTCATGCGCGTCGGCACCGGCGGCTTTGTTATAGGAAATCTTTTGAGCGGGAACCAGCAAGGTGGTAATCGCGTCGACCAGCGTCGATTTTCCCGAACCGATGTCGCCGGTCAGCAGCAGATTGTCGCCGCCCGGATGCAGTTTCCACACGCGCGCATGAAAGGTCCCCCAATTCAGGACTTCGAAGTGATGCAGGCGGAAGCCCGCACGTTCAAGTGGCGCCGGTTCCGCAAAATCTAATTGGGAACTTACGCCGCCCTCATGATCCCGCGCCGTCATTCCGCATCCTCCGACAGTCCCGCGCCATGACTGACGTAATCGTTCAGGCGTTGTTCAAAATCGCTAAGCCATTGCGCGTCGACAAACGCCTTCAAAATGCGCCGCACTTCAAATTGCTGATCCTGTCCACGCAAACGATACAGGAAGCCCAGTTCGACCACTTTATTCAAATGCGTCTCCATGCGGTCAAGCAAACGCGCTTCATTGGCGGTATCGGGCAGGAAAAGGCGCAATTGTTCGGTGATCTGCTCACGGCTGACAATTAAACGCGTATCGCCAGCATGGCTATCGAACTCCGCCAACTTTTTACGCAACAGCACCAGGATCAAACTGACCGGATAACTGAGCTGGCGCCGAGGCACCAGACGCGGTAGTGCAACTTCCCCTTCCGGTGTGGCACGCTGGCGCAGATAGGCATAGCCCTCGGCTTCGTCGAGTATCAATTCCAGGCCGATTTGCTGGTAATAATCGCGCACGCGCGCTTGCAACAGCAGCAGTGGCTGCCATAAGGCGACATCGTTTTCCTGGTACAACACGCCTTGCATCAAGGCGATCAGGATCTGGCTGTAATGAGTTTCGCTGGATGAATTCATCATGCACTGAAAATAAGAAGAGGTACGGTGGCAAGCCGCGCACGACCCTGCGCATCGCTCCAGTGTATCGTCTCTTCTTGCGTATCGTCGATCACGCTTGGCAATTCCTGCGTCGCCAGGCTCATATAAGTGGCCAGTTCCGCCAGGCCTTGCTCGAGCGGATATTCGGCGATCAGCGTGGCGAGCGACACTTGCTTGCGCTGCTGTAGCGCGCGCCGGATATTCGACGCCAGTTTCAGGCGGTCGACATGGACCTGCTCGAACAAGGCATCCGACGGCACCGGTTCGGCGGCTTCATCGAGCACGCCATGCAAAATGACGGGTTTGAAGGGCGGTGTAAACAAGATGCGATCCATCGGCGCCAGCACATTCGGTGCGGCGGCATCGATCTCGATAAAAGCGGCATGCTCGACCACCGCACGCGCATCGAGCGCCTTTTTTTCTATGTCGCGTATCAACCGCATGATGCGGCGGTTTTCCAGCCAGGCCTGATCGTCGAGATAGCGTCGCAACTGTTCCGACAAACGGGCCACCGTACGCTGCGTCACTTCGCCCACCTCCAGCCAGTCATAATGAATACGCAGCAAGCGGCCATCGGGTGCCAGTTCGCGTACCGGATCGAGCGCCATTACCGCATTCAACAACGCCGTCAATTCATCCTGGCGAGATGGCGACATCAACAAATCCCAGAAGGCGCGAAAACTCTTGCCTTCATCGGAATCGGCGATCACATCGCGCTTGCCGAAAATTTCCTGCAGCAATTCGCCCTTGTTGCCTTCCCATGCGGCGATACGTTCACGCACCGAGCGATCCAGGCTGCGAAAATTATGTTCCACGGCACGAAAATCGGACAATAGCTCGCGTGCAGTGGACGACATTTGCAGGAAGCGCTCGCGTACCTGACCAGGCTCCATCATGTCGAGCCGTCCTTGGGCAATCTGTCCGATTTCTGCATCGATCGCCGCCTTGCGTTTTTGCAGCTCGGCGATACGAGTACGGGGATTCAATTCCGTACCATCGATAATCTGCCGCAGCAAATCGAATACCGTCATCAGGCGCGATTCGGTACCGATGAATTGGCGCTGCCCCAGGCCGAGCAGCCAGGCGATCGCCTGTTCGGTCGGCGACGTCAGATCATAGTGGGGTTCATCCTGGCCGCTCGGATAATATTTGCGCAGCCAGCCCCGCTCGTCGGAAGCCCAGTCGTCCAGATACGCGGTCGCGCTTTTGGGAAACAACACCTCGCCAGCCAGTTCATGCAGATGGTACAGATGGTCGTCCAGATGCGATGCCAGTTGCTGGCGCGCGATGGTGCGGATATTGGGTGCAATAAAATGACGATGCAGGAAACTGGCGATCATCGGTGCATGATCGGCGGCAAGCAGGCGCCACGCCGGATGGCTGCGCCGCTGGGCTGAGAGCTGTTGATAATCCATCGGCATGCGTTTTTATAAAGTATGCAGCACTTTAGCATTGAACACCCGGGGTCAGACCCTCAATGCCGCAAACGCAGAGTTCATTGCCAACAGTGACGGGGGTCTGACCCCAGATTTCTACAGACGA
>NZ_JABXFH010000091.1:0-7636 GCF_013372745.1 Janthinobacterium sp. BJB401 | reverse complement strand
CGCGGCAGCCCCGCGCGCCTGCGGCGCGCGTTCGTGGTTCTAATCAGGTTTCGACTGAGCAAGCGTCTACGGCGCCCAATGCATCAGTCCGTGTACGGAATGGCGGACCTGACCCTCGCTCCCGACCCTCGCTCCCCATGAGTCTGGCTGTTGCCTCCGTCACGCGCAATCTACTAAATTTCATTTGTAAAGTGTTATCATGAAAGTTATTTCTTAAAGAAAATTTTATGAGCCAACAAACACCGAAAATGATCTGGAAAGCGATAGATGAACACATACTTAAGCCTGTCTCAGAACATTTTCTACGGTATCACTTCACAAAAAGAACAGACTTTGCTCGGCGGTTTGTTTTTTTTGCATATGCGCTCGACAAGGCAGTTCCTGGAACTGCTGTCAAAATAATTAAAAAGATAGGTGAAATCCGAGGCGCGGAAAAGGAAAGGTACGAACAGATTGTTCAGGCTTTATGTGAACTCGTAATCGCAAAAAAATTCCTTGAGTCATTTCCCCATAAAAATGGCTACGCATACGAATGGGAGCCAGTAGATCTAAATGGGAATAATCCAGAATTTATGATTTCATGTAAAAAATGGCGATTGCTTGTTGAGGTCAAGTGCCCATCATTATTAGAGTACGAGGCGAAAAATAGAAATGCAAAAGGACAGGTTGTTGGACGATTCCCGCACGTAAAAGACATCACCGAAAATTTATACGGAAAGGGAACTATTGCTTTACCATTAGATAACAAGATTAAAGATTTCCTAAGCAGCGCAGAAAAAAAATTCTCAAGTTTTTCTGAAATCACCATTCCAACTTATGGTCTTTTGTTTGTCTGCTGGGGCCAACGAATGTTTGAAGCTATTACACCAATTTCAAATCCCGGTTGTGGCCTGCTAACTGACCGCAGTTTTAATAAGCCAAATGGCGAAATTGCAAAATACCCACATGTGAATGGTGTGATAGTCACACAACATCAATTCTTTCTTCAAGAAATTTTAGCTGAAAGACGTTGTCCTGGAAAGTTACAGGGACTGGATTATGGTGAATACTGGACATGGGGAAGCCCTCCAAACCCTACATTTTGTAGAAATCCTTGGGCGAAAAATATTTCACCGAATGAATTTGAAACGGCACTCCAGACAGTACCAGCGGGACAGAGTTTAGATCCAATATCCCAGGAGATGGATTTCATTCATTGGCTTTAAAGAGAAAACATAACTCGGACTGACCACAGGACTAGGCACCTCGATCCTGCCAGCGCGGCCCTATCATCCGCAGGACAAGTCCAAGGCCGAATAGGGGAGAACACAGGAAATGGGTAAAATAGTACTTTAAGCCTGGCGGGCATGTAGAAAAATTAAATATGCCTATTTTTGTTATATGGGCAATCTGATTCGGCGTTAGCATTCTCATTTTTTGTGTTGGAGGCTTCGGATTTTTGCACAATCAAAGCAAGAGAGGCCTGCTAGTTCATTCAAACAATAAAAATCGCGAGGAAATTTTACCCTTATAATGTCGAAATCAAGGCATGAAATCGGCGCGTTATACGGCTAGATCTTAAAGTGCTATTTTCCCGTTTCCTGTGTTTGCCCTAAGAGAACCTTGTAGAAAATTTTACCGTCGCGTTGCAGAAAAAATTGCTTTCCACTACGGCGGTCCCGTGTAAATGTGTTCGGAAAATCTACATGCTTGGCCAAATCCCGGAATTGGCTGGAATGAAGGTAAGTGGAAAATGCAAGAAGTACTTTTTCTAACATGGCGGCCGACAGAGTCAAAAAGGTTTTTATTGGCTACCCGCAGCGCATGTTTTGTCAAGCTTTTTGACGGCTGATTTCAGGAAATTTTGGTGTGCTTATGTCCGGTGGATTGGGGGACGCAGATACATCGGGACGTTGCAAACAACTTAGATTGAGCATTTATATGAAAGACGAAAGTCTTGTAACAACATCTATGTATCACTATGTAGACGAAAGTGGACATTCTGGATCTAAGATTTTTAAAGATATCAAAAATCAGCCCAACCTTTACTATGGGGTCCTAACGGCTCCTGGTGATCTTGATGAGCTTATCACTGAAGAAGTGATTGCAATGAGGAAAGTGGTTGACACTGATCGGCTTCACGCTAATCAACTCGGAAACGGTAGGTTGGTGCTGTTAGCTGATCGGCTGATGGCGATTCAGAACCGGCTTGGACTTGTATTTGATTTTTATGTCGTGAAGAAAAGAGCTCATGCAGAGTTCTGCTTCTTCGATCAAGTATTCGATAGCGGGATGAACGAGGCAGTTCCCTACTATGCCTATTGGACTCCATATAGGTACACGCTGTTGTTGGAGGTACATTTGCTGTTTAATGCTACCAGCGCTGAGCGCGCATGGAATATTAGGGTGGACACAGACGAAAAGCGCGCAGCCCAGGATCTGTCCCTGCTATGCCGTGACTTGCTAAAAGGCATAGGAAGAATTCGAACTGCTGTGGCACGGAGAATAATCAGAAGGGCGTTGACTTGGGCTGCCAAAAATCCTGAAGAAATTTCCTATAACGCGTCTGATGAGGATCAGATTAAGCAAATTGCCCCTAATATCATTGGATTCCAGTTTGTTATGCACGGCATAGCCCGTCGTATAGTGGAAGAAGGTAAGAAGTCTGAAGCGATTATTGTTGACAGGCAAAACGAGTTCAACAAAGCTCAGCAGACATTGGCTGAATTCTACGCGTCTGCTGCTGGAATAGATTTTGACGGGCCACCTGATATGCCTATGGTATCGTTTGAAGGTATGCCAGACATACCGTTGGACTTTAGACCCGGTGACACCTGTGTTGGCCTAGAGCTTGTAGATATTTATTTATGGATCTTCAAACGATTGTTCGAAAGAAAGACTCTTGCTGATGAACTAAGGCCACTCTTTGAAGCCCAGATTGACAGAGGTAGCTATGACGAGATTTCTCACGAAGGGATAATGAATCGCATACTGAAGATGAGGGGCGTAAATGTCGAGTGAATGATTTAAGCGATGCGGGGTCAGGTCCGCTATCCGTACACGGACTGAGGCATTGGACACGGTAGAAGCCACCTCTATCGAGAATCTGATTAAAACCAAGAACGCACGCCCTCTGCGCACGAAGCTGCCCGGGCAGCCGCAGCAGTTGGTCGAATCGAAGAGGGCCGGTAGTTTCCCCCCTTTGATTTCCCGCTAGGCCATGAAATTGTGCCGACAAGGCCCCAATAGGTGTTACGGCGTCCGAAGCATCAGTCCGTGCCCTAATGGCCGCCCTAGCCCTAGCCCTAGCCCTAGCCCTAGCCCTAGGCAGCTGCTGGCTTCGCTGCCGTCGACTTGACCCGCGAGCGCGGTTTCGCAGCCCCCGCTTTTTTGGAAGCGCCACCCACCACCTCCCCCTTCCCAGCCCCAACAACCTCCGCCACCAGCCGTACCCCAAGCGCACTCAGTACGCGGGTCATGGTTTCCATGCGCGGCTGACTATTCGGGCGCAGTGCCTTGTACAGACTCTCGCGTCCCAAGCCAGCCGCCTTGGCGATTTCGCTCATGCCACGCGCACGCGCGATATCGCCAACGGCGGCGGCGAATATGGCGGCATCGTTCGTTGCCAGTGCTTGCGTGATGTAGGCGGCGGCTGCCTCATCGCTGGTGATGTATTCCGCTGGGTCGAAGTCTTCCAGATCCAGCCCTTCAAGGTCGGACAGCGTGATGTTGTGCTCAGTCATGATGCTCCTCCTGTATTGCTTAGGGTCGCTATTAATTTTTTGGTTTTGCGGCGGATTTCACTGCAGCAGATTTCTTCAATTCTGTGATCATCTGCCTGGCCTTCTTGATGTCGGCAGTCTGGGTGCTCTTGTTGCCGCCCAGGAGCAACACGATCACGTACCCTTCAACTTCGATGAAGTAGACACGCCAGCCTGGCCCTACATCAATGCGTAATTCACGCACGCCGCCACCAACTGCCTTCACATCACCCAAGCCATTCTCCAGCCGGACGATGTGCTGGGCGATGATTGCCTTTGTCTTGTCGTCCTTGATCTGGGACAACCAGTTGCTGAAGTGCTTGGTTTTTTTGACCGTCTTCATGAAAACATTGTATTCATTCGAATACAGATGCGCAATCAAATTTGCGTAACCGTTACTCCCCCGCAAACCTTGTCCCTCCTCAATCCCCCCATAGTTTCCCCCATGTATCGTAAGCCTCTCCCATCAACCCCGGAGAACCCCATGTCCTACACCTACACCAAAGTCGACGACCTGGAAAAAACCACCATGGTCGGCAATCATCAATGCGTTGCGCTGGTCTGCCACTACGCGGGTGCGCCGGCCACGTTGGCCTGGAAGCAGGGGGAGGCTGTGCTGGGAAATCGCTTGCTGCGCAAAGGCACGGCCATTGCTACGTTTATCAACGGTAAGTATGGGAATCATCAGCAAGGCAATCACGCGGCCTTGTATATGGGACAGACTCTGGACGGCATCCTCGTCATGGACTAGTGGTCGGGCAAGTGCCCGTGCATCGTGACTTCGCGCACCTTGCGCTCCAAAGGCCAGTACAAGAATGGCTTGCATATCGATCCCAGCAACAATGCCGATGCTTTTTTCATCATCGAATAGGGGGTGTCCATGCAACATAAATGTTTGTTGACCGGCGCCGCCTGCTGTATTTTTTCTTTGTTCGCGCAGGCTGCGGTGAGCGCCTCATATGCTTGCCCGAAGAGCGTGCCTGCGGTATCGATCAGTCTGAATTCCGTGCCGACAGGCTGGATACCGTTTATCGACAGTCCGCTCTACCTGAGCGCCGCAGCGCCGATCGATGGCGCACCGGAGCGCAGGGGGCAGCTGGTACCCAGCGGGGAGCGCAAGAAGAAAGGGCAAACGACACTCAGCTACCGTCTGGAAGGCCGCTATCCAGAGGGCAAGTGGCTGCAATGCAGTTACGGCGTGCATGGTGAAGTAACGTTGTCGAAGAGGATGGACGACAGTGTCAGCCTTTGCCAATTCACCTACAGAAAAGGCAGCAAGGCCGGGCAGAACGAGATCGATATCGATTGCCGGTAAGTGAGTTTGGTATCAGCGCTATTGCTGGGGGGGACCGCAGGCCGCAAAGCCCGATGCGCCTGGGCCATGCATGTCGGCTTACGCGTTCCGCTAAGCCGACCTACGAAGCTGACATTACGCAACGGTCAGACGCAAAAAAGCCCGCCGAAGCGGGCTTTCTCACTCTACAGTCAAGCCAAAAGCTTAAAACTGGTTCATGGTGTTGTCTTTGCCAGCCGCCTTCAGCGCCGCTTCGCCGCTGAAGTAATCCTTGTGATCGTCGCCGATGTCCGAGCCGGACATGTTTTGATGTTTCACGCAGGCGATGCCCTGGCGGATTTCCTTGCGCTGCACGCCGGCCACGTAGCCCAGCATGCCCTGGTCGCCGAAGTATTCCTTGGCCAGGTTGTCGGTCGACAATGCTGCCGTGTGGTAGGTCGGCAGGGTGATCAGGTGGTGGAAGATGCCGGCTTCGCGGGCCGAGTCGGCCTGGAAGGTGCGGATTTTCTCGTCGGCGGCGATCGCCAGTTCCGTCTGGTCGTATTCCACGCTCATCAGCTGGGCACGGTCGTAGGCGGACACGTCCTTGCCTGCCGCTTTCATGCTGTCGAAGATTTGCTGGCGGAAGTTCAGGGTCCAGTTGAACGACGGGCTGTTGTTGTACACCAGCTTGGCGTTCGGGATGACCTTGCGGATTTCGCTGACCATGCCGCCGATTTGCGCGATATGCGGTTTTTCCGTTTCGATCCACAGCAGGTCGGCGCCGTTTTGCAGCGAGGTGATGCAGTCGAGCACGCAACGCTCTTCGCCGGAACCGGCGCGGAACTGGAACAGGTTGCTTGGCAGGCGTTTTGGACGCAGCAGCTTGCCTTCGCGCTTGAGGATGACGTCGCCATTGCCCAGCGCGTCGGCCGACACTTCTTCGCAGTCGAGGAAGGAGTTGTATTGGTCGCCCAGGTCGCCTGGTTCATTGGTGACGGCGATCTGCTTGGTCAGGCCGGCGCCCAGCGAGTCGGTGCGGGCAACGATGATGCCGTCGTCCACGCCCAGTTCCAGGAAAGCGTAGCGGATGGCGCGGATCTTGGCCAGGAAGTCTTCGTGCGGTACCGTGACTTTACCGTCCTGGTGGCCGCATTGTTTCTCGTCGGACACCTGGTTTTCGATCTGGATGCAGCAGGCGCCCGCTTCGATGAACTGTTTCGCCAGCAAATAGGTGGCTTCGGCATTGCCGAAACCGGCGTCGATGTCGGCGATGATGGGCACGACGTGGGTGACGTGGCCGTCGATCTTGGCCTGGATGGCTTGCTTGTCAGCACCTTGGGCAGCGTCCAGCTGGCGGAACAGGCCGCCCAGTTCGCGTGCATCGGCCTGGCGCAGGAAGGTGTACAGCTCGCGGATCAGGCTGGTGACGGCGGTTTTTTCGTGCATCGACTGGTCTGGCAGCGGGCCGAACTCGGAGCGCAGGGCGGCGACCATCCAGCCGGACAGGTAGAGGTAGCGGCGGTCGGTGCTGTTGAAGTGTTTCTTGATCGAGATCATCTTCTGTTGACCGATGAAACCGTGCCAGCAACCGAGCGACTGGGTGTACTTGGATGGGTCCGCATCGTAGGCAGCCATGTCGTTGCGCATGATCTTCGCCGTGTAGCGGGCGATGTCCAGGCCGGTCTTGAACTTGTTCTGGGCGCGCATGCGGGCGGCGGACTCGGGATTGATCGCGTTCCAGGCGCTGCCTTGTTGGTCTTTCAAACTGGCAACGGCCTTGATGTCGTCTTGATATTGGGACATGTGAATCTCCTAAAAAGAAAAGCAATGTTTGAGAAAATCGCCGAGTGCGCCACAACGTCGTGTCGAAGCAAACTGCATGACTAAATAGTAGGCCGATTGGCGTCGATGTTCAAGTCTTATATAAGACATATAACTTAAATTAAGTCTTTGTTTTACAACGACTTAATTTATATTTTTCATGATATGAAATGAATTTTCAAAAAGTGAGAGAAGTAATTGCTGAGTCCGTTGCTCGAAATTTCGCGATGTGAAACGTCTTTTCAGAATTTGGTGCAGCGCGACAAATCGGGACGAAAAAAACCACCCGAAGGTGGCGCAGAAGCAATTTTGTTTTAATATTATGTTCCGATTGTGAAAGGTAAAGTCAGCAATGCAGATGAACGGTATGGATCTGCCCGTCGAGTATGTTGCTTTTGCAGCAATATATCGGGAGGCGGAAGGATTTTGCAATTTGAGACTGAAGGAAGAGCTCGATTCTTTCGGTAACGTCTTGCAGACGGAATTGGCTCACATCTATAAGGATGTCGTCGAATTGAGTGCCCAGACAGCGAAGCTTGGCGTGTGTTTCGTAGGTGATGGCTGCTATGGGGAGCCTGGAAGTGTCAGTGCTGAGCCGGGAGCCATGCCGGACATTATTGATTTTACAGAAATCATCTGTTTCGGCATGGCCGGTGACGGGAGTCCATTCTGTTTCGACTACAGAGGGGGCCGCAGCGCGCCCTCTGTCATCTTGTGGGACGATGACTACTGGCGAAAGATTGCAAACTCCTTTGAAGACTTCCTGTTGCTATTTTCTAGATAGCTTACCGGGGCAGTT
>NZ_JABXFH010000090.1:0-8952 GCF_013372745.1 Janthinobacterium sp. BJB401 | reverse complement strand
TACCTTGCTCAAGTGACGCGGCGCATCCGGGTCCATGCCGCGCGCGGCCGACAGCTTGGCCGCCATCACGTAGAAGGACTGGATGGCGACGATCGGGTCGAGGTCCGGCGTGGCCGCCACGGGCAGGGTCAGGTCGCGCTCGGCCACATCGCTTGGCGCCGCCAGCAAGACCTTGGCGCCGCGCCCGCGCATCTCCGTGGCCAGTTGCAGCAGGCCGGCCTGCGTCGGGCCGCGCGTGGCGAAAATCAGCAGCGGGTAGCCGTCTTCGATCAGGGCCATCGGGCCGTGCTTGATTTCGGCGCCGCTGAAGGCTTCCGCCTGCAGGGCCGAGGTTTCCTTGAATTTCAGGGCCGACTCCAGCGCCACGGGGAAGCTGATGCCGCGTCCCACGACCATGATGTTGCGGGCCGGGGCCAGCACGTCGATGGCGGGCGACCAGTCGACGCGTGTCGCTTCGAGCAGCGCTTCAGGCAGCGCTTCCAGGCCGGCCTGCAGCTCGGGGTCGTTCTGCCACTGGGCCACCATGCGCGCGCCGGCGACCAGGCTGGTAATAAAACTCTTGGTGGCGGCGACGCTTTGTTCCTTGCCGGCGCGCAGGGGCATGGCCCATTCGGCGGCGTGCGCCAGCGGCGACTCGATATCGTTGACGAGGGCCACGGTGGTGGCGCCGCCGTCGCGGAAGTAGCGGATCGGCTCGACCACGTCGGGACTCTGGCCCGATTGCGAAATCGAGATGGCCAGCGTGTCGCGCGTCACCAGCGGCGACTTGTTCAGGGTCACCAGCGACATCGGCAGGGACGCGACGACACGGCCCAGGCGCGCCATGATCAGGTAGGCGACGTAGTTGCAGGCGTGGTCCGAGCTGCCGCGCGCGATGGTCAGCGCGGTCGAGAACGAGGTGCTCCTCAATTTGCGGCCCAGTTCCGCGTAGCGTTCCGTGTCGCTGGCCAGTTGCAGGGCGACGCATTCGGCGGCGGAAATGGCTTCTTTAAGCATCATTGAGGTCACAGATTTCTCCTTCTATATACACAGCTTTGAGTTTGAGATCGCGATCGAGTACCACCAGATCGGCGTAAGTACCGGGGGCCAGCCGGCCGCGTTCTTCCAGGCCCAGGTAATCGGCGGCGTTGGTCGACACGCGCTTGGACGCGTCGGCCAGGTCCAGTCCCAGTCCCACCAGGTTGCGCAGCGCCTGGTCCAGGGTCAGGGTGCTGCCCGCCAGCGTGCCGTCGGGCAGGCGCACGCCGCCCATGCATTTCTGCACGGCGTGGCGGCCCAGCATGTATTCGCCGTCCGGCATGCCGGTGGCGGCCGTCGAATCGGTGACGCAGTACAGGCGCGGGATGGCGCGCAGGGCCACCTTGATGGCGCCCGGATGCACGTGCAGCAGGTCGGGAATCAGTTCGGCGTATTCGGCGTGCGCCAGGGCGGCGCCGACCATGCCCGGCTCGCGGTGGTGCAGGCCGCTCATGGCGTTGAACAGATGCGTGAAACCCATGGCGCCGTGTTCCAGCGCGGCCACGCCGTCTTCATAGGAACCGAGCGTATGGCCGATCTGCACGCGCACGCCGGCGTCGGCCAGCGCGCGCACCAGGTCCAGGTGGCCGGCGATTTCCGGCGCCACGGTGATGACGCGCAGCTTGGCCAAGGTTTGCAGACGTTCGATTTCAGCCAGCGTGGCGGCGCGTGCGTAGTTCGGCTGCGCCCCGAGCTTGCCGGAATTGATGTACGGGCCTTCCAGGTGGGCGCCCAGCACGCGCGCCGTGTTCGGGCGGCGGTCCTTGGCGGCGGCGCCGATGGCGCTCAATGCCATGTCGATGTCTTCCGGCGGCGCCGTCATGGTGGTGGCCAAGAGGCTGGTGGTGCCGTGGCGCGCATGGATGGCCGCGATGGTGTAGACGGCTTCGCCGCCTTCCATGATGTCCTTGCCGGCGCCGCCATGCACGTGCAGGTCGATAAAGCCGGGCAAAATATAGTCGTCGCTGTTGGTCGACGGGTGGAGTGAATCGCCGGTGATGCTGTCGACGCGCTCGCCGAAGGCGATGGCGCCGTGGATCCAGCCGCCGGGGGTAAGGATATTGCCTTTGATAGTGCTGCTCATCTGCGCGACTCCGCTACGAATTCATAATAATCACTGCGGCAATACGAGTGGGTCAGTTCCACCGCTGCGCCGTTGTCGAGATAACTGACACGGGTGATGTGCAGCATGGCTTCACCCGTCTTGATATTGGCCAGCTTGGCCTGTTCCGCCGTGGCGTTGACGGCGCGAATATGCTGCAGCGCGCGCATCGGGATGGTGCCGCGCGACTCCAGGTAGCCGTACAGCGAATCGGTCACCTGCTGCGGGTCCGGCATGTACAGCGCGGGGATGGTGGTCGTTTCGATCGCCATCACCACTTCATCGGCCGTGCGCAGGCGGCGCAAGCGCGCCACCGGCATGTGCGGCGACAGGCCCAGCGACAGCAGTTCCAGCGGCGCGGCCGAGCCGATATCGCGCTGCAGCCAGCGCGAGCCGGCCGTAAAGCCCCGCTGGCGCAATTCTTCCGAAAAGCTCGTCAGGCGCGACAGCGGCTGTTCCAGCTTGGGCGTGATGTAGGTGCCCGAGCCGCGCTTGCGCGTCAGCATGCCCCGGTCACACAGCATGTCGATGGCCTTGCGCGCCGTGACGCGCGAGATTTCCAGGATGTCCGACAGCACGCGCTCGGAAGGCAAGGCCTGGTTGGCGCGCCAGTCGCCGCTGGCGATGCCGTCCGATAGCATGTTCGCCAGCTGCATGTAGAGCGGCGTGTCGCTGGCCGGATTGGGTTTGAAGGTGGACAGTTTGGCCAGCATGGTCATTGCTCCTGCAAGTACTTGCGTATCAGGCGCAGACCGCCTGCGGCCGAGTCGCCCTGTGCCGGCACGACCAGTTGCAACAGTTCCGCCGGCAGGTAGGCCGACAAGGGCGCGGCCAGGCCGCCGCACAGGGCCACGGGCAAGGCGCCGGCCGGGTCGAGCGCCCTGGCGATCAGCGCGATCTGCTGGCCCGCGTCGACCAGGATGGTGCGCGCCACGGCATTGCTGGCCGCGTGTTCGAGCACCAGGCGCGCCAGTTGCGCGAAATTGGTCTGGCTGGCGGCCGCCAGCCACACTTGCATGGCGTCGCGCTGGCCGCCGCAGGCGTCGATAATGGCCGTGGCGAAGGCGCTGCCGGGCACGCGCCCGTCGACCACTTGCTGCGCGTGGTTGATGGCGCGCATGCCGATCCAGGCGCCGCCCGCCTCGTCGCCGGAAGGGAAGCCCCAGCCGCCCACTTCATGGCGGCTGCCGTCCGCGTGCAGCACTTCGCCCACGCTGCCCGTGCCGATGGCCACGATGGCGCCCGGCTGGCCCGCGTGCGCGCCCAGCAGGGTGGTCAGGGCATCCGATTCGAGCGCCACAAAGGCATAGCCGGGATTGTGTTCGACGAAGCTGGCGGCCCACTGCTTGTTGTGCACGCCGGCCAGGCCCAGGCCGATGGCCATGCGCTGCAACGATGGCTGTTCCAGGCCGGCGGCGCGGAAGGCCAGGGTGACGGCGTGCGCCACGGAGGTCCAGGCCCGTTCGATGCCCAGTCCCAGGCCGGATGGGCCGCTTTGTCCCTGCGCCAGTTCCTCGCCATCGAGGCGCGCCAGGCGTACGCGGGTTCCGCTGCCCCCGCCGTCGACGCCGATTATGTATTCGATCATGTTGTGCAGTCCCGCGTTTGGTTGAATGCGCCTGTCTCGGTTCTTTTATTTGTCGGGCGGCGAAAAGCTGAAGGCACTATATTGTTGCCCCGATGGCTAGTCAAGAGGTATTTAAGTGGTATTGTAAAATAGTGTGGCGCTTGACGCGGCCTGCCCGAGGGGTGGCTTGCAAGTCATTGTTAGTAAAGGAATTTTTGTATGACGTGAATGGTATTGAAATTGGCCTTGTTTAATGCCAATTTTTTCGCACTGGTCTGCGCCGCGCGCGGTAGTATTGCTTGGCAAGGGGCGCCATGAAGAGTAAAGTCCGCCTTTTACACCTGAGTTGGAAGAGCATGATGAACGACAAGGCAGCAAAGAGCGAGTACTGGGACGACTGGCAGCAAGAGGCGCTGGCCGCCGGTGTGTCGGCGCCGCTGGCCAAGCTGGGCATGGAAATGATGCGCACGCACCGCAAGAACCGCTGGCCGAAGGATTTCCTGGGCCGCGAAAGCGATGGCCCGGTCATGATCGAAATGTGCCTGGAAGACGAGGCGGAAACGGAATTGTTCTTTATCGAGAACCTGCATCCCTACGATGCGGAGCTGATCGAAAAGACGCGCCGCCGCCTGTGCCTGCATTGATCTGGCACTGACGTACGACTGGAACGGCCGCCCTGTGCGGCCGTTTTGCTTTTCGGCTGGCATTTTCATGGGGGAGTGTCATAATGGCCCAGGCATTTTCGCCCAGGTATGGAGTAGATAATGAGCAAGGCACAGGACAGCAAGAAAGAAGCCAAGAAGGAACCGGCCAAGACCATGAAGGAAAAGAAGGAAGCCAAGAAGGTCAAGAAAGAAGAGCGCAAGCGCTGATCATGCGCCTGCGCCGTTCATTGACGCGCCCGTGGCGTGCGCCGGCCCTGCTGGCGGCGTTCGCCCTGCTGGCCTTCGGTGTCCCCGTGTCCGGCGTACTGGCGCAGCAAAAGCCGCCGCCGTCCACGTTCGGGCAAGTGGTGGGCAATGCCGTGCTGTGCATCGACCAGATCGACAACAAGGCCTTCTATGCCTATTTGCTGACGGCTTTCGGCCCCGCCTACAAGCATGAAGGGGGCGCCTACTGGTTCCGCACGGACGCCACCTTGTGGGGCGCGCCGATTACCGACGTAATCGTCAGCGACGACACCAGTCCCCTCGTCTTCATGGGCGTGGTGGCGGACTCGACGCCGGAAAAGCTGGAACCGGCCATCCGCGGCGTGTCGGGCCTGCGTTTCAATAAACTCGACAATTCCGCCTTTCCTGTCCGTGGTTCCGTGCCTGGCAGTAAAATCGTCTACTTCCGCAGCAAGGCGAAAGTGTATTGCGCCAAATACAAGCCGTTGCCGCCCGCCCGCACCCGATGAGGGGTTCGGCTTGCCGCCGCGCATTTTGATCGTTTCATCCGCAGGGTCTCCATGTACACGCATTATTTCCAGCTCAAGCAATCGCCGTTTTCGATCGCCCCCGACCCGCGCTACCTGTTCATGAGCGAGCGCCACCGCGAAGCGCTGGCGCACCTGCTGTATGGCGTGGGCAGCGGCGGCGGCTTCGTGCTGCTGACGGGAGAAATCGGCGCCGGCAAGACCACTGTGTGCCGCTGCTTCATGGAGCAGATTCCGGAAAACTGCCAGCTCGCGTATATCTTCAATCCGAAACTGTCCGTCGAGGAATTGCTGCTGTCGATCTGCGAGGAATTCCGCATCGCCGTGGCGCCCGGCGTGTCCAGCGTGAAAGGCTATGTCGACGCCATCAATGCGCACTTGCTGGCCAGCCATGCGCAGGGCAAGAACAATGTGCTGATCATCGATGAAGCGCAAAACCTGTCCGCCGCCGTGCTCGAGCAATTGCGCTTGCTGACGAATCTGGAGACGAGCGAGCGCAAGCTGCTGCAGATCATCCTCATCGGCCAGCCGGAATTGCGCGCCATGCTGGCGCGGCCGGAACTGGAGCAGCTGGCGCAGCGCGTGATCGCCCGCTATCACCTCGGTTCGCTGACGGCGGACGAGACGGCCAGCTATATCCGTCACCGCCTGGCCGTGGCGGGCAGCACGGCGCAGACGCCGTTCGCGCCCCGCTTGATGGCGCAAATTCACGCCATGAGCTACGGCGTGCCGCGCCGCATCAACCTGCTGTGCGACCGCGCGCTGCTGGGCGCTTACGTGGAAAACCAGCCGCAGGTGACGCGCCAGATCCTGCGCCGTGCCGCCGAGGAAGTGTTTGCGGAAGAGGGCAAGCCGGCTGCCGGACGGGGCCTGCGCTGGCCCCACGTGGCCGGTGGCGTGCTGGCTGGCGCCGTGGTCACGGCCGCGCTGGCCTGGCATTTCATGCCGCGCCCGTCCCCGTCCGCTGTACCTGCCGTGGTCGCGTCTGTGCCGGCCGCGTCCGCCGTGGCGGCTGCCGCCGCATCCGCGCCCGCGCCGGCCAGCGTGCAGGACCGCAACGCCGTGCTGCGCCAGCTGGCCAGCCTGTGGGGCGAGCAGTTGCCGGCCGGCGACGCTTGCCAGGCGGGTGCCCGCGCCGGCCTGCGCTGCCTGCACAGCCGTGGCGGCATCGCCGAGCTGCGCGTGCTGGACCGTCCCGCCCTGCTGGCCTTGCGCGACGGGGAGGGCAGGGAACAGCTGGCGCTGCTGACGCGCTTGCAGGACGAGACGGCCACCTTGATGCTCGACGGTAAGCAGCAAAGCCTGCCGCTGTCCCAGCTGGCGCAGCGCAGCGATGGCGCTTTCACGACCTTTTGGCGCGCCCCGCGCAGCTGGCGCGACGAGGTGCCGCTGGGCGCCCGCGGCGCGGACGTGGACTGGCTGGCGCAGCGCCTGGCGCAACAGCGGGGCTTGCCTGTGCCGGCCGCCAATCTGCCGCTCGACGCCGAGATGCAGGGCCAGCTGCGGGCTTTCCAGCAAAGCCAGAACCTGCGGGCCGATGGCCTGGCGGGTCCGAAAACGTATATACGCCTGATGCAGCTGGGTGACAATTCGGAGCCGCGCCTGAGCAGCGCAGCTCCTGCCGTGGCGGCGTCCGCTGCGACGGCGATGGTGGCGGGGAAATAAGATGTCCTACATACTAGAAGCACTGAAAAAATCGCAAGCCGAGCGCCAGTTGGGCGAGTTGCCGTCGATCCACGCACCGCAAGTGCAGCTGCACGATGCCGCCGCATCCGGCGCGGCGCGGCGCGCGCCTGTCTGGCTGGCGCTGGGTGGCGTGACGGTAGCCGTGGTGGCCGCATTGCTGCTGTGGCAGCCTTGGCAGGCGACGGCTACGGTACCAACGGCTGCACCCGCTGTGCTGGCCCAGGCTGTGCCCGCGCCGATGCCAGCCGCTGCGCCACCGGCGACCCCCGCGCCTGCGCCGGTTCCCGTTGCGCAAGTCACGCCCGTGCCGCCAGCGGCCACCGCCGCGCCTGTGCACCATGCCAGGCCTGTGGCGGAACCAAAGCAGGAGTCGCCCGGCCAGGCCGCGCCGTCTGTCCCCGCTCCTGCGTCTGCCGTGCCTGCGCCTGCTGCCGAAGAGACCGTGCCCGGCATGCGCGACTTGCCCGAGCCGATACAGCGGCAAATCCCTGCGGTCGCCATCGGCGGCTATATCTATTCGAAGAATCCAGCCGACCGCCTGCTGCTGATCGACAAGGTACTGCGCCACGAAGGCGAGGAGCTGGCGCCGGGACTGGTGCTGGAAAAATTGCAGCCGAAGGCGGCCATCTTCAGTTTCAAGGGCTATCGCTACCGCGTGCCGTATTGAGTTGTTGTGCATCAAGGCCGGGCCGCCATAGCTGAACCATACTGGCCAGGCCTGGTCGAACCAGGGTCGCTGCGACCGTGTGCGCGGCCGGGGAGGTCCGATGATTGCTGCCGCAGCTGCTGGTGAGGGTGTGCTTGATGTGGGTGTGCCTGGAAACCTGGCGCGCATCGACCACATCGTCGTGCTGATGATGGAAAACCGCTCGTTTGACCACATGCTCGGCTACCTGAGCCTGGAAGGCGGGCGCGCCGATATCGATGGCTTGCACGCCAGCCATGCCAATGTGCATGCGGGCGTCAGCTACCCCGTGCACCATTTGCGGCGCACGGCCTTTGGCCCGCAGCAAGACCCGTCGCATACGGGCATGTCGGTGGCGCAGCAATTGCAAAACAATAATGGCGGCTTTGTCGACGACTATGCGCAAACGCATCCGGGCGACCCCGACATCGACCTGGTGATGGGCTACTACAATGGGGCAGACTTGCCCATGTACGATTTCCTGGCGCGGGAGTTCTGCGTTTGCGACCGCTGCTACAGTTCCGTGCCGGGCGCCACCTGGCCCAACCGCCTGTATGCCATCAGCGGCAAGGCGGCCGGCAGCCACGACAGCAAGCGCGTGCCCCTGTATGCGAACAAGTCTTTCGTGCGCCACCTCGAGCGTGCCCAGGTCAGCTGGAAATTCTATTCCGCCTGGAAACCCTGGAGCCTGGCCCTGACGGACGACCATTACCGCTCGTCGGAAATGTACGAACCGTTCGGCTCCAGCGCCCGCCGCTATGGCTTCATCGGCGATGCGCTGGCGGGCACCTTGCCCTCCGTCAGCTGGATCGATCCGCATTTCTTTGACAATGACGACCACCCGCCGGCCGATATCCGCGCCGGCCAGGCGCTGGTGGCGCAGGTCTACCAGGCCCTGTCGCGCGGACCGGCCTGGGCACGCACCTTGCTCATTCTCAGCTATGACGAGCACGGCGGCTTTTTCGACCATGTGCCGCCTGGCGCCGCCATCGACGACGATCCTGCGTTTCGCCGCTACGGCGTGCGCGTGCCCATGCTGCTCGTGTCGCCGCTGATCGCGCCGGGCAGCGTCAGCCACGAGGTGGTCGATCACACGTCGATCATCAAAACCATTTTGCAGCGCTTTTGCCGCGCCGCCGATGGCGCCTTGCCCCAGATGGGCGCGCGCGTGGCGGCCGCCAGCGGCCTGGGCGCCGTGCTGACCCTGGCGCAAGCGCGCGCCGCGCCTGCCGTGCCCGTTGCTGTGCTGGCGCAGCGGGCCGCATGGGAGGCGGAGGTGCGGGCGCAGGATTTTACGCCGCTGGCGCCCGCTTGCCAGCCTGATGGCGAAGTGGCGGCCGCTGCCGCCGTACCGTTCCAGTCCGATGCCGAGGCCGGCGCGATCGCCGCTCACCGGCAATTGGCGCGCGCGGCCAGGAATGCGCAGGCGGTGAATAGTAAAACCGCGGGAACGACAGCACCGAAGTCCACAGGCAGGC
>NZ_JABXFH010000009.1:0-159441 GCF_013372745.1 Janthinobacterium sp. BJB401 | reverse complement strand
GTTCCAGATGCTAAGTGTTCCAGATGCGGGGCACGACAGCGTCGCGTCCCAGCATGGCGGGGCGCAGCAACTGCCAGGCGGCCAGCATGATGCGGCGTGCAGCCTCGCTGTCGCCGCACAGCAGGCGCACCACCACCAGTGACTTCATGTGCGTGGCGCCAAACGCGGCGCCGGCCGGCACGGCGATCCCGCGCACGGCCGCCAGCACGGCGGCAGAAATGGGTGTGCCGATGGCGATCAGGGTGGCGCACACGGTGTGTCCCCCCAGGCCCAGCGGGCTGGCCATCAGCGCGCCGCCGGCCGCCAGCACGCCCTGCTCCCACCACAGCAGCTTGCCGCCGCGGCGGATCCGCACCTGCTGGCTGATGCTGCCCGTATTGAAAATTTCGCCCGAGGCGCTGCGCCCCAGGCAGACGATGTCGCAGCCGATGTAGCTGGCGTCCGGCGCCAGCTCCACCTCGTGGCGCAGGCGCACGCAGGCCTGGTCGAAGAAGATGCTTTCCTGCGGCAGCCACTCGATGGCGGCGCCGCTACCGGCGCGCAGCACGATGTGCTGGCCCGAGACATGGCCGTTGGCGCGGTACCATTTGGCGGCGCCCGGCGAAGTGAGCAAGGCGCGCGCGCCCTCGCCCAGCGTGGCGTCGACGGCCAACTGGTCGCCGCCCACGACGCCGCCCGGTGGATGGATGATGATGGCGTGGCAGACGGCGTCGCCTTCCGGGTACAGGGGCTTTTGCACGCGCAGGGGGCCGCTGTGCGTGCGCTCGACGAGGCGGCTGACGCCATCGTGCAGCGCAAAGCCCAGGCGCAAATGCGCCTGCCAGGCGCTGTGGGCGCTGGCTGGTAAAGGCGTGACGGGACGGGTGCTGTCTGGCATGCGGGGCAATCGCGTAAATAAGCGATTACCTAAGCAGGATATATGCCAGCGTCAGGGGAAGGAAAAGTGAGAATCATGCACCGCGCTGCAGCGGATGCACCGGCATGGTGCATTGGCCGCACCGCAGTGCATGCCTCCTACGCTACGGCCAGCGTACGCCGTTCACGCAGCAAGGCCGTGAAGGCTTCGGCGGCCAGGGGGCGGCTGAAGTAATAGCCCTGCATTTCGTCGCAGCCGTGCTCCGTCAGGAAGTCGACCTGTGCGCGCGTTTCCACGCCTTCGGCGATGACGCGCATGTCGAGGTTGTGCGCCAGCGAGATGACGGAGCGGGCGATGGCCGCGTCGCTGCTGCTGGTGGTGACGTCGTCGACGAAGGATTTGTCGATCTTCAGCACGTCGATGGGAAAACGCTTCAGGTAGCCGAGGCTGGAATAGCCGGTGCCGAAGTCGTCGAGCGAAATGCCCACGCCGATATCCTTCAGGCGAGTGAGGGCCGCCACCGCCTTGTCCGGGTCGCCCATCACCGTGCTTTCCGTGATCTCGATGCCGAGGCAGGCGGGCGCGATGCCGTATTTGCGCAAGGCCGCCTCGACGAACGGCACCGTGCGGTCCTGCGCGAACTGCTTGCCGGACAGGTTGACGGCCACCTTGACGCTGCCCAGGCCCGCATCGTGCCAGGCGCGGATTTGCGCGCACACGCTTTCCAGCACCCATTCGCCGATGGCTGTGATCAAGCCGTATTCCTCGGCCAGCGCGATGAACAGGCCGGGCGGCACCTTGCCCAGCACCGGATTATCCCAGCGCAGCAGGGCTTCCGCGCCCAACAAGGCGCCCGTGCGCAAGCACATCTGCGGCTGGTAGTGCACTTCGAATTCATCGCGGCCGATGGCGCCGCGCAGCTGCTGCTGCATCGCCAGGCGGGCGCGGATATCGCTGCCCATGCGCTCCGTGAAGAAGGCGTAATGGTCGCGCCCCATTTCCTTGGCGCGCACCAGGGCCGTATCGGCGTGGCGCAGCACGTCGTCGAGGCTGTCGCCGTCGGCCGGGCACATGGCGATGCCGATGCTGGTCGTCAGCGCCAGGCGCTCGCCATCGACGCTGAGCTCTTCGCGCAAGCCGGCCAGGATCGTTTGCGCCAGGCCCAGGGTGCGCCCCAGCAGGGCGTCGTCCTGCAGCAGGATCTGGAATTCGTCGCCGCCCTGGCGCACCACCGTGTCACCCTCGCGCACGCAGCCTGACAGGAAACGCGCCACCACTTGCAGCGCCTTGTCGCCCACGGCCTGGCCGTGCGAATCGTTGATGTTCTTGAAGCGGTCCAGGTCGAGGCACATCAGCACCACCTGCTGGCCGTCGCGCTGCGCGTTCGCGCGCGCCTGTTCGAAGCGCTCGCGCAGCAGCACGCGGTTCGGCAAACCCGTCAGCGCGTCGTGGTAGGAGAGGAAATCGATCAGATGCTGCTCGGCCTTGCGCTCGCTGATGTCGAGGAAGACGCCGATGTAGTTGACGACGGCGCCGTCCGGGCCATGCACGGTGGAGACGCTGAGCAGACAGGGATAGGTGTCGCCGCTCTTGCGCCGCGTCTGCACCTCGCCCGACCAGCAGCCGCTGCTGCGCAAGCCCTGGCGCAGGGCCAGCAGCACAGCTTCGCCCGTGTATTCGGCGTGCAGGCGCATGATGTCCGTGCCCACCACTTCCTGCGCCGCGTAGCCGGTGATGCGGGTAAAGGCGGGATTGGCCGTGACGATGACGCCGGCCGCATCGGTGATCAGGATGGCGTCCTGGGTCGCTTCGAAGACCTGGCCCGACAGGCGCAGCAATTCTTCATTGGCGCGGCGGATCTGCACTTCGCGCGCCAGGGTGCTGGCCACTTGCTCCAGTTCAGCCGTGCGTTCGGCCACCCTGCGTTCCAGGTTGGCGCGCTCCTGCGCCAGCTGCAGCTGCGCCCGCGCCAGGCGCACGTGGGCGTCGGTGCGGGCCAGGATTTCCTCGGCCTGGAAGGGCTTGGCGATGAAATCGACGGCGCCCAGCGCGAAGCCGCGCACCTTGTCGTCCGTATCGTACTGGGCCGACAGGAAGATCACCGGCACCTGGCGCAGCGACGGTATCTCCTTCAGGCGGCGACACACTTCAAAGCCGTCGAGGCCCGGCATGCGCACGTCGAGCAGGATCAGCTCCGGCGGACGCGCCTGGGCCGTCCACAGGGCCAGTTCGCCGTTTGGCGCCTGGCGCACGGCATAACCGGCGCCGCCCAGCAAATCGCTCAACAGTTTCAGTGAAGCCGGCGTATCTTCAACGATCAGTACTTCGCCCTTCGAGTTCACTTCCGAAAAATCGCGGTGCATGTAGCAGTTCTCTCAGCTTTGGATGAGGCGCGGCGATCGGTTGCCGCGCTGGACAAGACATTTCTTTGCGATGAACTACGTACTATCATCATAATCTTTATTGCAATTTAGCACCATCCATCGGCGCCACTTAGTCCGTCTTTTCAGCGAATCCGATGTTGTCAGCCCACACTTTTCAAGCGGGCGCCAGCGCGCCCTCACTCTCCAGCAAGTCGCACAGCTGGCGGTACTGATGCTGGTCAAGCATGGCTTGCAGCGGCGCCAGCACGGGCGCCGCTGCAGGCGGCAAGGCGCCCAGCAGCAGGGCCACCTTGGCCAGGTTCAATTCGCGCAACGCCACCAGCAAGGCCGCGCGCTCGTCCCCGGCCAGCAGCAGCAAGTCCTGCGCCCGCAGTGCCGGCGGCGCCTCGGGCGCCGGCGCCACTGGCAACGGCACGGACACCTGCACGGGCGCCTCGGCCGCCTGCGCGGGTATGCTGAAACGGAAGGTGGCGCCCTGCCCCGGCGTCGATTCGACCGTCAGTTCGCCTTTCATCAATTGCACGAATTCGCGCGAGATGGCCAGGCCCAGGCCCGTGCCATCCTTCGGTCCCGCACTGTCGGCCTGCACGAAGGGCTCGAAAATGCGCTGCTGGTCTTCCGGGGCGATGCCGATGCCCGTGTCGCTGACGGCGAACGACAGCATCCATAGCCCGCCATCGCGACGCTCGCCACGCACGCGCAAGGCGATCTCGCCGCCGCCGGCGAACTTGACGGCGTTCGACATCAGGTTCAGCAGCACCTGGCGCAGGCGCGTCGCGTCGAGCACCACGGCCGCCGGCAAGCCCGCGCAATCGAGGCGCAGGGCCAGCCCCTGCTGCTCGGCGCGCATGCCCAGCATGTCCATCACTTCCTGCAGCAGGGGCGCCAGCGCCACCACGGCCGTTTGCGCATGCAGGCGCCCCGCCTCGCCCTTCGACAGGTCGAGGATTTCATTGATCAGGGTAAGCAAATGATTGCCGGAGCGGTGGATGATGGCCAGGTTGCGCTTTTCATCGTCCTGCATGTTGGGCGAGGCGGCCATCAGGCGCGAAAAGCCGATCACGGAATTCAAGGGCGTGCGCAGTTCATGGCTCATGTTCGCCAGGAAGGTGCTCTTGGCGCGGTTCGCCGCCTGCGCCTGGCTGACGGCCACCGACAGGGCGCTGGTGCGCTCGGCCACCAGTTCTTCCAGATGATGGCGGTGGCGCAGCAGTTCCAGTTCGGCCTCGCGGTGCGCCGTGATGTCGTAGTTCGAGCCCACCAGGCGCATGGGCTGGCCCCGCCCGTCGCGGAAGATCACGGCATCGGCCTTGATGTAGCGGATGGCGCCATCGGGCCACAGGATGCGGTACTCGTGCGTGAAAGCCTGGCCGGCGCCCAGCGCGGCGCGCAGGGCCTCTTTCGCGGCCGGCACGTCGTCCGGCACCAGCGCCGCGCGCCAGATCGCCGCCGGCGCAACCGTGCTGTCGGCATCGGCCTTGAACTGCGCGTACATCTGTTCGTCCCACTGCAAGGCATCGTTGATGACGTTCCAGTCCCAGATGCCGATGCTGGCCGCGCCGGTGGCCATCTGCACGCGCTCCTCGCTGCGCTGCAAGGCGCGGTAACGGCTGTCGAGCAGCGCCACCATGTCGCGGATGGAGCGGTACAAGGTGCGCAGTTCGCCCAGGAACCACGCTTTCGGCGGCGTGCCGAATGCTTCTCCCTGCCCCGCCTGGACGCCGGCCGCATACTGGCCGATCGCCTTCAGGGGCTTGAGCATCAGACACCACATGAGCAGCCAGATGCTGGCCACCAGGATCACGTCGAGCGCCACGATCATGGCGCCGATGCCCAGCGCGCGCTGCCGCAGCTGCGCATGCAGCAGCGCCGGCGTCGCATACACGGCCACGCTGCCGATGACTTGTCCGCCCATCGTCACGGGGCGCCGCTGCACCAGCCAGCCCGGTTCGGCGGACAGCGAGGAAAAGCTGTCGATGGCGCCGCTCGCGGTGCGGCGCAGGACCAGCGCCTCCTTGCCGATGCCCGGCGTCAGGGAACTGGCCACCAGGTCGCGCTTGCCCAGCATGCTGCGCATGATGGCCTGCATCTGCTTTTCATCGAGATTCCACAAGGGCAGTTCGATGGCCACGGCCAGCTGGTCCGCGCTCACGGCCAGGCTGCGATGCAGCTGCTGCCAGCGCTGCTCGCGTTCGGACTGGTAAAACAGCACGGCAAACACCAGCAGCAGCGCGGTGACGACGAAGGTCAAGGCCACGCTGACGGCCAGCACGATGGACACGCCGCCCAGGCGCGCGCCTCTGGATGCCTGCATCGTCATGCGTCTTCGCCCTGCGGCTCGCTGGCCAGCTGCGCCAGCAGGGCGCACAGCGGCTGGTACTGATGCTGTTCCAGCATGGCGCCGACATGCGCGGCCAGCTGCGGCAGGCTGGTCGCCACGCCGGCCAGCACGATGGCGCTGCGTCGCAAGTCGAGGGCTTGCACGGATTCGAGCAGCGCCTGCCGCTCGTCCGCGCCCAGCTGGCCCAGCGACTGCCGCAGGTCAAAGGCGACGGACGGCACGCGCGGCGGCATGGCGCCGGTGCGCTGGAAGCGCACGCCCAGTTGCTGCTCCAGTATGGCGAACAGGTGTTCCTGCTCGATCGGCTTGCGCAGGAAGCCGTCGGCGCCGGCCGCCAGCGCCTCCTGCTTTTCTTCCTCGAAGGCGGAAGCGGTCATGATCACCAGGCGCGGCTGCACCAGCGCCGGCTGCGCGCGCAGCCAGCGCGTCAGCGCCAGGCCGTCCATGTCCGGCATGCGCCAGTCGCTGAGCACGATGTCGTAGCGCTGCACCGCCAGCATGGCTTGCGCCTGCACGCCACCCGCCGCTTCCTGCAGCTGGAAGCCCAGCGGCGCCAGCAAGCCGGCCAGCAGCTTGCGGCAGTTGTCGTCATCGTCGACCAGCAGCACCGTGCGCCCGCGCTGGCCCGGCGGCAGGCGCGCCACGCGGCCCGGCGCCAGCGGCGCGGCGGCAGGGCATTGCACGCAGGGCGCGCGCAAGTCGAAGTGGAACACGGAGCCCGCCCCCAGGGTCGATTCGACGCGCAGCTCGCCGCCCATCAGGCGCACGAATTCGCGCGAAATGGTCAGCCCCAGTCCCGTGCCGGCCTGCGCCACGGCGCTGTCGGCCTGCACGAACGGTTCAAAGATGCGTTCCAGGTCGTCTTGCGCGATGCCGCTGCCCGTATCGCGCACGGCAAACGCCAGCGCCACTTGCCCGTCGCCGTCCGCCTGGCACGCCAGCGACAGGGTCACGCTGCCCTGCTCGATGAACTTGAGCGCGTTCGACAGCAAATTGAGCAGCACCTGGCGCAGCTTGGCGCCATCGAGGCGCACCAGCGGCGGCACGCCGGAACGTTCGAGTCGCAGCGCGATGCCCTGGTCGCCCGAACGCATGCGCACCATTTCGAGCACCTCGTCAAGCAAGCCGTTCAAGTCGACGGGACCCGCCTGCAGCTGCATGCGGCCCGCCTCGATTTTCGACAATTCCAGGATATCGTTGATCAAGGTCAGCAAATGGTGGCCGGCGCGGTTGATGATGGCCAGGTTATGCTTTTCTTCCTCGAACATGCTGCTCGAATCGGCCATCATCTGCGAAAAGCCGATCACGGAATTCAAGGGCGTGCGCAATTCGTGGCTCATGTTGGCGAGAAAAACGCTTTTCGCGCGGTTCGCCGATTCGGCCTCGGTGACGGCCACCGACAGGGCCGCCGTGCGCTGCTGCACCAGTTCTTCCAGGTGGTCGCGGTAGCCGAGCAGCTCCTGCTCGCTGTGCTTGCGCTCGGAAATGTCGACGATGCCGCTGCGCACCAGGCGCCGCCCTTCCATCGGCAAGCGCACCAGCCGCACTTCGCAGGGGAAGATGCTGCCGTCGGCGCGCCGCACATTGCGTTCAACGAGGATCGGTTCACCGAGCATGGCGCGGCGCAGATGCTCTTCCATCATCAGTCCCAGCGGCAGGCCATCGGGCTGTTCGCCCGTGTACAGGTCGAACGGTCCACGCGCCAGCAGCGCTTCGCGCGACATGCCCAGCATGCGCTGCGCGCTGCTGTTGGCATCGATGAAGCGGTCCAGGTCCAGGTCATACACGACGATGGCTTCCGGCGCATGTTCGACGAGGATGCGGAAGCGCTGCTCGCTTTCGCGCGCGTCGCTCTCGGCGCGGCGCAGGCGGCGGCGCTGCAGCAGCAGGGCGCTCAGCATGCACGCCATGGCGAGAAACACGGCGCCAACCGACAGCACGGCGACGCGGTGTTCGTGCCACAGCTGCGGCGGGCGGTTGAAGAACAGGGTGTGCGGCGGCAGCCGGCTGAAGTCCGCATCCCAGCGCTGCAGCTGTTCCCAGTCATACATGGGCACCGGACGGACCGGCGGCAGCAAGGCGCCCGGCGCGACAGGCGCCTTGCCGGCCAGCACGGCCAGCGACATCTGCGCCACCTGCTGCGCGGCGCCTTCGATGTGCAGGATGGAGCCGCCGATGATGCCTTTTCCCACGTTCGTGTTGTACATGCCGAAGGCGGGCACATTCGCCAGCCGCGCCAGTTCGCCGGCAAACTGCACCGGCGTGGCGATGGCGCCGTCCACGTCGCGGTTGACGTTACCCGCCACCAGCAGCGTATCGGCGGGCAGGTGCGCCACGGCCACGCGCATCTGCGCCAGGGTCAGGTCATCGAGATAGCGCATGGCCACCTTGCCCTGCCACGCCTGCGCCGCCTGCTGCATGCCGCGCTTCAAGGCCTGGTCGGCCTCGCTGGCGCCGACGGCCATGACGATGGTTTTCGTTTCCGGGAACAGCGCCATCGCTTGCGCCAGGGTGCCGGGAAAATCGACATTCGCCTTTTGCTGCCAGATGGCCAGCGGGCTGCCGGCAGGCAAGGTCTTGCCAGAGGTGTTAATCGCCAGCACGGGCACGCCGCGCGCCAGCGGCGCCAGGTCGGACAGCAAAAAATCGAGCGCCGGCTGCTGCATGGCGATGATCAGGTCGGCCTTGCGCCCCATCATCTGTGTGTATCTTAAAAGCAACAAATCCCGCATCTCGTTGCGCAGCGCCGGGTCGCCCTGGGTGTTCAGGTTCAGGTGCTCGACCATGATGTCTTCGCTGGCCAGGCCTGCGGCGGCCATGGCGGCCACATAGGTGCGCGTGTACGATTCCACGCCGGCGCGGCCGTAATCGTAAGCGTTGAGAAACAGCACGCGTTGACCCTGGTGCGGCGCCGCAGTGATCGTGGCCGTGGCCGGCGTCGCAGCCGGTACGGCGGCAGGGGCCGCGGCAACACACAACGCCAGCAGCAATGCGCGGCCGCAGCGGCGCACCGCTGCCCTGCCCATCCCGCCGCCAGGCACATCACGCATCATTCGCCATGCCCATGCTCACTCTCGCTGTCACCATGTTTCAACCAGGCGCCGACTGCTCAGCCACCGACACTTACAAAAACATGATAACGTCAACTGCAGGGGCAAGTCTATTGCTTAGGGCAATCTTTTGACAAGAAACCCGCTCGCAACACCCACCATCATTGCGCGGCGGCGCCACTGATACCGAACAGTTCCAGCTTCAGCCCTTTTATCCCGGATGGCACATAAATCGCAATCGCCTGGGCCTTGATCATGCTGTCATAAATACTGCCTTTGTTGTCGATCGAAAAGTAATACGTATTGGGCCGCACCGGCACTTCTGAAGGAACCTGGGCCATATGGCGCAACTCGGCCCCCGGAAGTGCCCGGCCAAGCAATAGTTCGATATTGTCCGGAGAGGATATTTTGAACTGCAACGGCACCGTGGCAACCAGTTCCAGCGCCGGCATATCGGCGTTGACAGCAAGACAGAGTTCGGTCTGGCGGTCAATCCGCTTGGCATCGAGCAAGCCGTGATAGTGGGTGTTCTGTTGCGTGTCGTTGGACAGTGCAATCGGGAAGTAACGCGACAGCAGCACCGTATCGATCAGGTCGCGAATGATGCCATCGAGCTTGCCGAAACCGGGAGCCGCGTCGTCGTGACAATACGCCGGCAAGTCGCTCAGTGTGTATTTTTTCGAAAACGTCATCAAGCCACCGGCCAATGCCATCAGTTTTTCAAACAAATACACGGGGTGGTGGCGCCGGTAACTGGCGCAATGACTGAGCGTGGCGCTGGCCGTGCTCAAGGTGTTGAGCATCCAGAACGAGGAGACATCCCCGCCATGAAATTCCACCGTATTTTTGCCGGGCTGACGGTGGCGGCTGTATAGCGCCTCGATTTTCGCGCCCATGCGGTCGATCAGCGACTCGAGCATTTTCTGCAGCGAAGGCTCGGCGCTGACGCTCAGGCCCGGCGCAATGAAGGAGGCATCGATTTCAAAGCCGCCATTGCCGGCGCGGTACAAACGGATCACCGGAATGGCAAGATAGTCATTCAGGGGATCCAGTTGCGACAGCAGATACACGCGTTTCTTCAGGTAAGCCACGTCGATGCTCACTGCCTCGCTGTACAGATCCGGGGTTTCGATATCCGCCTGGACATAGCGCGCGCCGGCAGCGCTCACATTGCCGCCGTGTGCCTGCAGCGCGGGCAGCGCGGCATAAAACGTAAAACTATGTTCGCTGGAAGGCAGCTTGGACAGGTCAACCGCACCGGGCAAGACATCGCCAAGCGGCGCGTCAAACAGTTCGCCATCCTGAAAGACGAGCGACATGGCGTCCGCCCGCAGGCTATTGTTGGCCAGTGCATCCGCATTCCAGCTGACGCCATGCACGCCCCATAAATGTGGATTGATGAGTGAGGCCAGACGTTGCAGGCGCGCTTCATGGTAGCGGTCCAGCTGCTGGAATTGCTGGGGGCCGATGGCCAGCCCCTCGGACCACAGTAATTTGGATGGCAATGTCATGGCGTTCTCCATATTGACCGTTGGAATCATGCTGCCTTGCCAGTCTGATGTTGCCAGCTTGAAAGTCCTTGATGTTGCGCAGCAACCCTGCTCAATTATTGCGCAAACGCAATTTACCTTGGAGCAAACGCTCGGATACTGGCCATTCCGCGTGAAGACACAGGAAAGATCGAGATGGAGGACTTGCTGCCGTATTTCGAACGCGAGCTGGTGATGCTGCGGCGACATTGCCGTGAGTTTGCCGAACGCTATCCGAGAATCGCCGGCAAATTGCACATGTCCGGCGAGTCTTGCGAAGATCCGCACGTCGAACACTTGATCGAATCGGTGGCCATGCTGGCGGCACGCATCTCGAAACGGCTCGATGACGACTATCCGCAATTTACCGAAGCCTTGTTCGAAGCCCTGTTCCCGCATTATCTGCGTCCATTTCCATCGTGCACCATCGTGCACCAGTGCGCCCCAGCGGCTGGAACGGGTGTAGCGCACCTGCCGGCCGGCAGCGAAATGGACGCCACGCCTGTGCGCGGCGTGCGCTGCCGCTTCAAGACGGTCTACGCCATGACGACAGGCGCATCGGTACTGGAAAGCACGGTTTTCGATGCGATGATCAAGCCGCCGCCAGGCGTGCGCCTGCCCGTATCAGCCAGTTCCTCGCTGAACATCGGCATCCGGCATCTTGACGCGGCGCCCGCGTCACTGCGCGTTTTCATCGATGGCGAAGCTTCTTTTTCCGCCGCCTTGCGCGATGCCTTGTTCCTGCATGCAGTCTGCGCTTTTGTGTCCATCGACGCGGTGCAATGGATGGCGTTACCCGCCGTGCCGTTGACGCCCGTCGGCTTCGCCGACACGGATGCCTTGATACCTTTCGGTGCCCGCTCGCAGCCGGCCTACCGCATCCTGAGCGAATATTTTGCGTATCCGGAAAAATTCAATTTCTTCGACATCGATATCGCGGCGCTGGGTGCGGCCCTGCCGCCTGGTTGCCAGCGCTTTACCCTGCATCTGTGCATGGCCGGTTTGCGGCCCGATTGCGCTGCGGCGCGCATGCTGTCCAGCATTTCCAGCGACAACTTGAGGCTGGGCTGCAGTCCTGCCGTCAATCTCTTCCGCCAGGAAGGCGTGCCGATCGCCGTCACCCAGCAGAAAACCGACTACTCCGTGCTGGCCCATGCTACCCATGCCCATGGCTACGAAGTCGTCACTGTCGATGCGGTGCGTTTGCTGCGCCAACGTGGAGGCGAAAGCACGCTGACCGAATTTCGCCCACTGTACAGCCTGCGCCATGGCGAAGGGACGGCGCAACAAGGACACTACTGGGTCGTGCGCCACGACATGGCTTTGGCCATCAACAGTCCTGGCCACGAAAAGAAAATCACGCTGGTCGACAGCGACTTCAATCCCTTGATCAACGAAAAAGCCAGCTTGTCGCTGTCGCTGACGTGCAGCAACCGCGACCTTCCGCTGTCGCTCAAATACGGCCAGCCGCAAGGAGACTTGCAACCGTGCGGCGGCGGACCCGCACTGCACATGCTGCGACGCCCCAGCCAGCCGCGACGCTTTTCACAGGGCGCGGGCCTGCACTGGCGCCTGATTTCGCACCTGACACTGAATCATCACGCGCTGGTCCAGGATGGTCTGCCGGCGCTGCGTGAAATGCTGACGCTGTATGATCAGTCTCAATCGGCAAGCTCGCAACGCCAGATCGGCGGCATCGTCGCGCTGGCGCATTCGCCGACCACGACATGGCTGCGGCACAAGCGCGGCACCTCGCTGGCGCATGGCGTGGAAGTGCGCATCACGCTTGACGAGGAGGCGTTCGTCGGCACCAGCATGCACCTGTTTGTGCAGGTGATCGATCACTTCCTTGGGCTGTATGTGCAAATCAACAGTTTCATCGAACTGGTGGTGCTGTCAGGGCAAAGCGGAGAGGAGCTGATCCGATGCAAACCAAGAAGCGGCCTGCAGAATCTGGTGTAATGCATCACTTGCTGGCCGAGCCCTACCGCTACCAGTTCGTGCAGGCGGTGCGTATTCTGCTGTGCTGGCTACGTAGCCAGAACGTGTCCCATGTGCAAGCCTTCGGCCAGGTGTTGCGCTTCAAGAACAGCGTGTCTTTGAGTTTTCCCGCCAGTGAAATCGAACAGCTCTCGCTCGACGAGAATGAACAGCTGATCCTGATACCCAGGTTCATGCGTTTTCTGGGCGTCGGCGGCACCTTGCCCTTGCACCACTCGGAGCGCATCGCCGCCTACCGCTTGTCGAGCAAAGACGCTGGCGTCTCGGCCTTCCTCGATATCTTTTCGCACCGCATGCTCACGCTGTATTACCAGGCGTGGGAAAAGTATCGGCTGGAATCCACGCTGCAGACCCAGGCCACGGATGTACAACTGCCTTTGCTGACGGCACTGGCCGGCGTGCGGCGCGCTGCGCTGCCGCCGGGCGGCGAAGCTGATGCCGTGACGCAGGACGTCGCGGCCTGGTACGCGGGCCTGCTGCGCTGCCGCCCCGTCTCCGCGCAGGCGATTGGACCCGTGCTGGCCGAATACTGCGGCGTCCCCGTCACCGTGCAGCAATTTGTCGGTGGCTGGGACTATCTGGAAAGAAACCGCCGCAGCCTGCTCGGCAGCGTCAACTTTACCCTGGCGCGCGGCGCAACGCTTGGCCTGCGGCTGTGGCGCCAGGACATGCGCGTCTGCCTGCATATCGGCCCGCTCGATCCCGCTGGCCTGCAACGCTTCCTGCCGCGCAGCGCAGGCGCGGCGGCGCTGGCAAAGATGCTGGCGCTGTTTGGCGTACCGGACTTGCAATATGAAGTGCGGCTGATACTGAGTCCGCCATGTATTACCCCCCTGCTCCTGAGCGCCACCCCGTCAGAAAGACGGCGCCTGGGCTGGACGACGTTCTTGCAGACAGCACAAAACAAGGTCCGCGGCGCGGAAGTGCGTTATCTGCTGCAGCTGGCTTGAGCAGTTCATCCCTGGAAAGCGAGGCAAGCATGAAACATGCGGGACGCGGCGTCATCCGGCTTGGAGACGCAACCGATCACGGCGGCAAGGTCACCAGCGCATCGTCCGGTACTACCGTGATGGGGAAGACGGCGGCGCTGGCCGATGACACCACGTTCTGCCCCAAGTGCAAGGGCAACTTTGCCATCACGCCCGATGGCGCCGGCGCAAAACACATGGGCAAGCCCTACGCCTATGACGGCGATGCCACCGCCTGTGGCGCTCATCTGATCACATCGCTTTAACGGAGGCAGGCCATGCATGCAAGCATCCAGGCGGCACTGTCGGCTTTCGACCTCGCCGCGCAAGAACGGCGCCTGCTGAAGATCGATTTCCCCCATGCAGATGGACCAGGTGGCGCCATCGTGCTGGTCAATTCGCTGACCGCCAGGGAAGAAGTGTCGCGCGACTTCCGTTTCGAGGCCGAACTGCTGTCCGATGATGCGCACATCGCACTCAAGGCCATGCTGGGCCGCATGGTGACCATTTCCATGGTGCGCGACGATGGCACGCTGCGCTACTTTAACGGCTATGTGGGCGAGTTTTGCCTGCTGCGCGCCGATGGCGGCTTTGCGTGGTACCGCATGGTACTGCAACCATGGCTGGCCTTCGCCCGGCTGCGCCAGGACAATGTGTCCTTTCATGGCCAAAGCGTGATGCAGCTGACCGAAACGACCTTTGCCCACTACGAACAGCGCGACTGGAAAACCAGCATCCACGGCGACGACCCGCAAATCACCTGCGCCAACCAGCACAATGAAACCGACTACAACCACCTGCACCGGCGCTGGGAGGCGCTGGGCTGGCATTACTGGTACGAACACCGCGCCGATGGCCATACGCTTTGGCTCGCGGACAACAGCACCCTGGCGGACATGGTCGCCACGGCGGCCGGCGATGGCGCCATGCGCTTCCACTCCGAGTCGGGCTCCATGGAAGACGATGGCTTGCAACAGTGGCAAGCCGTGCGCCGGATCGGCTCCGGGCAAATGACACTGGCCAGTTTCGACTATAAAAATCCCCAGCCACGCCTTGCCAGCGGCTACTCCCTGAATCGCCAGGGTGATGTATTTGCCCACGAACTGTACGAAAACACGGGCGCCTATGGTTATAAGAATGTCGATGATGGGGAGTCTCTGGCACAGCGCCGCATGGAAGAAAGCGACCATTTGCGCCAGTATTTCGAGGCGGCCGGCAATCACCGTGGCGCGCAACCCGGTCTTTGTTTCCGGCTCGATGGCCATTTCAGCGCCGAGGAAAAACGCTATCAGCCTGGCCAGAAGCGTCCGGACAGTATTGCCGAACGCGAATACCTGATTTTGTCAGCCGAGCATAGCGCCAGCAATAACTATCAGATTGGCCCCAGCGCGCCCTCGCACTATGCGAACAAACTGGTGTGCGTGCGCCGGGACATCCGCTGGCGCCCGGGACGCGGCTACAACAGCACGCCGTGCATCGTTGCCGGGGTGCAGACGGCGCTGGTGGTCGGGCCGGCCGGGGAGGAAATCCATACCGATGCGCTGGGACGCATCCGCCTGCAATTTCACTGGGACCGCCTGGGCGAATTCGATGAGCGCAGCTCGCCATGGATACGAGTCATGATGCCGATGGCGGGGCCGCAAATGGGACAGATCGCCCTGCCGCGCGTGGGCCAGGAAGTCGTCGTGCAATTCCAGGACGGCAATATCGACCATCCCATCGTCATCGGCGTGGTCTACAACAGCGCCAATCCGCCGCCGTGGCAGCTGCCGCAGCAGCGCGCCCTGTCCGGCTTGCGCAGCCGCGAACTGGGCGCGCGCAGCGCCAACCATCTGGTGCTCGACGATACCAAGGGCGCGATCCAGGCGCAGCTGCGCAGCGAGCACCAGGATAGCCGGCTTTCATTGGGCAGCATCACCCGCATCGACGACAACGCCGGCCGCAAGGAAGCGCGCGGCGTCGGTTTTGAATTGGCCAGCAGCGCCTGGGGCGCCTTGCGCGCAGCCAAAGGCATGCTGATCACTACAGAAACATCAACGGGAACGGGATCAGTCAAACAGCTCGACGAAACACAGGCCCGCCTGGCGCAGGCACGCCAGCTGCAGCAAGGCTTGGCCGGCATGGCCGTCGACGCGGGTGCGCAAGACAGCGCAGCACAGCAAGGCGCCGTGGCCGAGTCCATCCAGCGGCAAAACGCCGCCATCAAAGGCGCCGGTGGCGATTTCCCGGAGCTGTCCGAAGCGCATTTGCTGCTGGCCAGCCCGGCCGGCATCGAGCTGAGCACGGCCCAATCCATCCACCTGGCCGCCAGCGAGCATGTGGCGCTCAGCAGCAGCAAGCATATTTCACTCGCCAGCGGCGACAGCATGTTTGCCAGCATCGCCAACACCTTCAGCCTGTTCGTGCACAAGGCCGGCATGAAACTGATCGCCGCCAGCGGCAAGGTGTCCATCCAGGCGCACAGCGACGAGGTGGAAATCCTCGCCCAGAAAGTGCTGTCGCTGATCAGCGAAGCGGACTGGGTCAACATCAAGGGCAAGAAAGGCGTACGCCTGCACGGCGCCAACCACATGCTGGAAATCAGCGACAAGGTGCAATTCTTCACCTCATCCCCCGTACTCTTCAACGGCAACCTGGAAACCCTGGCGCCGAAGAGCGTGTCGCAGGAGTTGAATGAACGGCCACACAGCAGTTTTGATCAGGAAGTGTTGCTGGTGAATGCCGACGATACGCCAGCTGTTGGCGTTGCTTTTGAAATCCTGCGCGATGACGGCAACATGGCCGGCAAAAGCGCGGAGGACGGTTCCACGCAACTACAAAAATCCACCGGCATGGATAGTTACATCATTCGCTATAAGGGAGAACTGCCATGAGCAAATGTGATGACTTGAATAACCGCGGCAATCATCCTGAGAAGTTTGGTCAAGGCGTGGGAGGCTGGGCAGAACTCGCCGTCTCGATGACGGAAACAAAAGATACCGCCCGACATGACGTCACCCTACCGCCAGGAAAGGTAATTCCTGTCATTTTCCTGCCAGGCGTGATGGGTAGCAATCTAAGGATGAGCAAGGTTCGCCAGGAAGAATTGGGCCGTCCAGACAATCGGGCCTGGCGGCCAGACGATATGATGGGTGCGGGAGGCAAGGCCGCTGTCCTCACAAACAATGGCTTGGGTGGCTGGTTCAAAGATGCGTCGCCACGGCAGCGTCAATTGGTGTTTGATCCCAATGAAACCGAAGTGGAATACTACCATTACACCGAAAGCAACAGTCGTTTTGATCCAGATGGTGCGGAAACCAAGGCTGCAGATGCGCGGCATCAAAATGTGCCAGACAGTTTTACACCTATTCCTCCTTTAATGGGAACCAACAGGATCGCGACAACAACACGTCCGAATCAAGGTAAAGCCTGCTCGTATCAAAGTCCAGCACAAATAGCCCGTTGGAGAGGATGGAGTGAAGTGTTATTTGCTGGTGCGTACGGAACAATGTTGCGGGCAGCCGAATTGCATCTCAATAATATGATTTTCGACGGTAAGCCACATCCTCTCTGGCGTCAAACAAGTGGCCTTGGCGCACTGCTTTTGCAAGATCCAACAAATTTTGGCGCGTCATCTGGCAAAGCCATTAATGTCAACGACTTGAAGAAAATTTCGCCCTGTTGGTATCCAGTGCACGCGATGGGCTACAACTTTATAAAGAGCAATGGTGAATCTGCCATCATCATTGCAAAGAGACTACGCGGCCTGGTCAAAGGCTACCAGGAACGCGGATTCAAATGTAACGAAGTCATCATCGTCACGCATAGCATGGGGGGCTTGCTGGCCCGTGCATTGATACACCCCAGCTATGGGAAGATGCTTGATGATAAAGATGTGAAAATTCTGGGAATTTATCACAACGTGATGCCAACCATTGGTGCCGCAGGGGCATATAAACGCATGCGTTTTGGCTTTCAGGAAAGAGAAGGTTCTATAGCAGAAATAGAAGCCAGCATTCTAGGCATCGACGGTGCGCACGCAACCGCCATTCTGGCAAACGCACCGGCGCCACTGGAAATGATGCCAGGCGCGGCATATGGCCAGGATTGGCTGAAAATTGTGGATGCACAGGATAAAATTCTATGGAGCTGGCCTCGCGATAAGGCCACTGCACTGGAGAGCATTTACCTTCAGCCACCCAATGCGTGGTGGAGGCTAATCAATCCAAACTGGGTAAATCCCGCAGACATCCCTCGTGAAAAAGGTGGCGGCATAGAAAAAACAATGAGGCGAATAAAAAACGCCGCAGAATTCTTATCATCCATAGAGAAAACCTTCCATACAAATACTTACGCAAGCTATTGTTCATCCAGAAACTTTTTAAGTTACGGTGATGTGGTATTTAAATTAATTGAAGGTCTTCACAGTGGTTCAAATGACCCCTGGAATAAATTCGAGCCGTTACCTGAAAAATGGAAACTACTTGAAGATGATGCAAAGGGACAACTCTTGGTCCAGGCCGGAGGTAAATTCTTAAAGTTAAAGCTACAGCCAGCCAGTGCACGTGGTGATGGAACGGTGCCGTCAGACCGTTCTGCCCGGCACATCGCAGGCACACTTTTCGTACATGGCATGGCGGAAGCGAATGGTTATGACCACCAGAACAGCTATGCCGATACAAATGTAATGGCATCCATGCTGTATTCCATCGTACAAATTGCCAAGACGGCAAAATGGGATTAATCCATGAATAATAAGATAAAAAAAACAATTTTTCTCACGATCACAGTTATTGCGATGGGATTTCTATCCGTCTACGCGAAAAAAAATTCAGCCAAGGAGATCATAATGCCTGAAAATTTCAAACTCAGCAAACGCCTGGAAACACTATTTTTAAAAACAAAAATTGTATGCTTCGGGCGCTATGCCCTAGAGGTTCCGCGAGAAGTGCAGTTGATATCAGGAGGAACAACACTCCTTTCGGAAATCAAGACCATACAAGGTGGAATAATAGAAAAAAACGAACGCATAGCAGAAGAAATTGAAAAAATAAAAAAAAGTGATCCAACATCTGAAATTACATACAATGGAAAAGGGCCAATAGAAAATAGCTGGCAACTTCAATATTATGATGGGAAATTTTCCAAGGAAGATGGTGATCTATTCTTCAAGACCTACGTCATAAAAGGAAGCCATATATTTATTCTTGACGGATCAAGAAGAAAAGATGAAACAATAGCGGATGCCACACGAAATCAAATGGTCCGCGCTAACAACTTACGTCTGCGCGATGAAAATGAAGTTCCCAAGGAGCCTGGCTATTGCATCAAAAATGGTTTTATGAGTGACAACAAATATGATAGCCAGGAAATGGCGGATGCAGGCCTGTATTTCCCCAGCTTTCCAGACGTGACTTTTTCCATCACTGCGAATAAAAATGCATACGGCGACTATCCTCCTGCTGAATATGATGCAAAAGTACGTGGGAAATTATCATTACTTGCTCGTATCCAGGAAGCAAAAGACCAGCAAGGCAAGAACTACCCTCCTCGTACTCTGCTACGCGAGGGCAAGCGTGACGTGCAGCACTGGCATGGCGAGGAATCGTTGATACGGCGTACCGATGGCGTGCATGATTTTGAATGGACACTGGTGGGTACGCCGCGCGATATCGCCTATCCAGCGGTATTGGAGGCATCCATGTACACCAAAGTCGCCCACAACATGGTCGGCGCCGCCGAAGCCGCGTCACTGACCGACGAAGAGGCCATCGCCTTGTGGGACAAGCTGCTGTCCGGCTTGAAGTTCCGGGTGAAAGTGCCGGGTGCGCCGCCGGGTTCGTACTATATCGATCCCGACAAGCCGGCGCAGTGACAGCTGGATAAGCTCATGCTGGCGCCATGCCGGCCATTGCGCTAGCATGAACCTTTTGCCCGGAAAGCGTCCATGCCCATCACCCTGCGCCCCGCCCTGCCCCTTGACATCGACGCCCTGTGGGCTCTGCGCACGGTGGCCGTGCGCGTCGGTTGCGCCACGCATTATGCGCCGGAGCAAATTACTGTGTGGACGGCCTCGCCTGTACCGCCAGCGTATGCCGCCATGCTGGCTGCGGGTGGCGGCATCGTGGCGATGCAGGACGAGGCCATTGCCGGCTACGCCATGCTGGATGTAGATAAACATGAAGTAGACGCTGTCTTTGTCGATCCCGCGCGCGCGGGACTCGGCATCGGCAAGCGGCTGCTGGCGGCGCTGGAAGACCTGGCGCGCGGGCGCGGCATTGCGCGGCTGCACCTGTCCGCGTCGCTGAACGCCGTGCCGTTTTACGCGGCGGCCGGCTTTACGGCCTTGCGCGAGGAAGCGTATGCACACCCCAGCGGCATCAGCCTGGCCAGCGTGGCGATGGAAAAGGCGCTGGAGGCCGCCTGAGCCGTCAATCTTTTGTAGCCGCAGCTTCGGACTCGGCCAGGCATTGCTGCAGCTTCGCGATCAGAGCGCGCACTTCGTCGTCGCCCAGGTCCAGCGGGTCGCCCTGCGCGCCGACGGCGATCAGGCAGATGGCCGAGCCGTCGTACCAGGCGTCGAGGCGTTCCTTGCCCTCATTCATATTGCTCTGACTCATGTCGCATATCTCTCAGTAAATCAGCCGGTGCCGCGATGCTGGCACCGCCTTGCGGCACGGGAAACACGGAAGCCAGCTGGCCATTGCTTGCCATGCCAGGCAACCACTTGCTCAGGAAATCACCAAGCGCGATGGCGCGTGGCTGGAAATGTTCCCAGTCACCGCTGGCGCATGCTTGCGCAAATGCGGCTTCCGGCCAGAACGGGATGGCGACGTGGCCATGGGCTTGCGCCGTGGCCCAGCCTGCATGATACAAGCCCCACACTTCTTGCGTATCGGCTACCTTGCGCACAAAGTACGCATGGCGTTCGCCGGACGGCAGGCCCATCACCTGCTTGAACTTTTCAGGATGCACGGTTTTCCCCTACCCCGTCCCATACCCGCAGCTGCGGCGTACACCAGCCCGTCACCATGTCGAGGGCATCCAGTATCACGTCTTCCAGCGGCCCCTCCTGCGTGGCTGGGCGCAATTCCTGCAGCAAGGCGGCCACCTGATCCGCCGTCACGCCGCTGGCCTTGTAGCGCAGCAAGATGGCGCGCAGCGTGAGCAAACCTGCCCTGGCGTCCAGCGCGGCCAGCAAATCCTTGTCGATCTCGTCGATGATGGTTTGCGTGGTTTGCAGCACCTCAATCCGCTTCCCACGCGATGCCGGCCGGCTGCGCGCCGCCTGTCTTGAAGAACGCGATGAAAGCCTGCTGGCATTGTTCCACATCCACGCACCACGCTTCCGGATACACATCCACCTGGCCATTCGACAGCAGGTAGCTGCATTCCCCCGTTTCCTCTTCGTCGCCCAAGGAGTGAAAGCTCAGCTCGTCCTGACCCGACAGATACATCAGCCAGGCATTGCCGCCATTGCGCAGCATGCACAGGGCCGGGCCCTGCTCGGCATCCGTGGCCATGGTCAGCCACAGTTCGCACTGGGCCAGCGCACGCGCGTCCAGCAGCGCCTGCTCCAGCATGGGCACGCTATCGACCACACGCGGCTCGCCATGCAGGTTCAGTTCCATCGTCATGCTTTTTCTCCGTTCAGGTCATCCATGGCCAGCGCCGTGCTCAGATACAGCTTGCCGCTCAGGTCGTGCAGCAGGCTGCTCTGGCGCAGGCGGTCCATCACGGGCCCCTTCACTTCGGCCAGGTTCAGGCTGATGCCACGCTTGCTCAGCGTGCTGTTGAGTTCGATCAAGCCCAGCAAGGCCGTGCTGTCAATCTGGTTGACGGCCGACAGCACCAGCACCAGGTGGCGCGCCGTCGGGTGGCCCCGCAACTCGTCTTCCACCCTCTCCGTGACGGCTTCGACGTTGCCGAAGAACAGGCCCGCATCGATGCGCAGCAGCAAGACGTCCGGCAAGGTTTGTGCTTCGTAGCGCTCCACGTTGCGGAAGTGTTCGCTATTCGGGATGCGGCCCAGCACGGCGATATGCGGGCGGCTGGCGCGCCAGATCAGGGTGCCCATCGACAACAGCACGCCGATCACGACGCCCGCTTCCACGCCCAGCACCAGCACGCCGGCCGTCGTCGCCAGCAGGGCCAGCGCATCGCTGCGGTCGTAGCGCCACGACAGTTTCAAGGTGTCCCAGTCCAGCAGGCTGCTGACGGCAAAGATGATGGTGGCCGCCAGCACGGGCAGCGGCAGCAGGGCCAGCCAGCCCGTGGGCGCCACCAGCGCCAGCGCCAGCAACCCAGCCGTGATGATGCTGGCCAAGGGGGTGTTAGCGCCCGCCTGGAAGTTGACGGCCGAGCGCGAAATGGAGCCCGTGACGGGGAAGCCGCCCGACAGCGCGCTGGCCACATTGGCCGCGCCCAGGCCCAGCAGTTCGCGGTTCGTGTGCAGCTTTTCACCGCGTTTTTGCGCCAGGGTCTGGGCGGCGGACATGCTCATCAGGAAGATGATGAAGGCAATCAGCAGCGCCGGCGACAGCAGGGTGCGCCAATGGGCGCCAGAGGTGGCCAGGTTCAGGCCGGGCAAGCCGCTGGGCACGTGGCCCGTCGTCTGCACGCCCATCGCTTCCAGGCCGCCATAGGCGACCAACGCGATGCCGGCCAGCACCAGCGCCATCGGCGCCAGGCGCGCACCCACGTCGGCCGCCACCTGGTTCAAACCGCAGCGCTGCAGCAGGCGCGACAGATAGCGCTTGGCCAGCCACAGGAACAGCAGGCCGGAGAGTCCCAGCACGAGGCTGGGCGTGTGCCAGTGGGGAAGCGTCGCGCCCAGCAAGGGGGTGATCTGCCCCCAGATGATCAGGATCGCGGCGCCATTGCTGAAACCGCTGATCACGGGACGCGACAGGAAACTGGCCATGAAACCCAGGCGCAGCACGCCGCACAGCAGCAGGACGAGGCCGCTGATGAAGGCCAGCTGGGCGGCCAGCACGATATACAGCGAGGAGCCGGGATCGGCCAGCGGCGCCAGGGCGGCGGCCGTCATCAGGGAAACGATGGCCATGGGACCCACCGATTGCGTCATGCTGCTGCCGAACAAGGCGTACAGCACAGGCGGCAGGATGCTGGCGTAGATGCCCACCACGGGCGGCAAGCCGGCCACCAGGGCGTAAGCCATGCCTTGCGGCACCATCATCATGGCGACAACGATACCGGCAGTGATGTCCCCGGCCAACAGAGGACGCCGGTATTGTCTGAGCCAAAGCAGCATGATGAGATCCCAAAATCTGAAAACCGAAGCCTATCATGCGACGCGGCCGGCTGACAGGGGGGGAGTGATCAGTCTGGCAGCAATTGCGCCTTCACAGCGTCGAGGATTTCCGCCGACAGGGCTTCGTCATCGACGGAACGGGCCAACACCATGGCGCCCACCATGGCGGCAAACGTCGAAATGGCCTGCTGGCGCCGCTCTTCCGGTGCGCCGTCGGACAGCAATCCTTCCAGCAGCGCGAACTGCTGCCGCGTCGCCTTCGTAAACGCGGGACGCGCGCCGGGCGACATGCGCGCCACGTCGACGCCCATGGCCGCCGCCGGGCAGCCGCCGCCGGGCTGGTCGCGGTGCCGGGTGGTCAGATAGCTGCCGACGATGGCGGGCAGCGCCTGCTGCGGGTCGCGCGCGATCTTCGCCCGCCAGCCTTCCAGCGATTTCTCCAGGGCATGCTGGCACGCCTCGATCATCAAGTCTTCCTTGGACGCGAAATGGCCATAGAAGCCGCCATGCGTGAGGCCCGCGTTCTTCATCAGGTCGGCCACGCCGATGCCGTCGTAGCCCTTTTCGCGGAACAATCTGGCCGCCACCTCGACGATGCGCTCGCGGTTCAGCGCCGCCTGTTCCCTGCTTACCTTCATGCTGCCCTCCCATATTTATGTCAATCATCATATAACTTTGCGTCCGTTTGTGCCACTCTGTTAGCAAGCGCACCGTTTGATGCGGATGCCGCGCCGATACTGAACCCTCGTTTCCAGGGAGGCCAGCATGAACGAGAACAAGGACCAGTCCGCCGGTAACTTGCAGCGCAGCATCCAGCAAGAGCAGGATCAACGTGATACCGCCAAACCCGCCGAGCAGAAAAGCCAGCAGCCCGTGCAGACGAGCCAACGCAGCCAGCCTGCCCCGCCCCTGCCCGCCCAGCACTTGGACAAGCCTGGCATCGAAGGGCAGATGCAGCTGCAACCACGCTTCCTGGCGCCCGACTATTGCGGCAGCGGCAAGCTGGCCGGCATGGTGGCCGTCATCACGGGCGGCGATTCGGGCATCGGCCGCGCCGTGGCCGTGCTGTACGCGCGCGAAGGGGCCGATGTGGCCATCATTTACCTGAACGAACACGCGGACGCCCACGAAACCAAGCGCTACGTGGAAGCGGAAGGCCAGAGCTGCCTGTTGATTGCCGGCGACGTGCGCGACCAGGGCTTTTGCCAGCAAGCCGTCAGCCAGGTGCTCGATAAATTCACGCACATCGACGTACTGGTCAACAACGCCGCCTTCCAGGAACATGCGGAATCCTTGCTCGACCTGAGCGAGGAGCGCTTCGACCTCACCATGAAAACCAATGTCTATGGCTACTTCCACATGGCCAAGGCCGTGCTGCCCCATTTGCAGCGCGGCGCCTCCATCATCAATACGGGCTCCGTGACGGGCTTGCAAGGCTCGAAGCACTTGCTCGACTATTCCACCACCAAGGGCGCCATCCATGCGTTTACCATGGCGCTGGCCGGCAACCTGCTCGACAAGGGCATCCGCGTCAACGCCATCGCACCCGGCCCCGTCTGGACGCCGCTCAACCCGGCCGACAAGTCACCCGAGGAGATCCAGAAATTCGGCCAGGACACGGACATGCGCCGTCCGGCCCAGCCGGAAGAACTGTCGCCCGCCTACGTCTTCCTGGCCTCGCCCGCCTGTTCCAGCTACATCAGCGGCATCGTCCTGCCCATCACCGGCAGCGTGGGGGAATAAGCGATGGCGCGCGCACTGTGGAAAGGCGCCATCAGCTTCGGCCTCGTGCACATCCCCGTCGAGCTGATTTCCGCCAGCCTCGACCATGAACTGGACTTGTCCATGCTGGACCGGCGCGACTTCGCCCCCATCGGCTACAAGCGCTACAACAAGCAGACCGGCAAGGAAGTCGAGTGGGATGACATCATCAAGGGCTATGAATACAAGACGGACGAGTACGTGGTGCTGTCCGAGGAAGATTTACGGCAAGCCAATGTGAAGGCCACGCAAACCATCGACATACTGGCCTTTGTCGATGCGCTTGAGGTGCCGCTGACCTTTTACGAGCACCCGTATTATTTGCTGCCCGCCAAGGGCGGCGAAAAGGTCTATGCCTTGCTGCGCGAAACCTTGCGCAAGGCGAATAAAGTGGGCATCGCCAGCGTGGTCATGCGCACCAAGCAGCATTTGTGCGCGCTCGTGTGCGTGGGCGACGCCATCGTGCTCAACACCCTGCGCTACGCCGATGAGCTCCGTCCCACGGATGACCTGGACTTGCCTGACAGCAGCCTGAAGGCGGCCGGGATTTCCGACAAGGAACTCAAGATGGCCCTGTCGCTGGTCGAAGGCATGAGCGAAGCGTGGGAACCCGGGCAATATCACGACAGCTACCGCGAAGACGTGCTGGCGCTGGTCAAAAAGAAAATCAAGGCCAAACAGACCAAGACCATCACCCCGCCCGCGCCCGAACCGGCAGAAGAGCAAGGCAGCAACGTCATCGATCTGGTGGCCCTGCTGCAGCAAAGCCTGGGCAAGAAAGCGCCGGCCGCCGCGCCCCGCAAACGTAAAGCCGCGTCCACCGTGCGCAAACCGGCGCCCGCCAGGCGCAAAGCGGCCTGAAGCACGCTTCGCAGCCAGGAGAACCTTGCATCATATAAATGAATTGACTTTGATCAAGCTTCTCGCTACGTTATGCACAGGCCTGCCGCCCGGCAAGCCCTGTCATGCGTGCGGGAAAAAATGGATGCCGAGTTAGATCAGCTTATCCTCAACGGCGCCCCTGGCGGCGTTGTCATCACGAACGAAGAGCATGCCGTCGTGCGCTGGACGGCCGGGGCGCAGCGCATTTTCGGCTATGCCAGCGACGAAGCGCTGGGCCACCAGCTGTGGGAACTGATCTCGCTGCCAGGACAGGCCGAGGCAGACCCGCAGATCGACGAGCAGCTGACCTTGCACGGCAGCTACGACCGCGAATCGCTGCGGCGACGCAAGGATGGTGAACTCATCTATGTCGACGTGGCATGCCAGGCCGCCCACGCGGCGCCGGACGGCCCCCGCTACCTGATTTCCACCATGAAGGACACGACCTTGCTGAAGGCGGCGCGCGACGCCCAGTTCGTCGACGTGCGCTACCGCGTGCTGTTCGAATCGACGCCGGACAGCGTCATCATGGTCAATGCCACGGGTGCCATCGTGCTGGCCAACCAGCAGGCGCAGCGCCTGTTCGGCTATGCGGAAGGCGAATTGAGCGGCAGGCAAATCGATAGCCTGCTGCCGCAACGCCTGCGCCATTCGCACGTGGCGCACCGCTCGCGCTATTTCGACCAGCCGCGCACGCGCACCATGGGCGCCGACCTGGAATTGCTGGGCTTGCGCAAGGACAACGTCGAGTTCCCCGTCGAAATCAGCCTGTCGCCGATCCAGACGGAGATCGGCACCTTCGTCATCAGCGCCATCCGCGACGTCAGCGACCGCCGCCGGGCCGAGCAGAAGTTCCGCGGCCTGCTCGAATCGGCGCCGGACGCCATCGTCATCGTCAACGGCGATGGCGAGATCGTGCTCGTCAATTCGCAGACGGAACGCCTGTTCGGCTACTCGCGCGCGGAGTTGCTGGGGCGCAATGTGGAAGTGCTGATCCCGGCCCGCTATGCACACGACCATCCGCACCACCGCCAGTCCTTTTCCGCGGCGCCGCGCGCCCGCTCCATGGGCGCGGGCCTGGAACTGTACGGTTTGCGCCGCGATGGCACCGAGTTTCCCGTCGAAATCAGCCTGTCGCCGCTGGAAACGGACGAAGGCGTGCTGGTCTCGTCGGCCATCCGCGACATCACGGAGCGCAAGCGCATCGAACGCACGCTCAACGAACAGAAAATCGAACTCGAGCGGGCCAGCCAGGCGAAGGACCGCTTTCTCACCAGCATGTCGCATGAATTGCGCACGCCGCTGAACGCCATCCTCGGCTTTGCCCAGCTGCTGGCCAACGAAGCCCTGCCCGCGACCGTGCCGCAAAAGCGCGCCTTCGTGCAAAACATCGTCACCTCGGGCCGCCACCTGCTTACCCTGATCAATGAAATCCTCGACCTGGCGAAGATCGAATCAGGCAGCCTGAGCCTGTCAATGGAAGCGGTGACGCTGCCCGCGCTGATCGAGGAAGTGCGCGTGATGGTGGAAGAGCAGGCGCAGCAGCGCCAGATCCTCCTCGTCTTTCCCGCCTGCGAGCCGCTGACGCTCAGGGCCGACCATACGCGTCTCAAGCAAGTGCTGCTGAACCTGCTATCAAACGCCATCAAGTACAACCGCCCTGCCGGCAAGGTGGAACTGGAAATTTCGCAGCCCGGGCCGCAACGCGTGCGCATCGCCATCCGCGACACGGGCAAGGGCCTGGACGAGGCGCAACTGGCGGAACTGTTCCAGCCGTTTAACCGCCTGGGACAGGAGGCGGGCAGCGAGGAAGGCACGGGCATCGGCCTGGTCGTCACCCAGCGCCTGGTCGAGCTGATGGGCGGCAATATGGGCGTGCACAGCTGCGTCGGCGTGGGCAGCGTGTTCTGGATCGAACTCGATACGATGGCCGCGCCGCCCGCCGGGCAGACGGAAGCGGAATACCTGCCCGAGCCCGCCGGCGACGCCGGGGACGAGGACGGCGGGCAGGCACTGCTGCTGTACGTGGAAGACAATCCGGCCAGCCTGCGCCTGGTGGAAGACATCGTCAGCTTCCTGCCTCATCTGCGCATGATCTCGGCCACCGACGCCCGCCAGGGCATCGCGCTGGCGCTGGAGCGCCGCCCCGATGTCATCCTGATGGACATCAACTTGCCCGGCATGAATGGCAACCAGGCGCAGCGCATCCTGCGCAACGATGCGCGCACCGCGCACATCCCCGTAATCGCCTTGACGGCCAATGCCATGAAGGGCGATATCCGGCATGGCCTGGCCGCGGGCTTTTTCCGCTACCTGACCAAGCCCGTCGAGATCACCCTGCTCAACGCGGCCATCGAGGAAGCGCTGCAACTGGCGCGCGCCGTCCTGCCGTTCAAGCCGGAGGAGTAAAAGCCAGCTTTTTCATGGCAGAGTCGAGTCCTTTCGCGCTGCGCGCATAGCCATCCCACGGTGTGTTGCCAACATCGAGACGGCTGTGGACATTGCCCACATTCCACTGGTCGCCCGCCGTCAGTTCGTCGAGCTCTTCCCAGGCCAGCGGGACGGAAATTCCCAACCCCGAACGCGTGCGGGCCGACCACGCGCACACGGTGGTGGCGCCCCGGCCATTGCGCAAATAATCGATGAAAATCTTGCCGACGCGGTTGGCGGGACCGCTTTTCAAAACGAAGCGCTGCGGAATGAGCTGCGCCATGTGCGCCACGATGGCTTGCGAAAACGCTTTGACCGTGTCCCAATCGTGCTTGGGCCGGATCGGCACGACCACGTGCAAGCCCTTGCCGCCGCTGGTTTTCAGCCAGGCGGGCAAGCCCAGCTCCGTCAGAAAGGCGCGCAGCAGCACGGCCGCCTCGCGGATGGCGGGCCAGGCCACGCCCTTGCCCGGATCCAGGTCGAACACCAGGCGGTTCGGCGTGTCGTAGGCGCGGGCCAGCGCGTTTTGCGTGTGAAATTCCACCACATTCCACTGCGCCGCCGACAGCAGCCCCTGCTGGCTGGCCACTTCCAGCATGGGCGGGTGTTCCGGGTCCAGCCGTGCATCGAGCTGTCTGACGCCGGGCATGGTCGACGTATCGGCATGCTTCTGGAAAAACAGCTCGCCACCGACGCCGGCCGGCGCGCGCACCAGCGACACGGGCCGCCCGCGCAAGTGCGCGAGCATCAGCTTGCCCACCAGCGCGTAATAGCACACCAGGTCGATCTTCCTGGCGCCGCTGTCCTTGTCGATCACCCGGTCCGCATGGCTGACCTTGAAACTGGCCGGCAAGACGCTGTCCGGCATGGATTTGCTCTCCATGGTCTTCTCCCTGTCGATGTGCCGCGCCCGCTCGCGCACGATGGCGGCCGGCTGTTTATCCTCGCGCAAGCCGTGAAACACGGCGTGGCGCACGGCTCCGCCACTGGTCCATTGCGCAAAACTCACTTCGGCCACCAGCTGCGGCTGGACCCAGATAGGCTGGCGCACGCCGCCCGCCTTGCCTTCAAACGGACTCGTTTCGATGGCCAGCGCGTCGAGGCGGCGCCGCAAGTCGCGCAAGGCCGCATCGTCAAAGCCGCTACCCACATTGCCCGCATAGCGCAGCTTGCCCTGCGCATCATGCACGCCCAGCAACAGCGAACCGATTCCTTCGCGCGCGCCCTGCGGCGCCGTATAGCCGCCGATGACGAATTCCTGGCGCAAGCCGCATTTGAGCTTGATCCAGTCGCCCGAGCGGCGCGTGACGTAGGGCGAACCGCGCCGCTTGCCGATCACCCCTTCCAGTCCCAGCCGGCAAGCGTGGGCCAGCAGCCGCTGCGGTGCGGCGTCGAGCGCGTCGCTGAAGCGCACCAGGGGCGACGCGGGCAAGCTCTGCAGCAACTGTTGCAGCAGCGCCCTGCGCGCCTCGACAGGCTGGCCGCGCAGATCGTGGCCATCGAAATACGGCACGTCAAACAGGTAATACACGATCTCGCTGGTCGTTTCCGCATCGAACGCGCGCTGCAAGGCGCCGAAATCCGGGTGGCCGCCGGCGTCGTTGACGACGATTTCACCGTCATACCAGCCTGGCGGCAAGCCAAGCTTTTCCAGCGCCTGCCGCAGCTTCGGCAGCTTCGCCGTCCAGTCGTTGCCATTGCGCGTCATCAAGCTGACCTGCTCCCCATCGCAACGCGCGAGGATGCGGTAACCGTCGAATTTGACTTCGAAAATCCACTCTTGCGCATCCGGCGGCGGTGCATCGACGAGGATGGCCAGCTGGGGCGACAGGGCGGTGGGCAAATCGGCATCGGGCGGCGCGGCGGCCACCTTGCGCTTGGGCATGGCCTTGTTCCTGACGCTGTCGGGCAATTCGTCCACGACAGAAAACTCCGCTGCCGGCCGGGCATAGTCGTCTTTTTCCTTGATCAGCAGCCAGGCCGGCTGCTTTTCGCTGCGTTTTTCGCCCCTGCCTTTCATGCGCACCAGCACCCAGTTGCCGTGCATCTTGTGGCCGTGCAGGGTAAATTTCAGTTCGCCGGCCGCCAGCGCCTTGCGCGCATCGGGCGTGGCCGGCTGGGGCTGCCACGTTCCTTTATCCCAGATGATGACCTTGCCCGCGCCATACTGTTTTTCGGGGATCGTGCCTTCAAAGCTCGCATATGCAATGGGATGGTCTTCCACCTGCACGGCCATGCGCTTGTCGCGCGGGTCGTAGCTGGGCCCTTTCGGCACGGCCCAGCTTTTCATCGTGCCATCGAGTTCCAGGCGAAAATCATAGTGCAGACGGCTGGCCCAGTGCTTCTGAATGACGAAGGTGAGCGCATCGCCCGCTTCCTCGCCGCCCTCCGCAGGCTCGGGCGTGACGGCGAAATTGCGCTTGGCTTGATAGGTTTTCAAGGCGGCTTTCATGGCGGCCCCATGCGGTAACGATGGCCTTGAGTCTAGGCCGCTGCGGTCCCTGGCGCGGTACGCCAGCTAACAGAGTGCCTGTCCCGGCAAATGTAAGTGTTTGTAATTAGCTCGAATCGCTGTCAACGCTATTGCCGCACGGCGCGTTTTTGCCTCAGTGACAGGGGAAATACATCTCCTGAACTACAACCCCACTTCTCGAGGAACTGCATCATGAAAAAACGCATTGTCAACCTGACTGCTACTCTGATCGCCGGCTTGTTCGCTACCGCAGCCTTTGCTCAAACGCCAGCCGCGCCTGTCAAGGCCGAAGCCAAGCACACCAAGGAAGTGGCCAAAGCGGAAGCCAAGGAAACCAAGGCCGTAGTCAAAGCCGATGCCAAGGAAGCCGCCGTCGTCGCCGATGCGAAAGCCGATGTCGCCAGCGCCAAGGCCGACGCCAAAGTCACCAAAGCCAAAGCCCATCACAAAGCCACCAAGGCCAAGGCAAAAGCCGCCGAAGACAAGGCTGAAGCGACCCCAGCAGCAGCCAAATAATCCCCCAGCGCGTTTTTTGCGCCACACAAAAAAGACAGCTTCGGCTGTCTTTTTTGCTTTTTCACGCTTTCTTCTTTCATTAACGTCGCTTAAATCACCTGATTGTAAGAAAGTGTAAACAAGGTCAACCGTAACCTTCCGGGCCGCGTTTTCTGCTCAGTGACACGGGAATCATCCCGCCACCAACGGACATACCAGACAAACCACCACTGAGGACTGCACCATGAAAAAAGTAATCGCTACCCTGATCGCCGGCCTGTTCGCAACTGCAGCCTTCGCCCAAACCCCGGCAGCACCTGCGGCCGCTCCAGCAGCTCCAGTACCGGCGAAAGTGGAAGCAGCCCACACCAAAGCCGTCGTGAAAGCGGACGCCAAGGAAGCGCAAGCCGTCGTCAAAGCCGATGCCAAAGAAGCGAAAGCAGTCGTTGCCGCCAAAACGGACGTCGCCAGCGCCAAAGCGGAAGCGGCCACCACAAAAGCCAAGGCCCATCACAAAGCCAAGCACACCAAGGCCAAGGCCGATGCAAAACTGGCCTCGGCCACCGCTGCAGCATCTACACCTGCTCCAGCACCGGTAGCGGCACCAGCAGCAGCCAAGTAATCCCCCACACAATCACTTACCACTCGCCAGGAACTACAATGAAAAAAGTTATCGCCACCCTCATCGCCGGCCTGTTCGCTACCGCAGCCTTCGCTCAAACCCCTGCCGCTCCGGCAGCATCGGCAGCAGCGCCCGCCAAGGCGGAAGCGGCCCACACGAAAGCCGTGGCCAAGGCTGAAGCCAAGGAAACCAAGGCTGTCGTGAAAGCCGACGCGAAAGAAGCAGTCGTCGCCGCCGATGCGAAAGCCGATGTCGCCAGCGCCAAGGCCGACGCCAAAGCCACCAAGGCCAAAGCGCATCACAAGGCGACCAAGGCCAAGGTGAAAGCGGATGCAGCCAAAGCAGACGCGGCAGTTGCTGCCACGCCGGCAAAGTAAGCCCGAACGACGTCACGCGAGCGCGTCCGCCGGGTCTGCGCTAGCGTGACCACGTCGAGTACCAGGGACAGCTTCGGCTGTCCTTTTTGCATGGTGCTCTTCCACCGCGCCTTCATGCAAACTTCATCGAACAGGCCAGCTTGCACGCGACAAAACGAAGCACATGAGGGACACTGGCACTCCGACCATCGCCGCGAAGCCTATCCCATGCGCCACCTGCCCTTGCTCCTGATTACCGCCCTGTGCCTGCCTTGCGCCGCCAGCGCCCAAGACACCCCCGCCACCGTCGCGCAAGTCCTGCAAGCCCAGGACGGCGACAGCCATGGCGACTTGCGCGCCGTCGTCGTGCTGCGCGATGGCGCCGTCGTGGCCGAGCGCTATTACAACGGCGAGACGGCCGATACCCTGCACGACATCCGCTCGGCCGGCAAGAGCATCACCGCCCTGCTGGTGGGCGCGGCCGTGGCGCGCGGCCAGCTGACGACAACAAAAACGGTGGGCGACTACTGGCCCGAAGTCGCCGGCAGCCCTGCAGGCAAGGTGGTCCTCGACGACTTGCTGACCATGCGTTCGGGCCTGGCCGCCTTCGATGAAGACGAGCAGTCGCCGGGCAATGAAGACAAGCTCGATGAAGCGTCCGACCCCGCCGCCTTCGTGCGCGGCGTGCCGGCGGCAACAAAGCCGGGCAGCATCTACCGCTACAACTCGCTGGGGTCGTACATCGCCGGACGCGTGGTGGAAAACGCCAGCGGCGCCGACCTGGAAGATGTCGCCGCCAAGGTGCTGTTCGCGCCACTGGGCATCACGCGCTGGAACTGGGGCCGCGACGTGGCCAACCATCCGAAGGGACAGGGCAATCTGTCGCTGCGCGCGCGCGACACGGCGAAAATCGGCCAGATGGTGCTCGACGACGGCGTAGTTGACGGCAAGACGGTGATCGACAGTGGCTGGATCAAGGCCGCGCTGGCGCCGCGCGCGGCCATCGGCGCCGTCGACCGCTATGCCGACAGCTACGGCTATTTCTGGTATGCGAAGACGCAGGACATCGCAGGACAAAAGATCGCCGTGCATTTCGCTTCGGGCAATGGCGGCAACAAAATCTACGTGATACCCGCGCGCCGCATGGTGGTCAGCATCGCCTCCAGCGCGTATGGCAAGCCTTATGGACAGCGCCGTTCGGAAGACATCCTGAAGGCGATTCTGAAAGCGGATGCCACGCAGATGTAAGCGTTTGTAATGACCGTCAACGCATGCGTCCGGGGGCGCGTTTTATGCTCAGTGATACGGGAATCATCCCGGCACCAACAGACATACCAGACAAACCACCACTGAGGACTGCACCATGAAAAAAGTAATTGCTACCCTGATCGCCGGCCTGTTCGTAACCGCAGCCTTCGCCCAAACCCCGGCAGCACCTGCGGCAGCTTCGGTACCTGCCAAAGTGGAAGCGGCCCATACCAAGGCCGTCGTGAAAGCGGACGCCAAGGAAGCGCAAGCCGTCGTCAAAGCGGATGCCAAAGAAGCGAAAGCCGTCGTCGCCGCGAAAACGGAAGTGGCCAGTGCCAAAGCGGAAGCGGCCACCACGAAAGCCAAGGCACATCACAAGGCCAAGAAAACCAAGGCCAAGGCTGACGAAAAGCTGGCATCGGCCACCGCTGAAGCCGCACCTGCAGCAGCCAAGTAATTCACTCTCATTGCGTCAACCCGAAAAAACACCAAGGATCTCATCATGAAAAAAGTCATCGCCACCCTGATCGCCAGCCTGTTCGCCACCGCCGCTTTCGCCCAGACGCCAGCCGCTCCTGCCGCCACGCCAGCAACACCTGCCGTCGCAGCGACACCGGCAGCCAAGGCCGAAGCGCCGGCAGCCGCCGTCAAGCCAGCGGCGCACAAGAAAGCCAAGCATCACAAGGCGAAGAAAGCCGCTCCTGCAGAAAAAGCAGCGCCGGCCACACCTGCAGAACCAGCAGCGCCAGCCAAGTAATCACGGCGGCATACATGAAAAAGACAGGGTTTTCCCTGTCTTTTTTTCGCCCGCTTATTTTGGCATCAGCACCGAGTCGATCACATTGATCACGCCATTCGACTGGTACACGTCATAGGTACTGATGTTGGCGCTGTTGCCGCCCTCGTCCATCACCACGATGTTATGCATGCCGTTCATGGCGAACATCAGCTTGCCGCCGCTGGCCGTGGGCAAGGTGGCTTTACCGTCATGCATCTTGATTTCCCTGGCCAGCGCCTTGAAGTCGTATTTGCCGGGCACCACGTGGTAGGTGAGAATTTTCGTCAGGGTCGCCTTGTTTTCCGGCTTGACCAGGGTCTCGACGGTGCCGGCCGGCAGCTTGCCGAAGGCCGCATTCGTCGGTGCGAACACGGTAAATGGGCCCTTGCCTTTCAGGGTATCGACCAGGCCGGCCGCCTTGACGGCGGCGACCAGGGTCGTGTGGTCGGCCGAATTGACGGCGTTGTCGACGATGTCCTTGGACGGATACATGCTCTGGCCACCGACCATGGTCGCCATGTCGGCGGCAAACGGGGCGCTGGCGGCCAGCATGGATGTGATGAACAGTGCTGCGGGAACGAAGGTGCGCATGATGATGTCTCCTGGATGACGGCGTTTGCGTGATTGCAGGAGTATTTACGTGGTGGGTCGGGGATTGGATTCAATTTATTTTTTTTGGTCTGGCCTTGATTGAGGACGCGGGTGGTGTCGGCTTACGCGCTATGCGCTAAGCCGACCTACGCAAGCATAAAAAAACGGCGCCGTGCAAAGCACGACGCCGTTTTCGACAGGCTTATCGCCGAAGGCAGGAAACTAGTTGGCCGCGACCTGCGGCTCCGTTTCGCCCCAGCCGCCGCCCAGGGCGCGGATCAGCGCCACCGTCGTGACGGCGCGGTTGCCGCGCAGCTGCACGGCATTACGCTCGATGGCCGCCAGGTTGCGCTGCGCGTCGAGCAGGTCCAGATAGCTGGAACGGCCCGCATCGTACAGCTTTTGCGCCAGGTCGGCCGAGCGGCGCGCCGAGACGACGGCTTCGTCGATCTGCTGCGTCTGGCCAGACAGGATGCGCAAGCCGGCCAGGTTGTCTTCCACCTCGGCGAAGGCCACCAGCACGCTCTGGCGATACGTCGCCACCGATTCTTCCAGCTGCGCTTCGCTGCGGCTCACGGCTGCCTTGTTGCGGCCACCATCGATGATCGGCATCGACATCAGAGCGCCCAGCAGCCAGGAGCGGCTGCTCCACTTGAAGATGTCCGAGAAGGTATCGGATGCGCCGCCGCCGGAAGCGTTCAGGCTCAAGGCAGGGAACATGGCCGATTTCGCCACGCCGATGCGCGCATTCGACGCTTCCATGGTGCGCTGCGCCGACGCGATGTCGGGACGGCGCTCCAGCAGGGACGACGGCATGCCGGCCGGAATCACGGGCAGGAAGCCGCTATCCTGCAGCGGGTTGACGGTCGCCGTGAAGCTGGCGGCAGGTTTACCCAGCAGGACGGCCAGCGCATGTTCGCTGGTGGCACGCTGGCGCTGCAGGCCGATGGCTTCGGCGCGCGTGGTCGACAGCTCCGTGCGGGCACGCGACAAATCGAACTCGCCGATGTCGCCCAGGTCATAGCGGCGCTGGTTCACATGCACGCTTTCCTCGCGCAGGCGCACCGTCTGTTCCAGTGTCGCCAGTTCGGCATCCGTGGCGCGCAGCTGGAAGTACGTTTGCGCCACATCGGCCTGCAAGGACAGCAGCACCGAGCGGTACGTCGCTTCCACGGCCAGCGCATCGCTGCGCGAGGCGCTGACGTTAGCTGCCACCCTGCCGAACAGATCGACTTCGTAGCTGGCCGTCAGGTTGGCCTGGTAGACGTTGGTCGCCGCCACCGGCGCGCCGTTCGGCAAGCCGAGCGACACGGCGGAAGCGCGGTTGCGCTGGCCGCCCACGTTCACGCCCACTTGCGGGATGCGGTCCGCTTCGGCGATGCCGGCAATCGCCCTCGCCTGCTTGACGCGGGCGGCGGCGACGGCCAGGTTGGCATTGGCTTGCGTGGCTTCGTTGATCAAGCTGGTCAGGGCCGGATCATTGAAGGCCAGCCACCACTCGCCCCGCGCCTGGCGCTCGGCTGGCACGCCCTGCTTCCAGCGCGTGCCATCGGCCGCCGTCTGCACGGTGGGCAAGGTCTGCGCTTCCTTGAACGCGGCCGGCGTCTCGATCTGCGGCTGCTTGAACTCCGGCGCCGCGCAGGCGGCCAGCAGGACTGCGGCAGCCATGGCGCTCAAGACGGGCTTGACGCGCCAGATGATTTCCTTGGTTTTCAATATATATCTCCTTCCAGGTCCAGCGCTGGCGCGGCGACAGGCTTGGCGGCAGCGGCGGCTGGTTTTTTCTCAAAACGCTGCGCCAGGGTGCGCAGCAGTACGTAGAACACGGGCGTCAGGAACAGGCCGAAGAAAGTCACGCCCAGCATGCCGGCGAAGACCGCCACGCCCATGGCATGGCGCATTTCCGAACCGGCGCCGTTCGAGAACACCAGGGGCACCACGCCCATGATGAAGGCGATCGACGTCATCAAAATCGGACGCAGACGCAGACGGCACGCTTCCAGCGCCGCTTGCACGACGGTGCGGCCATGCTCTTCCAGTTCGCGGGCAAATTCCACGATCAGAATCGCATTCTTCGACGCCAGCCCCACCAGCACGAACAGCGCGATCTGGGTAAACACGTTGTTGTCGCCGCCGGTCAGTTTCACGCCCAGCAGTGCGCAGAGGATCGACATCGGCACGATCAGGATCACGGCCAGCGGCAAGGTCCAGCTTTCGTACTGGGCAGCCAGCACCAGGAACACCAGCAGCACGCACAGCGGGAAGACATAGATCATGGTATTGCCGGACAAGATGTCCTGGTAGGTCAGCTCCGTCCATTCATACGAAATCCCCTGCGGCAGTACTTCCTTGGCGATGCGTTCCAGCGCGGCTTGCGCCTGGCCGCTCGATACGCCAGGTGCTGCGCCGCCATTGAAGTCGGCTGCGGCATACGCGTTGTAGCGCTGCACGCGGTCCGGGCCATAGCTGTCCTTGACGCGCATCAGCGACGACAGCGGGATCATCTCGCCCTTGTCATTGCGTACCTTCAGTTGCGCGATATCCTGCGCATGCGAACGGAACGCCGCATCGGCCTGCACGCGCACCTGGTAGGTACGGCCAAACTGATTGAAGTCGTTGACGTACAGCGAACCGAGGTTGATCTGCAAGGTCTGGTAGATCGTTTGCAACTGCACGCCCATCTGCTTGGCTTTCACGCGGTCGACGTCGGCGAACAGCTGCGGCACGTTGATCTGGTAGCCCGAGAACACGCCCGCCAGTTCCGGTGTCTGGTACGCTTTCGCGGCCAGCGCCTGGGTGGCGTTGTACAGCGCGTCGTAACCGAGATTGCCGCGGTCTTCGATCATCATCTTGAAGCCGCCGATGGTACCGAGGCCGTTGACCGGCGGTGGCGGGAAGACCATGATGAAGGCATCCTGGATACCGCCCAGGCGCTTGTTGATCTCGGCCGCGATGGCGCCGCCCGACAATTCCTTGCTGGTGCGTTCGTCGAACGGTTTCAGGGTGGCGAAGACGATACCGGCATTCGGCGCATTGGTAAAGTCGTTGATCGACAGGCCCGGGAAGGCGATGGTCGATTCGACGCCAGGCACCGATTTGATGACGTCGGACATGCGGCGCACGACATCTTCCGTGCGGTCCAGCGAGGCGGCGTCAGGCAATTGCGCAAAGCCCACCAGGTATTGCTTGTCCTGCGCTGGCACGAAGCCGGCCGGCACGGACTTGAAGGTGAAGATGGCGGCAACCACCAGCAGCGCATACACGCCCAGCGAGGCGCTCTTGCGGCCCAATACGCCTTTTACGCCAGCCTCATAGCGGTGCGAAGCGCGGCCGAAGAAGCGGTTGAACCAGGCGAAGAAGCGGCCGAAGACCATGTCCATGCCGCGCGTCAGCGCGTCTTTCGGCGCATCGTGCGGTTTGAGCAGCGCAGCCGACAGGGCTGGCGCCAGGGTCAGCGAGCTGAATGCCGAGATCACGGTCGAAATGGCGATGGTCAGCGCGAACTGGCGATAGAACTCGCCGGACAAACCTGGCACGAAGGCGATCGGCACGAACACGGCGCACAGCACCAGGGCGATGGCGACGATAGGACCGCTGACCTCTTTCATGGCCTGGATGGTGGCGTCGCGCGGCGACAAGCCTTCCTCGATGTTGCGCTCGACGTTTTCCACCACCACGATGGCGTCATCGACGACGATACCGATGGCCAGCACGAGGCCGAACAGCGACAGGGTGTTGATCGAGAAGCCAAAGCCCAGCATCACGGCAAAGGTGCCGACGATGGAGACGGGAACGGCCAGCAGCGGAATGATCGATGCGCGCCAGGTTTGCAGGAAGATGATCACCACCAGCACCACCAGGGCGATCGCTTCAAGCAGGGTATGGATCACGGCTTCGATGGACGAACGCACGAACTGCGTCGGGTCGTACTCGATGCGGTATTCCACGCCTTGCGGGAAGTCTTTTTTCAGTTCGTCCATCTTGGAGCGCACGTCGGAAGACAGTTGCAGCGCGTTGGCGTTCGGCGCTTCGAAAATACCCATGCCGACGGCCGGATTATTGTTCAGCAGCGAACGCAGCGAGTAGCTGTTGGCGCCCATTTCCACGCGCGCCACGTCCTTCAGGTGCGTCACGGCGCCGTCGGCATTCGTGCGCACGATGATGGCGCCAAATTCCTCGGGCGTCTGCAGACGGCCCTGGGTGTTGACGGTCAGCTGGAAGTCCGAGTTCTTCGCTGGCGAGGCGCCGATCACACCGGCGGCCACCTGCACGTTCTGCTCGCGGATCGCGTCGACGACGTCATTGGCCGTCATGCCGCGCGCCGCCACCTTTTGCGGATCGAGCCAGATGCGCATGGCGTAGTCGCCGGCGCCGAAGATCTGGATGTCGCCCATGCCGGGCAAACGGGCCAGCTGGTCCTTGACGTTCAGCACCGCGTAGTTACGCAGGTACATGTCGTCATAGCGCTTGTTTGGCGAGACCAGGTGCACCACCATGGTCAGATTCGGCGACGATTTCACCGTCGTCACGCCGATCTGGCGCACTTCCTCGGGCAGGCGCGGCAAGGCGCGCTGCACGCGGTTCTGCACCTGCGTTTCAGCCTGCTCGACGTTGGTGCCGATCTTGAAGGTCACGGTCAGCATCATCGCGCCATCGGACGTGTTTTGCGAGGACATGTAGAGCATGTTCTCGACACCGTTGATCTGCTCTTCGAGCGGCGCGGCCACGGTTTCGGCGATCACTTTCGGGTTGGCGCCCGGGTATTGCGCGCGCACCACCACGGATGGCGGCACGACGTCGGGATATTCGGAAATGGGCAGGCCGAAAATCGACAGCAGCCCGGCCACGAATATGACGATCGACAGCACCGCCGCGAAAATCGGCTTGTCGATGAAAAAGCGGGAAAAGTTCATGTTTATTCCTTGGAAGTCGATGCTGCTTTCGCGGCGATCTTGGCGTCTTTTGCTTCAGGTTTTGCGGGAGCGGCAGGCGCGGTCGGATCGAAATCCATGGCCACCATCTGCGGCGTCACCGGGGCGCCGGGGCGCACGCGCTGCAAGCCGTTGACGACGATCTTCTCGCCCGCTTTCAAGCCTTCGCGCACCACGCGCAAGCCGTCCGAGGTCGGGCCCAGCTTGACGGCGCGGTATTCGGCCTTGTTGTCGGCGCCCACCACGTAGACGTATTTGCGGCTCTGATCCGTGCCGACGGCGCGGTCGCTGATCAGCAGCGCCGTGCTTTGCGCCTGCGGGCCGTTGCCGCCGTCAAGCTGGATGCGCGCGAACAGGCCAGGCACCAGCTGGCGCTCGGCGTTGGCGAAGGTGGCGCGCATGCGCACGCTGCCAGTGGCCGGGTCGAGCTGGTTGTCGACGAATTCGAGCTTGCCTTCGTGCGGGAAACCCGTTTCGTTGGCCAGGCCGACCTTGACGGTGACGGGCGTGCCCTTTTGCGCCGTGCCGGCCACGCGCAGATACGTATCTTCATCGCCGTCGAAGCTGGCGTAGATGCGGTCCGTCGACACCACGGAAGTGAGGATGGCGGAAGCGTCGATCAGGTTGCCGACGGTGATTTCCGCCTTGCTGACGCGGCCGCTGATCGGCGCCTGCACCTGCGTGTACGACAGGTTCAGTTTGGCCGCTTCATACGCGGCTTGCGCCGAGCGTGCATTCGCGTCCAGCTCTTTCAGGCCCGACGCTTTTTCGTCGAATTCGCGCTGGGCGATGGCTTTTTCGGCCAGCAGCTTTTCAGCGCGCGACAGTTCCAGCTTGGCCAGTTCCGCCTTGGCGCGGGCCGAGGCCGCCGTGCCTTCGGCGCGCGACACTTCAGCCTGGAATGGGCGCGGATCGATGACGAACAGCACGTCGCCCTTTTTCACTTCGCTGCCCGGCTTGAAGTTGACGGCCGTGATGAAGCCGCCGACTCTCGAGCGGATTTCCACGCGCTCGATCGCTTCCAGGCGGCCCGAGAATTCCTGCGTTTCCGTGATCTGTTTTTCAACGACGGCGGCGGCCGAGATGGGCGGGCCGCCGGCCGCTGGCGCGTCGGGCACCTTGCTATTGGCCGAATCGCAGCCAGCCAGGCTCACGGCCACCAGTCCGGCCAGCGCGAGCGAGGCAGCCAGGGGCTTGAGCAGAGTGGAAAATTGTTGAACGTTTTTCATTTTATTTCCCTGTTTTATGAAAATTTCTAATGATATGGGCGGCAGGAAGCAACCCAACTGAAAAAGTGAATGGTGGTGCCATGGCGCCCGACGGCGCTCGATCAAAGGTAAACAGGCCGCCAGCTGTTTAAAAGCGGACGGGGACGACAAAGCTGGCTGTGCGAGCGCACAACTCAGGCAAGATGGGAACTACACTGCATAGTGTAGCAACCGAAACTCAAAAAGTAAACTGATTAGTGTAAGTTTTTTTGCGGTGCCGCGGATGGCGGCGTCATGACTCGGGCTCCTGCCCCAGTCCAGCGACAAAGCTGGCGATTTCACTCAATACCTGCACCTTGCAGGCGCACTCGTTGCGGGCGGTAGCGTCTTGCAGCGGCGCGGCGGCCATGCGCCGCACGGTGGTCTTGATGCCGCAGGCGATCAATTTGCTGCCGTATTGTTCAGCTTCGTCGCGCAATGGGTCGTCTTCGCTGGACAGGATGAGCGCCGGCGGCAGGTTTTTCAGACGGCTCGACTGCAATGGCGACGCGTACGGATGGGTACGGTCAGCGGCATTCGGCAGGTAGCCGCGGTAGGCGGCGGCGCACTGGTCCGCCACTTCCGCCAGGTCAGGACAGGTCGGCAAGTTGCGCATCGAGCAGGTCGACAGGCCGGGGTCGAGCATGGGCATGATCAGCACCTGGCCCGCGAGGGGCGGTCCGCCCCGGTCGCGCGACATCATGGCGCACACGGCGGCCAGGTTGGCACCCGCTTCGATGCCCGACACCACCATCTGCTTGCCCGTCCAGCCCAGCTTGGACTTGTTCTTTTTCGCCCACAGCAGCACGGCATGCGCGTCTTCCACGGCGGCGGGGAATGGACGCACCTTCGCCAAGGTGTAGTTCGCGGCCAGCACCACATGGTCGGGGTTGCTCAGCACGAGGCAGCGCAGGAAGTCGTCTGCATCGTCCAGGTCGCCGTCGACAAAGCCGCCGCCATGGAAGAAGACGATTAGGCTCGACTGCCTGGCGCCCGGTACGCCGGCCGTGTAGACGCGCGCGCCGAGCGCATCCTGCGCGCCCTGCACCTGGATGTCGCGTATCTTCAGCGCCTGGCCAGGTGCCAGTTCGGCCGCGGTGTCGGCAACGCTCATTGCGCCACCACCGGCTGCACCGCAACATCGAGCACCGTGTCGTTCAGGCACAACAGGGCGGCGCCGCCCACTTCATGGGTCAGGGCGCTATACCCGCTGGCTTCGCTTTGCGCCGCCAGTGAATACGCATCCGTCGATACCATCACGGCCAGAGCGAGCGCAACCGCAACCAAGGCGGGTACTGCAAAGTGTCCATTCCGATGACCCATGATATTTCTCCTGTTGTACTGCCTGCGGCATCACATTTATGCTGCAGTACAACAACTATAGACTTGATCTACAATCTGATAAAGAGTGCAATGACGAATTGATTGTTCAGGATTCTGAATAATCGCGCATAAAGTGATAGGAATTCAAGTGAACAAGCTGCAAGCCATGGAAGTTTTCATCCAAGTCGTCGATGCGGGCGGCTTTACGCGCGCGGCGGAAAACATGCAGCTGCCGAAAGCCACCGTGTCGACCCTGATCCAGTCGCTGGAAGCGAGCCTGTCGGTCAAGTTGCTCAACCGCACCACGCGCCACGTCAGCATCACGTCCGACGGCGCCGCCTATTACGAACGCTGCGTGCGCATCCTGTCGGACGTGCGCGAGGCCGAGGAATCGCTGTCGCGCACGCGCCTGAGCCCCAGCGGACGGCTGCGCGTGGATGCGCCCACGGCCCTGGCCAGCGAACTGATCATCCCTGCCCTGCCCGATTTTTTTGCCCGCTACCCGGACATTTCGCTGGAACTCGGTTGCAGCGACCGTCCCGTCGACCTGATCGAGGAAGGCGTCGACTGCGCCGTGCGCGGCGGCGAATTGGGCGACCTGAACCTGATCGCGCGCCGGGTCGGCGTGCTGCATTTCATGACCTGCGCCTCGCCCGGCTACCTGGCGCACCACGGCACGCCGCTGCATCCGGACGACCTGTCCCGCCACCGGGGCGTGAATTTTTTCTCCGCCAAGACCGGTAAAACGTTTGACTGGGATTTCACGCGTGCCGGCGAACGCATCCAGGTTGCCATGCCCAGCCATATCGCCCTGAACGATTCAAATGCCTACTCGGCCGCCGGCCTGGCGGGCCTGGGCATCGTGCAAATGACGCATTTCATGCTTGCGCCGCTGATAGAACAGGGCAAAATGGTGGAATTGCTTGGCGAATGGGAATCCGACCCGCTGCCCATCCACGTGATCTATCCGCCGAACCGCCATCTGTCCGCCAAGGTCCGCGTGTTTGTCGAATGGGTCGCCGATATGTTTACCAATCACCCGGCCACGCAGCTCAAGGGCAGAAACACCAGCCCGAGCGCGCGCGCCACCCTGACCGAGGCCCAGCCATGACAACAGCAAGCACATCGCCCCACCGCATCGTCTTCCTCGACCGCGACAGCCTGATCGCCACCGTGCGTCCGCCCGCCTTCACGCACAGCTGGGAAGAATATCCACACACCAGGGGCAGCGAACAGACGGTGTCCCGCCTGCAAGGCGCCACGATCGCCATCACGAACAAGGTGCCGCTGCGCGCGGCCGAGCTGGCGCAATTGCCGGACCTCAAAATGATCGCCGTGGCCGCCACCGGCACGGATATTGTCGACCTGGCCGCCTGCCGCGAGCGGGGCATCGTCGTGGCGAATATCCGCGACTATGCGCGCGCCACCGTGCCCGAACACACCCTGGCCCTGATGCTGGCCCTGCGCCGCCAGCTGGTGGCTTACCGCGCGGACGTGGAAGCGGGCCTGTGGCAGGCGTCGGAACGCTTCTGCCTGTTCGGCCACCCGATCCGCGACCTGGCCGGCAGCCGTTTGGGTTTGCTCGGCTACGGCGCGCTGGGCAAGTCCGTGGCACAGCTGGGACGCGCCTTCGGCATGCAAGTGCAAGTCCACAACCGTTCACCTGTCGAGGACGACGGCGTGACGCAAGTGAGTTTTGACGAATTGCTGGCCACGTCCGACGTGCTCAGCCTGCACCTGCCCTTGACGGACACCACGCGCAACATCATCGGAGAAAAAGAGCTGGCGCGCATGCAGCCGACGTCGCTGTTGATCAACACGGCGCGGGGCGGCCTCGTCGATGAAGCGGCGCTGGCCGATGCATTGAAAAACGGCGTGATCGCCGGTGCAGGTTTCGACGTGCTCTCCAAGGAGCCGCCGCTGCCCGACAACCCGTTGTTGAACTTACGCCTGCCCAACTTCATCCTCACGCCGCACACGGCCTGGGCCAGCGGCGAAGCCATGCAAAAGCTGGCGGACATCCTGATCGGCAACGTGGAAGCGTTCGAACGCGGTGTGCCGACGAACGTGGTGGCATGAGCGTCTTGCAGGAACTCGATGAACTGCTGTGCGGCGACGACGAGGACTACGACCGCCTCGACCTGTTTCAGGAAGCAGACGAGCTGATCGGTCAGCTGCGGATGGACGATGTGCCGGCACTGCTGCAACTGTGGCAGCAGCGCGGCCTGAGCTGGCAGCAACGGTTCACGCAAGCCAGCACCAGCATCGACGGCGCCGTGCTGCGCGCCGTGCTGGCCGGTTTGCTGCAGATCAAGGAGACGCCGTACGGCGTGTTCGAACTGATGTCGCGCCTGCCTGCGACAGCCGACGCCTCCCCGCTTAGCGACGCCCTGCTCGATTACGCCGGGCAAGCCTGGCATGCGGACCCGGCGCGGCAGCGGCAAATCCAGATGAGCTGCTGGAGTTGCGGGCTGTCGGGCCGATTATTGAAGCGGCTCGGTTTGCCGTCCTGGAGGGAAGCGGGCTTGTAGGAACTACGGCGCGGCAGGCCGCTCAAAGCTGAATCCCGGCGCATACGCGTGATAGCCGTCGAAATCGCCCTTGCCGATGGCGGCACCTTGGCTGCGGGCGATCGCATACGCCATACTGAAGTGAAAGTAGAAATTCGGCAGGATATATAAATTCAAATACTCGTCGGCGGGCAGCGCGAGATCGGCAAAGCCGGCGCGGTCGCGGCAGATGCGGTCGCCCGGCCCGTCAAAACGTTCTGCGGGAATGGCCTTGAGATAGCGCATGGTCTGCGCGATCTGTTCCTGCAGGCTGGCGGCGGCGCTGAAATCGGCCACGTCCAGCCCCGCCAGCGGGCAGCAGCCGCGCAGGGAAAAGCTCACGGCCGCGCGCACCTGCTGGGCGAATGGCAGCATGTCCGGGTGCAGACGCGCCGCCAGCAACTGCGGCGCGGTGCCGGTCTTGTCGAGCATGGCGGAAAGCTGCGCCAGCGAACGGTAAAAGATGGTGACGGGATTGATGTGCATCGCGTCCGTCATGCCAAGCCTTCCTGCGCGGCAACCGTCTTCAGCACGCGGATCAGCCGGCGTTCATGGCGGCCCACGGCGGCCCAATCCCAGGCGTCGGCCGGGCCGAATGCCGGGTAATGGCGCTGCCATTTTTCCGCGCGCTTCTGCGAGTTGACGCTCACATGCGAGTCCAGGCCCTTGCCGCTAGACAAGCGCAGGTACACGCGGATGACGCCCCAGCCTTCGCACACATAACGATACGTGAGGCCACCGCACTGGGCCGGGTCGAGCGCGATGCGGCGCGGGGCGAAGTGCCCGGCCATGTCCTGGTAATGCACGGCCAGGAGCACGTCGCTAGCCCCTTCCGCTTCCAGCCTGGCCGCATACGCGCACAGCTCGGCAGGCGAGTGGAAATGCAGCGTTTCCCGTTCCGCCTCCGAATAGGCCTGCGCCACGGCCGCGCCGGGCTTGGCGAAGATTGCTTCGGCCATGACCGCGATACCTGCTGTTGATAATCCCACTGTGCCTGCCTTTCCTGTTGCCTGATGGTTACGCCATGCGCCGCCATCCTAGCATGGCGTCAGCGCCGGTGCCGGCTGAAAAATTCCCAGATGACTTCATTCGCATCGATGGCGCGCGTGGTCTTGCCGATGGGCAGGCCGATATTGAAGGCATCGGCGCCCGGCCAGGTGTGGCCGCCGTCCTTGACGCTGAGCAAGGCCACGCTGGCGCTGCCAGCACCACTCCCCTGCTCCAGCCAGTTCACTTGCGTAGTGTCGCCAGCAGGACCAGGCATCAGGCGCGGCTGCGGCGTGGCGCCTTCGATGCCGTTGTGCTTGCGCCAGTAATCGAAGGTACCTTCGGCCGACAGGTAGCTGGCGGCCTTGCCCTCAAACAGCACGACCTTGTCGGCCGTGCCCTGTATTAACAGCATGCCGACCTTGTCCGTTTTCTGGTGATGCTGCACCACGGGTTCCGGCATGGGCGCGCCCACCGAGGCGACGGCGGCGAATTGCTGCGACAGCTCGGCCGCCAGGCGCAGGGCAAAGAAACCGCCGCGCGACAAGCCCGTCGCATACACGCGCTTGTCATCGATGCGGTAATCCTGCTTGAGTTTACTCAATATCGCTTGCGTAAAACCGACGTCGTCCGTGCCCGCCAGGTAATCCATGCCGAAGCCCACGTTCCAGTCCTGCTTGATGCCTTGCGGATACACAACGATGAACTGGTGCCGCTCGGCCGTCTTGTTCATCTGCGTGTACAGCATTTGTTCCGCCATGCTCATGCCGCCGCCATGGAAATTGAAGACGACGGGAAAGGCTTGCTGCGGCTGGCTTTGGTAAGACGGCGGCGTGTAGACGATGTAGCGGCGCTTGTCTTCCTTGTGCTGCAGCGATTGCACCTGGGCCAGCACGGGCGTGGACAGGCAGGACAGGAGCAACAGGCTGATGACGATTTTCATGGGCTTCCCTTCAAGTAAAAGAGCAGCCAGCATAAGCAGGGGCAGGTGAAATCGCGGTGAAATCCGCTGACTTTATGGCGCCGGAGCAGGAACGATGGCGACACGGTAGCCCGTCGCGCCGGGGTGGAAAACGATGTCCCAGCACATGGCTTGTGCCAGGCGCAGCAGCAGGTTCTGGCCATGCGCGAAGCCGTGGACGCGCCGAGGCTGTCCCGGCGGCATGGTATTGTCGATGCTCAGGCAACCTTGCACAAACGCAATGCTGATCCGGCAATCGGGGCCGCCATGGAACAGCGCATTCGCCAGGCAATTATTAATGAGCAACATGACCAGTTGCGGGTTGCCAACCACTTCCAGCCGCTCGGGCAAGTCCAGGCTCAGCAGGCTGGCATCCCAAGGATGGTCGTCGAGCAGGCGCAACAGGCATTGCTCGATGCAGCCGCGCAATTCCACCATTTCGCCGGGCAGTTGCTCGGCCCGTGCCAGCGCGAACAGCACGTCGATGGTGGCGCGCATTTCGTCCGTGGATTGCCGCAGCTGGGCCTGTTCCCGCCCGCCCAGGGGCTGCGCATGGGCCAGTGCCAGGGTGTTGTGCATCAAGGTCAGCGGCGTGCGCAATTCATGGCTGACGTCGCGGGTGAATGCCTGTTCGCGCTGCAACACCGCCTGCAGTTCGGCAAAGGTGGTTTCCAGGCGGCGCGCCAGGAAACCGATCTCGTCTGGGCGGTCACGCTCGCTGAAATGGACGGCGCTGCCGGGTGCCAGCTGGCGCGCTTCCTGCGCCAGGCGCTGCAAGGGCAGCACGAGGCGCCGTGCCAGCCAGTACGCGAGCAGCAAGGCCAGGGCGATCAGCGCCAAGGCCACGCCAGCGACGACACTGCCCACTTCCCGCGTCAGGCGCGAGACGACCAGCACGGGCGCCACGTCGGCCAGCAGATAGCTGCGCTGGGGCTTTCCGCCGGCAACCATATCGAGCGCCAGCACATGATAATGCTGGCCCGTCGTGGTAAACACTTCACCGCGCGGGGCAGACGGCGGCACTTGCGCGCGCACCGTTTGAGGCAAATCAAGGTAGCTGCCATAAACCGTGATGAGGTCGCTGCCAGACGGCGTAAGCTTGCCGTGCTGCTGCCAGCGCATGCTGACGGCCGCCGCTTCGCGCTCGAGCAGGCGCTGCACCAGCATGTCTTCCGTCACGTAGGCGATCACCAGCGCCAGGCCCGTGTAGCACAGGCACAGCAATACAGCGAAGCCGGCCAGGGCGGCGAACAGGCGCTGCCGGATCGACTTAACCATCGCTGGCCGCCGCATCGAAGACAAGACGGTAGCCCAGCTGCGGTATGGTCACCAGCACACCCGCCGCGCCAGCCCCGCCAACCAACTCCAGTTGCTTGCGCAGCGCGTAGATATGCGATTTCAGGGCGTCGCTGTCGGGCGGCTGGCTGCCCCATAACTGTTGCAGCAAGGCCGAGCGCGAGACGGCGTGCGGATGCTCGCGGCACAGCAGCAGCAAGATTTTAAAACCCGTCTGCGTCAGTTGCAGCGGCACGTCGCCGACCAGCGCGCGCCCTTCGCGCGTCTGCAAGGTAAAGGGACCCACGCGCATTTCCTGGTGCACGTGCAACTGCTGCCGGCGCGCCAGCGCTTCGCAGCGCAAGGCCACTTCGCGCAGGTCGAACGGCTTGGTCAAATAGTCGTCGGCGCCGTCGCGAAAACCGCGTGCCTTGTCTTCATACGCATCGCGCGCCGTCAGCATCAAAATCGGCACATTGCTGGGCGCAGCCGCCTTGATGGCGCGGCACACTTGCAAGCCATCCATGTCAGGCAGGTTCAGGTCCAGCAGCACCACGTCATAGCTGTTGCGCGTGGCCAGCTGCACTGCCAGCGCGCCCGTGCCCGCATGGTCCGTCTGCCAGCCCAGGCCGTCGAGGAAGTCGAGCACCTGGCGCGCGATGGCCAGGTGGTCTTCCACCAGCAGGATGCTCAAGGCAAGCTTGCTCATGACACGCCGGCGATGCGTGCGTATAGCCAGAAATTGCCGGATTTTCCGCGAATTTGCCGATAGCAGCGCAGATAGCCTTCCCGCTCGAAAGCGCAGCGTTCCAGCACGAGCATCGAACGTTCATTGCTTTCCAGCACGGTCGCCTGGATGCGCAGGAAGCCCAGGCGCAGGAAACCCCAGTCCACGACCGACGCGGCAAGGGACGTGGCCACGCCCTGCCCCCAGACGGCGGGCGCCAGGTCGTAGGCGATTTCCGCCGTGCGATGCTGCGGGGAAATCGCATTGAAACCGATCGTGCCCACCAGTTGGCCGCCCTCGCGCAGCACGACGGCCAGGCGAATGGACGACGATGGCTGAGACGACGCATAGTCATCGAAATTGGCCTGCAGGTCGTCGACGCAACGCAAGTTCCAGCTCGTGTGTTCCACGACAGCAGGGTCGGCCAGGTAGGCATACCAGGCGGGCGCGTCGCTACGCTCCAGGTGGCGCAAGGTCACCAGTGGATGGTCAGAAGCGGGTAAATCAACAACGTTCATTGCTTTGCATCTTCCTCAGGCGAGCGGGCAATCGGCGGCCAGCCAGGTGGCGAAATCATCGGCGGCCAGCTCGAAATCGTCGCGCTGCATCGAGCCATGCCCCACCAGGTAGACAGCGCGCTCAGCGCCATCAAACGCCAGCATGACGGCACGGCCGCCGCTGTCATCGCCGATGGTCATGTAGCCGGGGCAAAATTGCTGCGTCTCATACGTTTCATTGCGTTCCCGCAAGCTTTCCACGCCATACAGCACTACCTGCTCACCGCGCATGCCTGCTTGCCCGTCCTGGAGAAAGCGCAGGTAGTGCGCCGGCAAGGCGTGGCCCAGCCAGCGCTCGAACGCTTCGACTTCCTGCTGACTCACGCAGCGCCCTTGCGCCGCGCTTCCCACGTACGCCGCAGCAAGCCGTACAGGGCCGAGTCGCTGACGTGGCCGCCGACGATCCAGCGCTCTGGCAGAAAACCTTCCTTGTTGAAACCCTGGCGTTCGAGCGCGCTGGCCGAACCGGCGTTGAGCGGGTCGATATCGGCTTCCAGGCGGTTCAGGTCGCGCTCGATGAACGCGTATTCCAGCAGTGCCGACAGCGCTTCGTGCATATAGCCCTTGCCCCAGTACGGACGGCCCAGCGCGTAGCCGATCTCGGCCCGGCGGTTCTGGCGGTGCTCGGAAAACAGGCTGCAGCTGCCCAGGTATTCGCCCGTCGCCTTCAGCTCGACGGCGAAGCGGAAGAATTCCTCTTTCTCGAAAGCGGCGATATCCTCGGCAATCTGGCGCGCGGCGCGGCTGGCATCCTCCCAGGGCGGTTCGCTGAAATAGCGCATCACTTCGGGATCGGAATGCATGGCGAATTGCGCCGCCTCATCCGATGCTTGCGGCTTGCGCAGGATCAGCCGCTCAGTGGTGATGGTTTTGGTATAAGCCATGCAACTCCAATCGATGGTTCAAGAACGATACTTATTATTCCATGCAACTATAACGATGTGGCAATTTTGTGGCGCTGCTTTTAATGTACTATGGCAATATTTTTCACCATATCATTGATGCAACTTCATGATTCGCCTATGCACGCAGTAAAGGACGCACCAGTTATCGACGCCACGGCGCAGCCCGAGGTCTTGAGCAAGCACAAGCGGCCAGTGATCGTCTGGGCCAGCATCGGCTTCTTCTGCATGTGCGCCATGCTGCTTGGCATGACCATCTGGATCGTCTGGTCTTCGCATGCGGTCCGCCTGCGCGAAGCGAGCGCGGCGACGGAAAACATGGCGCGCGCCCTGGCGACGCAAGCCTACATGGAACTGGAAATCGCCGATGCGATGCTGGAAGATATTGCCGAACACGTCCGCAACGAAGGCAATAATGACGCGACCGGCGAGCGGCTGGAATCCCATCTGGTGCAACTGTCCAGGAATATCGTGGAAATTGCCGGCGTCTTCATTTTTGACAGCGAGGGCGATTGGCTCGCCACCTCGTCCGGCACCAGGCAGGACGGCAACAACGCGGACCGCGACTACTTTATCTATCACAAGACGCATGCGCAGCTGGGCAGCCGCATCAGCGCGCCCGTGCGCAGCAAATCGACGGGGCAATGGGTCTTGCCCGTGTCGCGCCGGGTGGAATCGGCGGACGGTTCCTTTGCCGGCGTGGTGCTGGTCACCCTGGGCCTGGCCTCGTTCGAACGCATCTACGAGAGCCTCAGCCTTGGCAAGACGGGCACGGCATTCTTTGCCCTCGACGACGGCACCTTGATCTACCGGCGGCCGTTCCAGCCCGATGTCATCGGCATGGATATTTCATCGGGCGCACTCTTGCGCGCCTACCGCGAAAAAGGGCCGGTCGGCACGGCCATGATGACGGCCAAAGTGGACGAAATCGAGCGGCTGTACAGCTATCGCCACCTGGAACGCTTTCCCGTCATCGTGGCGGCAGGCTTGTCGAAGCAAGACATCTTTGCCGAGTGGCAACGGCTGAGCATGCAAATCGTGCTGGCGTCGCTGGCGGCGGGGGCGGCGCTGCTCTACCTGTTCCGCAGGCTGATGCGGCAGATTGCCGTACGCGACCGTATCGAGGCCAGCCTGCGCCAGGTCACGACGGAACTGCAGCACGCGAACGCGGATCTGGCGGCGCGGGCGTCGCAAGACGGCTTGACGGGACTGGCCAACCGCCGCTGTTTCGACGAGACCCTGGCGCATGAACTGAAGCGCGCCCAGCGCAGCGGGCACGCGGTATCGCTGATCATGCTCGACGTGGATTTTTTCAAGAAATTCAACGACCAGTATGGCCACGTGGCGGGCGACGCATGCCTGCAGGCCGTTGCTGGCGCCGTGGCGCGCAGCGTCGGCCGGGCCGAAGACCTGGCGGCCCGCTACGGCGGCGAAGAGTTCGCCGTGATCATGCCTGGCACCAATGCCGCAGGCGCGCTGGAAGTCGCGGAAGCCATCCGCTCGGCGGTGGAAGCCTTGCAGATTCCCCATGCGGCCAGCGCAAATGGCGTCGTGACCGTCAGCCTGGGCGCGGCCACGCTGCAGCCAGGCCAGGAGCGGCGCACCGAGAGCAACGAGCTGATACGCGAAGCCGACACCTTGCTGTACCAGTCGAAAAACACGGGCCGCAACCGCGTCAGCAGCAGCGTGCCAGCAGCATGAGGCCGACCATGTCCAGAAAAAGAATCGCCCTCACCTTGCCGGTCACCCTCAGTGCACTGGCCGTCTGGCTGGGCTTGAGCATGGGCGGCCGCTGGCTGGAATCCGCCGGCTACGCCTTGCCAGGCACAGCCGTCACCGGCCGTATCGGCCTGTCATGGGCGCTGGCCGCCCTGTTCGCGCTGGCGCTGCTGCTGGCGTCAAGCCGGCCCCGCGAAGCAGGCCTGTGCGCGCCGCAGCCATGGAAAACAGTGTGGCTCGTCTCGCCGCCCCTGCTGTATGCGCTGCTGATGCTGTTGCTGGCCTGGGCCGGCGGCTGGCCGCAGCCGCGCGTGCTGCTGATCGTCGCTGGCAATGCGGCGCTGGTGGCCATCTCGGAAGAGCTGATGTTCCGCGCCATCTTGCTGCAGGGCATGCTGGACCGCTACGCCGTCTGGCCAGCCGTCCTGATGTCCTCGGCGCTGTTCGGCCTGGCCCACACCGCCAACGGCCTGGCCACGGGCGACGTCAGCGGCGCCTTGTGGCAAGCCGTGGCCGCCACCCTGCAGGGCGTCGGCTACGCGGCCATCCGCCTGCGCACCCGCTCCATCTGGCCCATGGTGCTCGTGCATGGACTGTGGGATTACGCGCTGGTGACAGCCACCTTGCCCAACCCGGCCGAAGACGGCGCATCGATCCTGCCGACTATCGCCCTGCTGGCCGTGCTGCCCTTGTGCCTGTACGGCGTCTACCTGCTGCGCCCCAGCCAGCGAACGGCAATATCTCAAATGCAACCATAGGAATGTGCATGGCGTTTTTTTCACGTGATTACGAGGTATTCCTGCTGCTGGCCGCGCCCGATGCAGCGCCGCTCTGGGATGCGGAACAATGGACGCCGTTTGCCGCCAGCCTCGATGGCCTCATGGCGCAAGCCAGCGCGCGGGGCAAGGCCGGCGTGCGCAGCCATCAATACAATCCCAAGGGCAAGCCGGTTCCCTTTGGCCGCCTGGGCTGGAACGGCAAATCGCACGCCAAGTGGACGCATACGGCGGCCACGACGGAAGCGCGCTTCATGAGCCTGGAAGCCTGGGCGCCATCGTGGACGACCTGCGAAAAAGACGACCAGGCGCCCGATCTGTTCCTCGCCCTGGCCAATGAATCGCTGCTGGGACGGGCGGGCAAAACCTTGCAATTCGGCCAGCGCCTGGTGTGCGCGATCGCCACGGACATGGGGCCCGATGCGGCCGCCGCCTTGCGCCTATCCCTGGCGCAACTGGCCGTGCAACAAGACGCCGTCGTCTTCGCCCGCACCCAACGTCAGTGGGGCCGCGCCGCGTATGGCGGCTTCACGGGCGCCATCCAGGATATGCTGATCGGCGGCCTGTTCCAGCCCGACGACCCGCATGCGCGGCCGCTCGATGCGGCCACATTCCGCGAGCCGTGGGAAAGGCTGGCGCCAGCCTCCGCTTAAAACGTGCCCGGCAGCAGGATCTTTTTATCCACCTGCTGCAAGTCGCGCAAGCCGCAAAAGGCCATCGTCAGGTCGAGTTCATTGCGGATGATGTCCAGGCATTTGGTGACGCCCGGCCCGCCCATGGCGCCCAGGCCGTATAAAAACGGGCGGCCGATGTACACGCCTTTCGCGCCCAGCGCCACGGCCTTGATCACGTCCTGGCCCGAGCGGATGCCGCCGTCCATGTGCACTTCGATCTGGCTGCCGACGGCGTCGACGATGGCGGGCAAGGCTTCGATCGACGATTGCGCGCCGTCGAGCTGGCGTCCGCCGTGGTTCGAGACGATCAGCGCATCGGCGCCGCTTTCCACGGCCAGGCGCGCGTCTTCCGGATCCATGATGCCCTTGATGATCAGCTTGCCGCCCCAGCGCTGCTTGATCCATTCCACGTCGGCCCACGACAGGCTCAGGTCGAACTGCTGCTGCGTCCAGGCCGACAAGGACGACATGTCGGACACGGACGTGGCGTGGCCGACGATGTTGCCAAAACCCCGGCGTTTCGTGCCCAGCATGCCGGCCACCCAGCGCGGCTTGGTGGCCATGTTGATGATATTCGGAATCGTCAATTTCGGCGGCGCCGACAGGCCGTTGCGCAAGTCCTTGTGGCGCTGGCCCAGCACCTGCAAGTCCAGGGTCAACACCAGTGCGCCGCACTTGGCCGCCTTGGCGCGGTCGATCAGGCGGTTGATGAATTCGCGGTCCTTCATCACATACAGCTGGAACCAGAACGGTTTCGTCGTGTTTGCCGCCACGTCCTCGATCGAGCAAATGCTCATGGTCGACAGAGTGAACGGCACGCCGAAGCGCTCGGCCGCCTGGGCCGCGAGGATTTCGCCATCGGCATGCTGCATCCCCGTCAAGCCCGTGGGCGACAGGGCTACCGGCATCGACACGTGCTGGCCCACCATGGTCGAGGCCAGGCTGCGGTTTTCCAGGTTGACGGCCACGCGCTGGCGGAATTTGATCTTCGCGAAATCGCTGTTGTTGGCGCGGTACGTCGATTCCGTCCAGGAGCCGGAATCGGCGTAGTCGTAAAACATGCGCGGCACCCGTTTCTGGGCCAGCACGCGCAAGTCTTCGATGCAGGTGATGATACTCATGCGTTTCCTCGGTCGATGGCAAGTCGAACCATGATCGTGCATTTGCCTGCAATTGTCTATCCGGCAGGCAATGCCGCCACACTTACCAATCGCGCGCGCCGAGGATTTTCTCGCCCAGTTCAGTCAACTGCGCCTGCGGATAGCGCAGCTTTTCCTTTTCCTCGGGGTCGCCGGGAAACGCATAGCCTTGCGGCGCGCTGCGCTCGCGCCAGCTTTGCACCCGCCAGTCGCGCAGGGATTGATTATCTTCCTGGGCGGGCGTAAAGGAAATATATTGCGCCAGGCGCACCTGGTCGGTGGACGTGTTCGGGCGGATGCCGTGCGCCAGCAAGCTATTAAAGATCAACAACTCCCCTTTCTTCATGGCGATGAATTCCATCGGGTACGGCACCGTCGCCAGGTCCGGCTGCCACGGGTTGCGGTCCAGCGGCACGGTCTTGCGCCACGCCAGCAAGTTGTTGAACAATTCCGGATAGCATTGAAAGCCGCCGCTCTCGGGCGAGGTGTCGGACAGGGCCAGCACGCCTTGCACGTTGACGGGCAACGGGTCGAGCGTGGTATCGGCATCCCAGTGGATGAAGCCGCCAAACTTGCGCTTGCCATTGTTCGGCGTGTTCAGGTTGGCGCGGTCGATGGTCACCCACAAATCCTGGCGGTCCCAGATGTCGACAAAGGCGTCATACACGCGCTGAGTCTGGCGGTTATCCCACAGGGTCTGGTTGTGGTAGGCCTCGACCATGCCGGAACCGTTGAGTTCTTTCATCGCGTGGTCGCGCAACTGGTCCTGGTTCCAGGTGGCGGCGTCGTTCTGGTCGAGTCCTTGAAATTCCCACAGGAAATCGGTTGTGCGGCGCACCTGTTGCGGCGACACGGCATCCTTGACGATGACGTAACCGTAGGTTTGCCAGTGCAAAAAGTCGCTGTCGGACAGCACGCGCAGGGGCAGCTGTTTCCGGATGTCGCGCAACTGGGTCTGTTCCGTGTAGGCCACGGACGGGTTGCCGGGACGGTCTTCGCCGTATTGGTATCGGTCTTCTTGCATCGCTGTCTCCTGTGTTGGTGTGAGACAGATTGTGCTGCGACATTGCCGCGTAAAATGCGTGCGCAGCAACCAATACTGATACTATCCTGACTATCCACCACCTCAAAACGTCACAATGACGCCTTTATTCGAACAAGTCACGATACCGACAGGCCACTCCTGGGGCTTGCTGTGGCGCGAACTCGAGGCCATTCCCTTCCTCTGGCACTACCACCCGCAGTTCGAGCTGACCCTGACGGTCAATGCGCGCGGGCAACGCTACATCGGCGACCACCTGGGCGACTTCGAACCGGGCGACCTGGTGCTGCTGGGGCCGAATCTGCCGCACACGTGGTCGGCCAGCGAGCGCATCGACAGCACGCAACCGATGCTGGCCGTCGTTGTGTGGTTTTCGCTGGAATGGGTGGAGCAGCTGGCCGCCTGCTTTCCGGAATTGCACAGCTTGCGGCAACTGGCGCGCCGCGCCGGCCCTGCCCTGCATTTTTCGCCGGCAACGAGCGCGCGCAGCGCGGCCAGGTTGCTGCAACTCAATGAACTGCCTGTGCCGCAGCGCCTGCCGCTGCTGCTCGACGTGCTGCTGGACCTGGCCGGCGATGGCAGTGCGCAGCCGCTGGCGTCGGAAGCGCTGGCGCCGGTGCATGCCGATGGGCAGCAACAGCGCATGACTATCGTGCTGGACTACATGCACGCGCATTTCCGGGAAGAGATCGCACTGGAAACCCTGGCGCGGCGGGCGGCCCTGTCGCTGGGCGCGTTTCATCGCTGTTTCAAGCGCCACGCGCATTGCACGCCGGGCGAATACCTGGCGCGGCTGCGCATCGGCCGCGCCTGCCAACAGCTAATCGAAAGCAATCTGGCCATCGCCGTCATCGCGCAAGAGGCGGGCTACCGCAACCTCGCGCATTTCAACCGCCAGTTCCGCGCCGCCAGGCACGTCACGCCGCGCGCGTTTCGCCTGCAATACCGGCGCGGCGCCACAGGCACAGCGTAAATCCATTCGGAAACGAAAAAGGGGATCAGATTTTACAATCTGACCCCCAATATTCTGGTGCGGCTGGCAGGAATTGAACCCACGACCCCTTGGTTCGTAGCCAAGTACTCTATCCAGCTGAGCTACAGCCGCCTAAGACAAGATTATAGCAGGGCTTTGCAGAATGGCAAAGGGCGCTGCCGCGATATTTCACAATTGAGATACCAACTGAGATACCACCACCCAGGTGCCGCGACAGCGCGCGCGACCTGCACCGACTGGCTGGCATACGGAAAATATTTTTTAAGCATCTAAATATAACACTGTTATTTAATAGTATTATATTTAAGATAATCAAACAGATTCCAACCGTCCCATCCATCCATGCAGAGGAAATAATGCGCCCCACCTTTACCTTCTCCACATTCGCAACGGCATGCGCCTTCGCCGCAATCTTTGCGACGCCAGGCGTGCAGGCCCAGACCATGATGAGCATCATCGCCTTGCAAGGCGATGCCGCGCCGCCGCCCGTGGTGTTCATCTCGGATACGGGCCGCGAAGGCCTGTTTTACCTGTCCGGCACCGGTTCCGCCACCGATGCCGACGGCGCCACGGTCATTCTCAGCGGCAACAAACTGTACAAGCGCGCCTACAGCGGCGCCTTGCACGCGAAATGGTTCGGCCTGTCGGAAGCATCGAACAACAATACCCCGGCCGTCACCGCCGCCATCAGCAAGCTGAAATCCGGCCAGGAACTGGTGATCGATGCCGGCGAGTACAAATTCCAGGGCGCGCTGCGACTGCCCGCAAACAAGCGCATCCGCCTGACGTCGCTGGGCACCCTGTTTTTCGGGCCAGGCGACGGCCTCATCGTTGAGAACACGCACGATGTGTACCTGGAAAAAGTCGTCGGCCTGAGCTGGACCAGCGCCACGCCCGATTACAGCAGCTACAGCGGCTCGGGCGTCACCCTGCTCAATGCCAGCAATACCAATCTGAATGCACGCTGGATCGAGGGATTCAGAAATGGCATCAAGGTTACGGGCGATGGCAGCGCCAAGGGGTCCCAGTACAACAAGGTGCAATTCAATTATCTGTACCAGAACGCGGTGGGCATCTACCTGACGACGGAAAGCACGGGCAGCAAGAACTGGGTCAATGAAAACACGTTCACAGGTGGCCGCATCGCTGGCGAAACGGGCTTGCGGGCAGAGAAAGGCCCGAACCAGACGGATTACTTCAACGGCAACAAGTTCTACAACATCGGCTTCGAAAGCCTGCTCAACGGCATCGATGTCGACCATTTCAGCCACAACACGATCATCGCGCCCCGTTTCGAGCAGGTGCAATATGGCATCAACCTGAAATCGAATACCTACAGCAATACCATCATCAGCAGCAGCATTTACGAAGGCAGCTTCGTCGGTGGCGGCGTGCCGGGCAATGCGGGCAAGTACACGACCGTGCTGGGAACCTTGCTGACGACGGGCGGCATGATGTCGGGGGCGCTCAGCATTTCGAATTACGAAGGGAAATTCCTGTCGCTTAACAGGGACCCCAGCCACAGCGCGAATAGCGCGACACTGGGTAAAATCCTGAGCCTGTCCAACCTGGTCAATGTCGTGCCATAAGCGCGACGCGGGCGGAAATGCAAAAAACCCGGAAAGCGAGCTTTCCGGGTTTTTCTTTACTGCTGATACTGGTGCGGCTGGCAGGAATTGAACCCACGACCCCTTGGTTCGTAGCCAAGTACTCTATCCAGCTGAGCTACAGCCGCAAACTCTGACACACTTCGCCGGACGGCGCGAAGCTTGAAACTTTCATCAAGATGAAGCGAACTCCATCTTGGCAATACTGGTGCGGCTGGCAGGAATTGAACCCACGACCCCTTGGTTCGTAGCCAAGTACTCTATCCAGCTGAGCTACAGCCGCAAAACTTCTACAACATTCCATCAACAACATGGAGGCGAAACTTGGTACAGCAAAACCAGGCAAAGTCTGATTTTCAGTATTCTGGTGCGGCTGGCAGGAATTGAACCCACGACCCCTTGGTTCGTAGCCAAGTACTCTATCCAGCTGAGCTACAGCCGCGCAGGCAAACATTATAGCGTATTCATTTCGCTTTGAAAAGTTCGATTTTTCAATCGCTTAGCTGATTTTGCAGCAATACTGCCCCGCAAGATCGACTACCTTTTCACTGCCAAAAAGCTCACGCCTTTTTATCGATGGACACTTCCGCTTTCACAGGAGCCTCCAGCGAATCGAGAAGTTGCTGTCTCGAAAGAAGCGGGATTATAGGGACTGCTTTCCAGCCTGTCCAGTGCTATCTGCAAGTGGCGCGCAAGCGTGCGGAGGCGCCGCGCCGCTTGGGGCTACAATACCAGCCAGACAGGGGCGCTTGTGCCTCCCCAATTCATGACGGCGGGCATTGACCAACATGACCCATTTAACTGAGCTGAGCGGCGGCGGCCCGGCGAGGCAAGAGCCCGTGCGGCAGACTCACTGTTGCAGGATTTCCGATGGCCAAGCCTGACCGCACGCAAGATCTGCTGCCTCCATCAGCGCCGCTGAGCCTCTCCGACGAGCGCCTGGCCAACTTGTTGGAAAGCATCACCGACGGCTTCTGCCTGCTCGACCGCGACTGGACCATCCGTTATATCAATACGCGCGGCGCCGACATGCTTGTACCGCAGCGTCCGCCTGGCGCCAGCCTGGCAGGCAACAATTTGTGGCAAGCCTGTACCGCCTTGCAGGGCACGGAACTGGAAACGCAGTACCGGCGCGCCATGGCGCAGCAGCACAGCTGCAGTTTCGAACTGCTGTATCCGCCGCTGGGGCGCTGGCTGGAAGTGCGCACCTTCCCTTCCAGCGACGGCTTGACCACGTACATCCAGGACATCAGCCAGCGCAAGGCGACCGAGGAAAGCTTGCGCCACAGCGAGGAAGGCTTGCGCGCGCTGGCCAATTCCATTCCACAACTGGCCTGGATCGCCAGCTTCGACGGCACCATTGCCTGGTACAACCAGCGCTGGCACGACTACACGGGCACCAGCGCCGAACAGATGGCGGGCGACGGCTGGAGCATCGCCTATGACGCGCAGCATTTGCCGCCCATGCTGCACGCGTGGAAGGCCGCCTTGCGCGATGGCACGCCCTTTGAAATGGAATTCCCCATCCGCGGCGCCGACGGCCAGTACCGCTGGTTCCTGACGCGCGCCAATCCCGTGCGCGACCGGGGCGGCCAGTTGCTGCGCTGGTTTGGCACGAGCACCGACGTCGACCAGGTCAAGCGCGCGCAGGAAGCCTTGCGTGATGAAACGCGCGTGCTCGAGTTGCTCAACAATACGGGCGCGGCCCTGGCCGGCACCCTGGACTTGCCGGCGCTGCTGCAGGAAACCGTCGATGCGGCCACGCGCATCAGCGGCGCGCGCTTCGGCGCCTTTTATTATGACGATGCGGGCGAGATCCACGACGGCGCCGCCCACCTGCCGTCGGCGCGCGCCGTCAACGGCATCAGCCTGTACCAGGCCGAGGCCATCGCCACGGAACTGCGCCAGGGACCGGCCATGCGGCAGAACGACTTGCTGGCCGCGCCCGACGCCAGCGCCGACGGCGCACCGCCGCTGCGCAGTTGCCTGAGCCTGCCCGTCAGCTCGCGCTCGGGCCTGATGCTGGGACGCTTGCTGCTGGGCCATCCGCAGGCGGGCATGTTCAGTGCGCGCAGCGAACGCATCGTCTCGGCCATCGCGGCCCAGGCCGCCGTCGCGCTCGACAATACGCGCCTGTACGCAGCCGCCACGCGCGCCGCCGAAGAGCGCAAGGTGCTGCTCGACAGCGAACGCGAGGCGCGCGCCGAGGCCGAGCGCACGAACCAGTTGAAAGACGATTTTCTCGCCACCCTGTCGCATGAACTGCGCACGCCGCTGTCGGCCATCCTCGGCTGGGCTCAGGTGCTGCGGCGCGGCACGCGCGACCAGGCCGACCTGCACCGCGGCCTGCAAAGCATCGAGCGCAACGCGCGCGCACAGGCGCAGCTGATCGAAGACTTGCTCGACATGAGCCGCATCACCTCCGACAAGGTATTGCTCGACCTGCAAACCCTCGCGCCCGCCAGCATCATCGCCTCGGCCATCGAAACCCTGCGCCCGGCGGCCGACGCCAAGCACATCGCCATCCACAGCAGCATCGCCAGCGACGCGGGCAACATCACGGGCGACCCCAGCCGTATTCAGCAAGTGATCTGGAACCTGCTGTCGAATGCCCTGAAGTTCACGCCGCAAGGGGGCCGGGTCGATATCGGCGTGCGCCGCGAAGCATCGCGCCTGGCCATCACGGTGACCGACAACGGCGTCGGCATCAAGAAAGACTTCCTGCCCCACGTATTTGACCGCTTCCGCCAGGCCGACGCCTCGACCACGCGCCGGCACGGCGGCCTGGGGCTGGGACTGGCGATCGTCAAGCACCTGGTGGAGCAGCATGGCGGCACGGTCGCCGTCAGCAGCGCCGGCGACATGCAGGGCACCAGCTTTACCGTGCGCCTGCCGCTGGGGACGCCGGCCGCTGCCGCGCGCCAGGCGGGCAACGCCCCGTCCGCCAGCCATGACTTGCGCGGCGTCACGGTGCTGCTGGTCGATGACGAAGCCGATGCGCGTGAACTGACGGAACGCATCTTGCGCGACAACAACGCCGATGTACACGGCGCCGGCAGCGTGGCGCAAGCGCTGCAACTGCTGGAGCAGGTGCACCCCGATGTGCTGATCAGCGATATCGGCATGCCCGACGCCGACGGTTTCGACTTGCTGGCGCAAGTGCGCGCACACGCTTCCCCCGATGTGGCGCGGCTGCCCGCGCTGGCGCTGACGGCGTTCGCGCAACCGCAGGATCGCCAGCGGGCGCTGGCCAGCGGCTTCCAGGCCTGGGTCTCGAAACCGCTCGACCCGGCCGAGCTGGTGACGGCCGTGGCGCAACTGGCCGCTGCGCACGCTGCCACGGAGCGCAAAACACCACCCTAAAAAGATGATGCAAAGAAATACATAGTGCAGTACAAAATGACTATTTTCATGGGTTGGCCTTCCTACTTTCAGACGCGGCACTGTCCTACAAGCAACTATGCTGAAGTTTGCTACACTGAAATGCAGAAGCACACCTGCACGGCAGGCTGGAGACGGCGACCTTGGCCGGCGAGGACGACAGAAGCGAGCTCATGCGCTGTTGTGCGCCCTATCTTGTTGCAAGGCGCTACTATCATCCGACCGCCGCCAGCCCCTGGCTGCGGTAAAAGCCCGTGTTGCATAGACCGTATAACCGAGACCCTACATGCCCAGCCAAGATGAGATTTTGAAAGCCAAAATTTTGGTCGTCGATGATTCCCCCGACAATGTTGACCTGATGCTGGAAATCCTGCGCGATGCCGGCTACACCGACGTGACGGCCACCATGCGGCCGGCACAGGTCTGCCCCCTGCACCGGGAGCATTGCTACGACCTGATCTTGCTGGATCTGCAAATGCCGGAACTCAATGGTTTCCAGGTCATGAAAGGCTTGAAGGAAATCGAACATGGCGGCTACCTGCCCGTGCTGGCCCTGACGGCGCAACCGAGTTTCAAGATCGCCGCCCTGGAAGCGGGCGCGCGCGACTTCATCAGCAAGCCTTTCGACCTGATGGAAGTGCACAAACGCATCCACAACATGCTGGAAGTGCGCCTGCTGTACAAGGAACTGGCGCAATACAGCAAGCAGCAGCAGGAACTGGCGCTGCACGATCCGCTGACGGGCTTGCCGAACCGGCGCCTGCTGGAAGACCGCATCGAGCATACCTTGCAGCAATCGGCCCGCAGCCGCGGCAAATCGGCCATCCTGTACCTGGACCTGGACGGCTTCAAGGCCATCAACGACAGCTACGGCCACGGCTATGGTGACGACATCCTGAAAATGGTGGCGGCACGCCTGGTGGGCGCGTCGCGCAAGGAAGACACGGTGGCGCGCATCGGCGGCGATGAATTCGTCATCGTGCTGGGCAACCTGGCCGGCAAGGGCGACGCGCGCGAACCGGCGGCCAAGCTGATCGAAGTCATTTCCGAACCGTATTTCATCAACGACCTGACCCTGCGCCTGTCGACCAGCATCGGCATCGCCATCTACCCGGACGACGCCAGCACCGTCGAATCCCTGCTCGGTGCGGCCGACACGGCCCTGTATGAGGCCAAGCGCGCCGGCAAGAACCGCTTTTGCTGCACGCCGCACGAAGTGATCGCGTCGCAGGTCAACATGCAGAAAAGCAGTATTCCGTCGATCGCCTGACCTGACTTTTACGCCCCGCGGCACATAAAAAAAACCGGCAAGCCGGTTTTTTTTATGCATGGGCCATCTTATTTCTTGCCAGCGGCTGCCTCATGCTGGCCCGCATGCTGGTGGTCCGTTTGCGCATCAACGGTTTCCGGCGGCACTTCGATGCGCGTGATGCCGGCATCGACGGAGATCGGGTCGCTGGCGGGGAAGGTCATTTCCACGGCGTCGTCGAGCAATTCTTCCTTGGCCCGCTCTTCGCCGCTCATGCCCTCTTCATCGGCCAGGATGGCCAGCGCGCTGGCCCATTTGACGAAATTGAGGTTGGACAATTCGCGCACGGTGGTCACGCCAAACGCTTGCTGCAAGGCCTTGGCGTCCTTCGGGCTGACGCCGCGCAGGGCGCTGATGGGCGCATTGACGATGTCGCGGAAGCTTTTGTCGAGGTATTCCTTGTCGACGATGGTATCGATATTCATGGCATGTCCTTTCGTTTCGGTAAGCGGGCCAGTGCTGCATGGGGGAGGCACAGCCCCACTATGGCAGCGTAGAGCGCCCCGGTATGTGCGCAGCCGTACGTAACGGCAGGAACGATAGCTGCTGGCGCAAACGATAATATTGTCTATCACATAAAAATGATGGAAGGAGATTAAAATTGCCGAAAAGACAGAAATTTTCCATCCATGCGCCCCGCGATGAAATCCTCATGTATGATCCACAACTTGAATTTGGTCCTCACCTTTCACCATTCACGGGGCGCTATGTCCGCACAAACAGATCCGATCAAGGAAACGGCCCAGGCCGATGCGGAACGCGCCGCCGATCTCAGCGAGTTGCTCGGTCATGTCAACACCAGCTGGGACAATGAACGGCGCGCCCTGTCGCGCCAGCTGCACGACAGCCTCGGTTCTTCGCTGACGGCGCTGACCATGCACTTGTCGCTGCTGACGCAAAAAATGCCGCAGGAAGCGGCCTTGCTCGACCGCGCGGCAACCATGAAGCAATTGCTGCTGAATGTGATCGAGACCAACCGCCAGATGCAGATGAAGCTGTGGAACGACAAGCTCGAGTTTCTCGGCGTAAATGTGGCGCTGGGCGAGCTGGCCGCGCAATTTGCCGAACAACACAAGATCGCCGTGCGCTGCAGCCTGCCCGAAGATGAACTGATTTGCCCGCGCAACGTGGGCGTGGCCCTGCTGCGCACCCTGGAAGAAGCGCTCGGCAACATCGCCGCGCACGCCCACGCCACGCAGGTGGACATCATCATCGACGACAATGACGAGGCGCTGATGATGACCGTCAAGGATGACGGCGTGGGGCTGCCAGCGAGCGAACCCGTCGAAATGAGCAAGCACGGCCTGCGCGCCGTGCGCGAGCGCGTGCATTACCTGGGAGGCACCCTGAGCCTGGCAGCCAATCCGCAAGGCGGCACGGCCCTGACCGTGGTCTTGCCGCGCATTACCCCAAAAGAATAGTCTTTGCCAGGCCGCATCGGGCCAGAACACTGCCGGAGCGCCCCGAACCGCAGAACGATTCGACGACAGGAGACCGCATGCAAGGACTCATCCCCACCCTGCTGGCAGCGCTGCTGGCCACGGGCGCCGCTCAAGCCGCCGACAAGGCCGTGCCGCCGCCGGAAACCGTGGACAAGCTGGCCTGGCTGGCCGGCTGCTGGAACGTCGACGGCGCCGAGCCCGGCTCCGGCGAACAATGGAGCACTGCCGCTGGCGGCACCCTCCTCGGTACCAGCCGCACCGTCAAGGGCGGCAAGACGACGGCCTTTGAATTCGTGCAGATCCGCCTCACCGACCCGGGCCAGCTGGCCTACATCGTGCAGCCGTCGGGCCAGCCGCCCGTGATCTTCAACCTGCTGCGCCAGGACAAGCCGAATGAATTCATCTTCGCCAACCTGGACAATGATTTCCCCAGCCGCATCATCTACCGCCACGACAGCGAGCGCATCTTGCACGCCAGCATTACCGGCACCTTGAAGGGCAAGCTCACCACCATAGACTTCCCCATGACGCGGGGCCGCTGCGAAGCGGCGCCCCTCGCGCGCAGCAAGTAACAATCAACGTCAAGGCAGGAAGCGGGGCCGCGTCTTGCGGCCCCGCTTGCATCAGCGTTACAAACGAGCGCCAACGTCCGCAGGAGAATACATGGTGAAGGCGGCGGCCAAGCCCAGCCAGCCCGCAAGCCAGGCAATGAAGGCCGCCACGTGGCCATACTCCCAGCGCCCACGCAGGCGCGCATAGGCTGCGGCGAACTCCGCCTGGCTCACGTCGGTGCTACTCCCCCATTCCGCATTGACAGGGGCGACAAGGAAAGCCCACAGCAGCAAGGAGGCAAGCAGTGCGGCTGCCGACGCGGCCAGCAGGCGCCCCTGAGGCAGGCGCCTGGAACGAAAAGCCAGCACGGCAACGGCCGCCATGGCGGCCATTTGCACGACTCCCCCTACCGGACCAAACAGGGCATACAAGGTGCTCGTTACCTGCGCATACAGGGCAGGCGGATAGCCGAGCTTGACGGGCAGCTCCAGCAGATGCGTGGCACCTGGCGCGAGGCCCAGAGCGGCCAGAGTCAGTGCAATGACTTGCAGTAATCGTGATGGCATGCCTGCCTCCTCCGCCAGAGCGCGCACCGTCCACCGGCCATCGCAAGGAAAGATTTTCATCTGCATGGCGTTCGCCTCGCTGGCGCGATCACCCTTCCAATAAGACCAGGCGGGCGTGGTGGAGTTCAGCGTATCGACCGCATCTGGAAGCCTTTTTTGTAGCCGGTGTCGGGCACCCTGGCGCCGGGCGCATAGGTTGGCGAAGCCGTGCCCTTGCAGTGCCGCCGGGTCCACAGCGTGGCGCCCCGCTGACTGCCCGCGATCAGCGATTTCACGGGCAGGACGTGACCCTTGCGCAGCATCCAGCAAATGGTCGGCCCCAACTGGGTAAACGTGACCTTGTCGCCCTTGTAGCGCTTGCCCGTCCACAGGCAGAAGTGATCCTTGCCGCAGGAGGCGGCCAAGGCTTCGCTTGAACCGGCCGGTGCGATCCTGAGCTCGGTGCCATTGGCCAGTGTGATGATGGTAACGCCGTCAGCAGTGACCGCCTGCCGGGCAGCAGCCCCCTCTTCCGACGCAGTCTCAAGGACAAATGCGGCAATATCGGCCTTGGAAAGCACCGGCCGCTCGTCGTCCTGGGAGGCGGCGGTGGCAAACGGCACGGCAGCCAGGCACAGCAGAACGACGAACAGGCCAAGCCAGCGGCGGGGGCTGACGGCAATGTTGGCAAATGCATACGCAGGCATGGCATGTCCTCCGTTCCAGTCGGTACGTGTGGTAATGCAAACACCTTCAGTTAGACAGGCAGGTAGCGGGAGATTCCCTCGGACAGACGACAAAAAGGGGCCTTGCGGCCCCTTCTTGATCTGGCACAAACCAACTGTTTAATGCAGCTTGACCTGTGGCGTGCTGCGCTTGATCAGGAAGCGTCCCATGGCCATGACGGCCGTGCGCACGCTGCCCAGCACGGCGTTATGGTGCATCAGGTGCAGGCTGACATACATCATGCGGGCGACAAAGCCTTCGACGAACCAGCTCAAGCCCTTCAGCGAACCCATCAGGGTACCGACCGAGGTGGTGCGGCCGAACGACACGAGCGAACCGTAGTCCAGGTATTCATAGGGCTTGGTTTGCGGCGGCTTGCCCTTGGCTTGCAGCAGGAAAGTTTTCAGCAGGTAATCGGCTTGCTGATGCGCGGCCTGGGCGCGCGGCGGCACCAGCTTGCCATCGGGCCCCGTACAGGCGGCGCAGTCGCCCAGCGCGAAGATATTCGCGTGGCCCTGCACATTGAGCATGCCCGTCACTTCCAGCTGGCCGGCGCGATTGGTCGGCAAACCCAGGGTGGCCAGAAATTCCGGCGCGCGGATGCCGGCAGCCCACACGCAGATGTCGGCCGCATAGCTGGTGCCGCTGGCTACCGTCACCTTGTCGGCTTCGATCGTGGTGACGCGCGTATCAGTCACCACGCTGATGCCATGCTGGTGCAGCAGTTTCGAGGCGGCAATCGACACGCGCTCGGGCAACGGCGCCAAGATGCGCGGCGCCCCTTCGAGCAGGGTGATGCGCACATCCTTGATGGCGTTGAGATTCTGGAAGCCATACGCGGCATACACGCCGCTCGCTTCGCGCAATTCTGCCGCCAGTTCCACGCCCGTGGCGCCGCCGCCGATGATGACGATGTCGACACCGGGATGGCCCGCGTCGCCCTGGCGCTGCTCGGCCATGGCCAGCAGCTTCAGCAGGGTCAGGCGGAAACGTTCGGCGTCTTCCGTGGCATTCAGGGAAATCGTGTTTTCCTTGGCGCCGGGCACACCGAAGTAATTCGAGGTGCTGCCCACGGCCAGCACCAGCTGGTCGTAGCTGACGGTGCGCTGTGGCAAGAGCTGCTCATCCTTGTCCGTGGCGATGGCACCCACGGTGAGGCTGTTCGAGGCGGCGTCGAGCGCGATCAAAGGACCATAGACATAGGTAAAACCATTGTCGTGCGCCAGCATCTGGTACGACAGGCCCTCTTGATGAATGTCCAGGGTGCCGGCCGCCACTTCATGCAGCGACGGCTTCCAGATATGGTACAGGCGGCTGTCGACCAGGGTGACCTGGCCGGCGCCGAGCTTGCGGCTGAGTTTGCAGGCCAGCTCCAGGCCGCCTGCACCTCCCCCTACGATAACGATTTTACTATGCAAAGATCCTCCTGTTTATTAATCCCTGTGCCCGTTGCCGTTGCCGTTGCCGTGACCATTGCCATGGCCTTTGCCCGGCTTGTTGTCATGCTTGTCGCGCTTGTCATCATGCTTGTCAAAGTGCTTGTCATGCTTGTTGTCATGACGGCCGCGGTCGCCGTAATCGGGACGGCCATGGTCGCCATGCTGCTGGCGGTAACGGGGCACATATTGGTTGTTATACCAACTATCTTGAACGAAATATACCTCTTGGTTACAGGCATTATACTTGCGGCAGTGCTTGGACCAGTGTTTGGCATGGCCAGGCGGCACGCGCAGGTAGATCGGACGGGCCGAATAGTATTGCGGGCGCTGCACGATGACGGGCTGGGCATAGATCAATTGCGGCGCGGGATAGTCGCCGATGTCGAGACGTCCGTAAAAGCCTGGCTGGCCGACGGTGACGGAGACGCCGACCTGGGCGACGGCAGCGGTAGCTGCCGACAGCAAGACAGCGGCAAGAATCAGGGTTTTCATGGTGACACTCCTTTTAGTTATGCCGTCATTGTAGACCTTGTGTGACCAACTGTTTGTTCGCAAGGACACATAAGGATTGCCGTGGCAATCTCACCACAGCTTGCCCAAGGGCACGACCACACCGCTGAACAGCGACCAGTCCGGCGACGCCGCCGTCAAGCCGCGCGCCATGCCGATGTCGATGGCCAGCCGTGGCGTGGGGGTGTAGGTGGCGGCCAGCAGCAATTGCGCCGTGGCCGGCGCGCCGCGCAGGCGCGTGCCCGATACTTCCGCCGTGGCGCCCCAGCGCTCACTGACGGGTGTGGAAAAGGAGGTCGCCCAGCCCGCTTGCACCCTGCCCGTACCAGGGTCGGAGGCCCCCAGGCGCGTGGCGTTCAAATTGGCGTCCAGGTGCACGGCGCCCAGGTCGCGGCTGAAAATGCCATTGAGCGACACGTCGCTCTTGCCGCTGCCGATGCTGTCTTTGGCTGTGGGCAACTTCCAGCCCAGTTCCAGGCCCAGCGCCGTGGCGCTGTCGAGCAAAAAGGCGCGCTTGAGCACGACCGTCGTATCGCCCACGCCCGTCTCGCGCCGGCCCGTGTCATCGCGTGCGCGCACCACACCCTCGCCTTCGAGCAGCACGCCCCATTCGGGCGTGAACGCCAGTTTGAAGGTATATGGCAGACTGGCGCGGCGCGTGTCATCCGTTTTCGACAGCAGGCCGCCGGCCTCGAATTCCAGCTGGCCCGGCACGGGCAGCTGGGCGGGACTGGCCACGGAAGGACGGTAAGGCAGGACGGGATCGCCCTGCTGCGCCTGCGCCAGGGGCGCCAGGGACAGCAGCAGGGATAAGCAAAGCAAGCGGGGAAATAACATGAAAGACCCGGAAGTAGTAAACGCGCAATAGCGACAGCCTACCACCGCCGCGCCGATTGCGCCCGAGCCAGCCCCGTTTCAGGCCAGGCGCCGCACGTCCTGCCTGGCGGCTGGCGCTGCCCGGCGCAACGGCGTGACGTTGCTGGACGCTGGCACGGCCATCTGTTGCGCCTGGGCATGCAAGCGGAACACGCCCACCAGTTCCGTCAGGGTCTGCGCCTGGTCCTGCAGCGATTCGGCGGCAGCCGCCGCCTCTTCCACCAGGGCCGCGTTTTGCTGCGTCACCTGGTCCATTTGCAGCACGGCCTGGTTGACTTGCTCGATGCCGGCGCTTTGCTCGGCGCTGGCGGCCGTGATTTCCTGCATGATGTCGGCCACCTGGCGCACGCTGGCGACCACTTCATCCATCGTCTTGCCCGCGTCATGCACGAGTCTGGAACCGATCTCCACCTGCTCGACGGAGTCGCCGATCAGGGTCTTGATTTCCTTGGCGGCACTGGCAGAACGTTGCGCCAGGTTGCGCACTTCGGACGCGACGACGGCGAAACCGCGTCCCTCCTCGCCCGCCCTGGCCGCTTCCACGGCCGCGTTCAAGGCGAGGATATTCGTCTGGAAGGCAATGCTGTCGATGACGCTGATGATGTCGACGATCTTGCGCGACGAGGCATTGATCGATTCCATCGTCTGCACCACCTGCCCCACCACGGCGCCGCCCTTGCCGGCCACGTCGGATGCGGCGCCGGCCAGCGCATTGGCCTGGCGCGCATTGTCCGCATTCTGCCGCACGGCCGACGTCAGCTGCTCCATCGACGACGCCGTTTCTTCCAGCGAACTGGCCTGCTCTTCCGTGCGGGACGACAAGTCGAGGTTGCCCTGGGCGATTTCACCCGAGGCCGTGTTGATGGTGTCCGTGCCCGAACGCACCTGGCTGACGATGCCCACCAGCTTGTCGCGCATGGTTTTCATGGCAAACAGCAGGCTGGCGCTGTCGTGGCTGGCCGTGCGGATGTCGACGGTAAGGTCGCCCTCGGCGATGGCGCCGGCGATCCTGACGGCATACGCCGGTTCGCCGCCGAGCTGGCGCGTCAGTCCGCGCGTGATCAGCGCTCCCAGCGCCAGGCCGGCCGCCACGCTGCCCAGCACCAGCGCGATCATGAAACTGCGGCTGGCCTGGTACACGCCGGATGCCTGCTCGGCAGCCGCCTTGGCCCGAGCTTCCTTCTGCAAGGACAATTTATCGAGCACGCCGTCGAGCTCGTCCGCATGCTGGCGCGTCTTGGCCAGCAGAGCCGTCAGCTGCGCGCTGCGCTGCGCCAGCGGCTCGGCCGCCGCCAGCGCCAGCGACTGCTGCAAGGTGCTCACATATTCGGCTTCAACGGTGGCGAAGCGGGCAAACAGCTCCTTGGCGGCTGGCGTGACGAACAGCGGCTGGGCCTTGGCCAGGTTGCTCTTGTTCTCTTCCAGGTATTTGGCGATATCGGCCTGGCGCCCCGCGCGCTCTTCGCTGGTGGTCGCCAGCAGGAAATTGCTGCGCGCGCGGCCCACCTTGATGAGGGCGATATTGGCTTCCTTGATGTACGACAACCCCAGCAACTCATGGTTGTACATCTGCCCCGCCATGGTGTCGATCTTGCCCATGTTGAAGATGCCGATGCCGGCCACGATGGCCCCCATCAGCGCCACGCAAAAGAAGGCCGCGAGCAGGCGCGTCCCCACTTTCATTTGATTCAACATGTTTCCTCCTAGACAAGTCGATAGCCAATAATTTAAGCGTATGACTTGAATATAAGGAAAAAACGGCCACTAAAATGCTCGGATTGTCACTAAGCAACAATTCCTTGATTTAAAGCAACATACCCCGGAGCTTGCCGTGCTAGCAAACCCCGAGGAGCGGGAGCGTCAATGCCCGCTGTGCCCGCCTGGCTTGCGCACCGTCATTTCCACGCCACCCTTGGCCGGCAGCTTGCCCCTGCCCTGGCCGCGCACGGGTTCCGGCAAGGCGCCCGTCCATTCATAAGCCACGCTGCCGGCCGGGTGCTTGTACCAGCCCGGATCGCGGTAGTCGCCCGGTTTCTGGTCCCTGCGCACCTTAACTGTCGTAAACATGCCACCCATGCCGATGGCGCCGAAGGGGCCGTCGCCGGCCATCATCGGCAGGGTATTGTCGGGGATCGGCATCTGCATGTCGCCCATGTCGGCCATGCCCCGCTCGCCCATCACCATGTAGCCGGGCACGAGCTGGTTGATCTTCGCCGCCACGCCCTGGTGGTCGACGCCGATCATGGTCGGCACGTCGTGCCCCATGGCATTCATCGTGTGGTGCGACTTGTGGCAGTGGAAAGCCCAGTCACCGAGGTCCGTGGCGGTAAACTCCACGGCGCGCATCTGGCCAACGGCCACGTCCGTCGTCACTTCGGGCCAGCGCGATTCGGGGCGTGTCCAGCCGCCGTCCGTGCCCGTCACCTCGAATTCATGGCCATGCATGTGGATCGGGTGATTCGTCATCGTCAGATTGCCCACGCGCACGCGCACCTTGTCGCCCTGGCGCACGACCATGGGGTCGATGCCGGGGAAGACGCGACTGTTGAAGGTGAACAGATTGAAATCCGTCATTGTCATGATCTTTGGCGTGTAGCTGCCCGGATCGATGTCATAGTTGCTGAGCAAGAAGACGAAATCGCGGTCCACCTTCATGAAGTTCGGGTCTTTCGGATGCGTCACCCAGAAACCCATCATGCCCATGGCCATTTGCGTCATTTCATCGGCATGCGGGTGGTACATAAAGGTGCCGGGGCGCTTGGCGACGAATTCATACACAAAAGTTTTACCGGGGGCGATGCCGGGCTGGGTCAGGCCCGTGACGCCATCCATGCCGTTCGGCAAGCGCTGGCCGTGCCAGTGCACGCTCGTATGTTCCGGCAATTTATTCGTGACAAAGATGCGCACGCGGTCGCCCTCCACCACTTCAATCGTCGGACCTGGCGACTGGCCGTTGTAGCCCCACAAATTGGCCATCATGCCGGGCGCCAGTTCGCGCACGACGGGTTCGGCCACCAGATGGAATTCCTTGACGTTGTTGTTCATGCGCCAGGGCAAGGACCAGCCATTCAGGGTGACGACGGGATTGTATGGACGCCCGTTCGGCGGTGGTGGCGGCGCCTTGGTGTCGGCGCCGGCCATGCTGACGGCTTCCGGCAACGAGGCCGCACCGACTCGGCTGACAGCGGCCGCACTCAGGGCGACGGCGCCCGCATTCATGAAAAAGTTTCTACGTGTAATCATCATTATTCCTTCTCGGCTGGGCCGCTGCCATTGATGGCCGACTGCAATGTTGTTTGGGCGATCCAGAAATCGCGCTGGGTCTCGATGGCGCCGTTCACGCTGGCCACCTGCTCGCGCGCATCGGCCAGCAGTTCGAACACGCTGGCCAGCATGCCGTTGTAACGCAGCAGCACTTCATGCGAGATCGTCTTGCGCAGCGGCACGACCTCATCGCGGTAGTGGCGCGCCAGGTCGTAGGCCGTGCGGTAGCTGGAATACGCCTCGCGCACTTCCGAGCGGGCCCGTACGGCCGTGCCCGCCGTGCGCTGCAGCGACTGTTCATACAGCGCTTGCGCCTTGGCATTGCGCGCCGAACCCCAGTCGAACAGGGGCAGTTCCAGCGATACTTCATAGCCGTTTTCGCGCGGTGCCTCGCTGCTGCTCTTGTTGGTGTAGCCCACGTCGAGCACGTTGACGAAACCCGTCACCTTCGACAAGCCCAGCGCGCTGGCCGTGGCGTGCGCGTCGAGTTTCGCGCTTTGCACGTCGAGGCGCTGCTCCATCGCCTGCGCCTCGATATTGCCCGCCTCCTCCGCCTGGGCTGGCAAGTCGGGCAGGCGCGGCGGCAAAGTAAAACTGGTCTGCTTGCCCCACAGGCCCAGCAAGCGCGTCAGGTGCTCGCGCGTCACCAATGCCTGGTGGCGCGCACGGGCCAGGTCGCTGACGGCGTCCGCGTAAAACACTTGCTGGCGCGCCTGGTCGAGGCGGCTCCAGTTGCCCGCCTGCCGCAAGCGCGTGGCCAGTTCCGCACCCGCCTCGGCCGACAGCAGCGCGCGTTGCATGAACTGTTCCGTCTGCACGGCGGCGACCGCATTGAAGTAGGCACGACGGGTGTCGGCCGCCAGTTGCACGGCGCTGCTGGCGGCTTGCAGCTTGGCTTGTTCGAAACGGCCCCGCTCGATGTTCAAGCGCATCGGCATGGTCAGCAGGCCGGCCAGGTCGAAGCTGACGCCGCGGTCGATTTCGTTGCCGTGGCTGCCGTGCGAGCGGCCGAACGACAGGCCGGGATTGCGCAAGCGGCCCGCCTGCACCAGGTCCGCTTCGGACGCGCCCAGTTCGGCCAGCGCCACCTTCATGCCGTGGTTGTTCATCAGGGCGATGCGCACGGCGCTGTCGGCGTCCAGGGGCTGGGCCAGCAAGGCAGCCAGTTTTTCCTCGCCCCCCTCGCCGGCCAGCGCCGCGGGGGCGCCCGTGCGGACGTCGGCCAGCGTGGACACCGTCCGCATGCCGCCATCCTGGCTGAAGCTGGCGCAACCGCTCAGCAGCAAGACGGCCGCCAGGGCCAGCGGCGTCAGGCAAGTTGATTGTGTGAAACGGGCCATGTCAGTGTCCTTCATGCTGGTGGTGCTGATGTTGCGGGGCAGGTTTGGCATCCGGCTTGGGGCTGGGGTTGGGCTGGGCCATCGGCATCTTGTGCCCTTCCATCTTGTGGCCATCCATCTTGTGGCCATCCATTTTCATCATGCCCATGTGGCCGCCGGCCTTGCCGACTTTGTCGTTGACGGCGCGCCAGGTCTGGTCGGGCGTGGCGTCTTCCTCGGCGGCGGGGCGGTAGCCGGCAAAGGCGGAACGGTAAGTGGTGGCCGGCACGGATGCTTGCGCCTCTTGCGGGGCGGACGGGGACTGCGCTGCGGCGGCCAGCGGCAGCACAGCCAGCGCAAGGCTGAACAGATATTTCATGGTATTCCTTGAATGACAGGGTATGGCGCGGCGGGCGCGCGACTGGAACGCTGGCGCGGCCGGTACGAGGTGCACGATACAAGCTGCAGGGACGTGCGACGGCGGCACCGCCAGGTTCAATGGGCGGTCAGGCGGAGCGTGTGCTTCTCGGGGGACGTTCGGGACCAGACGGTATATGCCCGGCGAACAGGGAATCGGGCGCCAGCGCCGGAAGCGGCGCGCGCAGGGTCAAGGCGTGCAAGGCCGGCATGCCGGGCGGCGCCGTGGCGCCCACGGTGCAGGCGCCATGGTTGCTGCAATCGTGGCCGTGATGCGTGGCGCCGCCATCGTCCATGGCCATTTTCATCGGCTGGTCCGCCATTTGCATGTCGGCCATGTCGTGGCACGTGGGCGCCTCGATTGCGACAGCCGTGACGGTGACGGCGACCGCCAGCTCGCCCACGCAGCAGCTGCGCATGGCCGACGCAAAGCCCTGCAAGGGCAGCGTGACGGCCAGCAGCCAGAGCAGCGAGCGGGCGAGAAAGCGGAAAAAGGCACGGTTCATGGCACAACTATAAACCTTCCCACATGAGGAAGGTCAAGCCCCTATTTGCGCCGGTAGCCGTGCGTCAGCCAGATGACGTAGACACCGTAGTAGCCCTGCCCTTCGAATATGACCTGGCCGTCGGCGAAGGAGATTGTCTCCACTTTATTGACGATGAAATACGCGCGGTTGTCCGCCGCCTCCACGTCGCCCCAGTAGCGTGGAACCTGGTTCCGGTAGCCGCTGGCTCGCCCGATCGCGTCCATCAAATCGCTGATCATGAAGTCGTACAGCATGTCGGCCAGCAGCGGCCGGTGGCCCGCCAGCATGGCCGTGATGTCGGGATAGCCGGCCTGCATCAGCTCGGGCAAGTCGCTTTCCTCGTCCTGCAGGTCATCCTCGCGGCAAGTCTGAATAAAACTGTTGAACGGCTCGTCGAGCAGGGGCGCCAGCGCCGTTTCCGGCACGCTCAGGCGGAACGGATGCAGCGGCAGCACACTATGCTGGCCATAGTTGAGTCCGCGGCAGCCTAGGAAGGACAGCGGGTGCGGCTGTCCAGCGACTTCGCAGCGGATGCCAAGTTCTTGCTCAAACGTCATTCATCCACCCCTGCCATCCCCTTGTCCTCGTTGTACTTGATCAGGGTCACATGGTAAGCGCTGGCGGGCAACCCGGACAGGCTCAGATGCGACAGAAAACAGCGGATCAGTTTATCAGGCCGGCTCCGTGATGCCCACGCAATTGCGCCCGTTTTCCTTGGCCACGTACAGGGCCGCATCGGCTGCCAGCAGCACGGCGTCCGCACCGCCCACCTTGCCCGCTTCCTGTTCCGACGACACGACGCCCAGCGATACCGTGACAAAGCCCGCGCCGGGAATCACGGCGGCGGCCACCTTGGCGCGCAAACGTTCGGCCACCTGCATGGCCACGTCCAGGTCGGCATCGGGCAGCAGCATGATGAATTCATCGCCGCCAGTACGGCACAGCACGTCGGCATCGCGCGAACAGGAGCGCATCAGCTGCGCCAGTCGCAGGATGACTTCGTCGCCCACGGCATGGCCCCAGCGGTCGTTGACTTGCTTGAAATGGTCGATGTCGATGGCGACGACGGAGAACGGCCGCGCCTGCGCCTGCCATGCATCGAGCGCCGCCGCCATGCCGCGCCGGTTCGACAGGCCCGTCAGCGGATCCGTCTCCACGTCGGTCTTCAGCTTGCCGATCTTGTTCTGCAACAACGCCAAACCCTTGAGCAAGGCCCTCTTGATCTGCGCCGCCTCCACATACCAGGCGCGGATGGCGCCGATGTGCTCGGCCGTGCCGGGCGCATCCATGCGCCGTGCGCCCTCGGCCAGTTGCACCAGCGGCCGGGAAATCAGGCTGGCCAGCCACCAGATGAATGGCAGGCTCAGCAAGGCGATCGGCAGCGAATGCCACACCGTATTGGCCATCAGCTGGTTCAGCGGGGCCAGGGTCATGGCAGTCGGGCGCTGCGCCACGATGCCCCAGCCCGTCGACGGCATGACGGCGTAGCCGGCCAGCATGTCCACGCCCAGGCTGTTGTGCATGCGCCGGTTGCCGCCGCCCTGCTGCGCGATGATGGTGTCGATGACGTCATTCTTGCCGGCCACGTCGCCCAGGCGCCCGGGGTCCGGGTGGTACAGCAGGCGCCGGTTCTGGTCGACCACGTACAGGTAGGAGCCGTCGCGGTAGTAATGCTGGCCCAGCATGGTGTACAGGATGTTTTTCTGTTTCAGGTAAATGCTGCCGCCCACATAGCCGAGGTAGCGGCCATCCTTGCCAACGATGGGATGCGAAATGAAGACCACCAGGTTGCCGGCCGAGGAAACGTAGGGCTGCGTCACCAGCGGACGCCGTTCGCGCAGCGCCTGGATGGCGCCGGCCGAATCGAGCGTGCGGTTTTTCAGGGCCAGCGTTTCCGGCGACACGCCCAGCACCTTGCCCTGGGCATCGACGATGAGCACGGAATTGAAACTGTTCGTTTGCAGGCGCAGGCGCTGTGCCTCGTCCGTCAGCCATTGCTCGTCGCCCAGGCGCGATGGCAGGCTGCCGGCGCTGTAGGCCAGCTGCTGGCGCGCCGACTGCAGGAAATCCTCGGCCGTGCTCGCCAATTTGCTCGCGTACGCGTGGTTCGCTTCCAGGGTGGTATCGATCAGCAGCTGGCGCTGCACGCTGTAGCTGGCATAGAAAGTATTGGCCAGGGACACCAGGGCGCTGGCAAAGGCCACGAGCACGATCAAACGGCGCAAATTCATGCGCAGAACAGGTTTAGTCCACATGGGGTTGGCAAGATTTGGAAAGTATTGCGCTAAAGAAAGAGCGCATTATACCGAGAGGCCCGTGCCAATATTGAAATCTTGGCATCCATGGTCAAAGAAAGTGTACAAGCGGCAACGCAGAGCGCTGCCGCTTTGACCTACATCAAGCGTGGATGGCGTGCTTGCGGACCCAGTCCACGTAACGCTGCATCCAGCCCTGGAAAAAGCCCAGGCTGGCCGGTCCGATGCCGCCATGTTCGTCGAACAGGCCGTCCTTGGCCTGGATAAACATTTCAGGCTGGTTCAGCAGCGGCACGTCCAGGTAGGACAGCACATTGCGCAAATGCTGCTGCGCCAGGGCCGTGCCCGTGGCGCCGACGGAAACGCCCAGCACGGCGCCCGGCTTGCCGCCCCACACGCTCTGGCCATACGGACGCGAACCGTGGTCGAGCGCGTTTTTCAGCACGCCGGGGATCGAGCGGTTGTATTCGGGGGTGAGGAAGAGCAAGGCTTGCGAAGCGGAAATGTCAGATTTGAGGCGCAGCACCTGCTCGGACTGCGCGCCATCGTCATCCTGGTTATACAGCGGCAAGTCGCCGATGTCGATGTGCTTGAAGGAAAACTCGGGCGGCGCCAGCTTGACGAGCGCATCGGCCAGCTTGCGGTTGAAGGAATCCTTGCGCAGGCTGCCGACGATGATAGCAACGTTATATTGACTCATATAAATCCCCGATCTTGGTTAATAGAAAGCCCTGGAGTGAAGCTCACGCCAGGGCTATCTTGCCACACAATCATCGGTTTCGCGCTGCTTAACGTGCGCCGGCAAGCCCTTGGTATTCGCGATAATAGCGTCCGCCCAAATTGGTCAACACTTCGTAGCCGATGGTATTGGCCATGGCCGCGACTGCGTCGACCGGGTGTTCGGCGCAGATCAGGTCGACCAGGCTGCCCGGCGCGACGCGCTCTTCGGCGATGGCGCTCACGTCGAGCGTGATGGAATCCATCGAGATGGCGCCGATCTGCGGCACTTTCACGCCATCGACGATGGCCAGGCCCTGGTTGCTCATGCTGCGCAGCCAGCCATCGGCATAGCCGACGGACACCGTCGCCACCTGGCGCGGCTCGCTGGCCGTGTAGCGGCGGCTGTAGCCCACGTGGTCGCCGGCGGCGATCGTGCGCGTCTGCAGCACCTTGCCTTGCAGCCGCACCACGGAGCGCAGGGGATTCGGTTCGCCGCCCTGCGGCCCGATGCCGTACAGGGCGGCGCCGGGGCGCACCAGGTCAAAGTGATAATCGGGCGACAAGAAGATGCCCGAGGAATTGGCCAGGCTGGCGCGGTACTGCGGCAAACGGGCGCGGATGGCGATGAAACGGGCCAGCTGTTCGCCATTCATGGGGTTGCCGCGTTCGTCGGCGCACGCCAGATGGCTCATGATGTAGCGCACCTTGATGCCGTCCAGAAAGTGCGTATCCAGCAGCCAGGCGTCGATTTCCTGCGGCGACAGACCCATGCGCGACATGCCGCTGTCGACCTGCACATTCGCCTCCAAGGTTTTGCCCAGCGCCTGCGCATGCGCGCGCCAGCCGGCCACCTGCGGCTCGCTGTTGAGCACGGGAATCAGGCCATGGGCCGTGAATTCGCCTTCCGTGCCGACGGGCGGACCGTGCAGCACGAAGATGGCCGCGTCCGGCGCCACGTGCGGGCGCAGGCTGATGCCCTCTTCCAGGTGCGCCACGAAGAAATGCCGGCAACCTTCTTCATACAGGGCCGCGCCCACTTGCGCGGCGCCCAGGCCATACGCGTCGGATTTGACGACGGCCGAGCAGGCGGCCGGGTGCGCCTTGTCGCGCAGCAAGCGGTAATTGGCGCGCACGGCGTCCAGATCCACCGTCAGGATGGCGCCGCTACGTTCCTTGGGAGGCATGCTGGCCGCCATCTCAGGCCGCCGCGTGCTGCAGTTTGCCCTGGCCCTGCGCGCCGCTGTAGCGGCTGACGGACAGGTCGTCGGCCAGGATGGCCGGCTTTTTCGACGACATCAGGTCAGCCAGCAATTGCGCCGAACCGCAGGACATGGTCCAGCCCAGGGTGCCGTGACCCGTGTTCAGGAACAGGTTGCGCAGCGGCGTGCGGCCGACGATCGGCGTGCCGTCCGGCGTCATCGGACGCAGCCCCGTCCAGAAAGTCGCTTCCGCCGTGTTGCCGCCGCCGGGGAACAGGTCGTTGACGACCATTTCCAGGGTTTCGCGGCGGCGCGGGTTCAGGTTCAGGTTGTAGCCGGCGATTTCCGCCATGCCGCCCACGCGGATGCGGTCGTCGAAACGCGTCACGGCAATTTTATAGGTTTCATCGAGGATGGTCGATACGGGCGCTTTGGCCGCATTGACGATAGGCACGGTGATCGAATAGCCCTTCAATGGATACACGGGAATGTCCAGCAGCGGCTTCATGAAGCCCGTCGAGTAGGAACCGAGCGCCACGACATAGGAATCGGCCCTGACGATTTCCGCGCCGCATTGCACGCCAGCGATTTCGTCGCCCTGCGTCAGCAGCGCGTCGATGGACACGCCATAGCGGAACTTCACGCCCAGCGCCTCGGCCATCTCGGACAGGCGGGTGGTAAACAGCTGGCAATCGCCCGTTTCATCGTTGGGCAGGCGCAGGCCGCCGAACAGTTTATCCTTGACAGCTTCGAGTGCCGGCTCGGCGCGCGACAACTCGTTGCGCTGCAGTACTTCATATGGCACACCCGCATCTTTCAATACTTCGATATCCTTGGCGGCATCGTTGTATTGCTTTTCAGTGCGGAACAATTGCATCGTGCCTTGCTGGCGGCCTTCATAGGTGATGCCGGCCTCGGCGCGCAGCACCTTGAAGCAGTCGCGGCTGTATTCAGCCAGGCGCACCATGCGTTCCTTGTTCACGGCATACGCTTCCGGTGTGCAATTACGCAACATCTGCCACATCCATTTGAGCTGGGCGGCGCTGCCGTCGAGCGAGATGGCCAGCGGCGCGTGACGCTGCATCATCCACTTCACGGCTTTCAGGGGAATGCCGGGCGCGGCCCATGGCGAAGCGTAGCCGGGCGAGATTTGCCCCGCATTCGCGAAGCTGGTTTCCAGTGCCGGGCCCGGCTGGCGGTCGATGATGGTCACCTCATGTCCTGCCTTGGCCAGATAGTAAGCACTGGTGACGCCGATGACGCCGCTACCCAGAATCACGATACGCATAGTTTCCTCATTATATTTTTTAGGCTGACGCCAGATTAACCGCTATCATATTGGGAAAGAGCCAGTATTTGTTCACGTATAAATCGAGATATTCAGCAATAAATCATGAGAATCCTTAAAGAATCGGCACGTGGCCTCGACAAGCTGGATCGCCACATCCTGCGCATCCTGCAACAGGATGGCCGCATCTCGATGAAAGACCTCGGTGAACAGGTGGGACTGTCCATCACGCCCTGCATCGAGCGGGTCAAGCGCATGGAGCGCGACGGCGTCATCACGGGCTACCATGCCAAGGTGAACCCGGCCGCGCTGGGCGCCAAGCTGCTCGTCTTTGTAGAGATTACGCTCAATCAAAAATCCGCGTCCGCCTTCGAGCAATTCCGCCGCGAAGTGCTGCAGATTCCCGAGGTGCAGGAATGCCACCTGGTGTCGGGCGACTTCGATTACCTGATCAAGGCGCGCATCCATGAAATGGCCGAGTACCGCAAACTGCTGGGCGACATGCTGCTGCAGCTGCCGGGCGCCGCGCAATCGAAAAGCTATGTGGTGATGGAAGAAATCAAGGAAACCCTGGCGCTGTCGACCGACGTATTGCAGAGCCGGTAAAAGTACCGCCAGCCGGCACCAAAGGCATCGATTTTTGCGCCTTTGTATAATCTTGTAGCACATTCTGGGCGACACAAGCACACTGCCCTCCTGACATCACGCCCGTCCCCTCTGAGATTGGAAGCAGTGATGCACATTGGGAGTCCGTATGAACACATTGATAAAACTGGCAGCTTCCTGCCTCGCGGGACTGGCCGTGGCCATGTGCACCGCCAGTGAATACAAAGTCAACCGCGCGCCGGACAATGGCGCCATCTATCAGAACATCAAGGTCGGCAAGACCACCCGCCTCGACCTCGACGCGGCCCTGGGCAACGCCACCGTCGTGAGCTTCGATCCCGGCTATGAAGTCTGGGTCTACAAGAACCAGCTGCAAGCGCCCAAGGTGACGCGCCTGATTCCCCTGCTGGGCGAAAAAGGCACGCGCGAAGTGGCCGTCATGTTCGACCAGGCCGGTATCGTCAAGAAATTCCGCATCCACGAGCCGCGCGAGTAAGCCCATGCGGACGCGCCCACCGCGTCCTCTTGTTCTACACTGGCGTTTTATCCTCCGGTGCCTCCATGCAATTACCCGCAAGCCTCGCCCATATCTCGGCGGAACAAGACTGGCAACACACGACAGCGTATCCACCGCTCGGTTTTATTCCTTTCTCTGAAGGCGCGCTGGGCAATGGCGACACCTTCGGCCTGTACTGGCCCATCGGCCGCGAAGCGAGCGAGCCCATCGTCGTCGAGACGTGGCACGACGAGTGGCGCATCCAGCCGCACTTTTCCAGCCTGGCGGCCTTCCTGCAAGCCCACGCGGCAGCGGAAGACGAGTATGTCGGCACGCCAACCCTGGCCGACGACCCCGCCTCGCCGCGCGCCGCCTTCCTGGAAGCCAAGGAACAGATCGCGCAGCGCAAGCCGGAGGCGGCCATCGCCCTGCTGGAAGCGGCGCTGGCCATCGTGCCCGAATATACGGACGCGCTGGCCTTGCTGCACGGCCAGTATGTGCGCGCGGGAAGAACCGATGCCGCCGTCAGGGTGGCCATCCAGGCCATCATTTCGCCACCGTCCTTTGGCGGCCCGCCACTGAAAGCCTTGCAATGGCTGCGCGCGCAGCCGGTGCCGGACGGGGAAATTGACCCCATCTGGCGCGCCTGCGGGCAATTGTCGTTCCACTTTGGCGGCAGCAAGGAGAATGCCGATTACCCCGTGCTAATGACCGCCATCGCCAGCTACCTGGCGCAAGACAACCATGTTGGCGCCTCGACCCTGATGCAGACGTATGCCGAATTGATGAGCGCGGAAACCGTGTCTTTCCAGGAACGCTATGGCTTCGATGCCAGCGCTTTCATCGGGCGGCAAATCACCGTCAGCGCGATGCTGCCGCAAGGCAGCCGCGACCCTGCCACGCTATGGCCAGGCGACCTGGCTTGATTGCTGCCGAAACAGCTTGCGATATGCCGATGGCGAGGTCTGCAGGCTGGTACGGAAATGCTGGCGCAGCGACAGGGCCGTGCCGAAGCCGGCCTCTTGCGCCACGACATCGATCGAGGCCGCGCTCTTTTCCAGCATGCCTTGTGCATGTGCCAGGCGCTGGTTCAGCAGCCACTGCTTGAACGACGTACCCGTCGCCTGGCGAAAGTGGCGCGTAAAATTGCGCCGGCTCATGGCGGCCCGTTCGGCCAGCGCGTCGATGCTGTGCGCCTGGCCCAGGCTGGCTGTCACACTGGCCAATACCTCGGCAAAGCGCCCTTCGCTGCCGGACACGGGCAGCGGGCGCTCGATGAATTGCGCCTGCCCGCCCTGGCGGTGCGGCGCCACGAGCAACCGGCGCGCCACCCGGTTCGCCACTTCGGCGCCCGCCAGCTGGCGCAGCAGATACAGGCAGCAATCGAGGCCGGCCGCCACGCCGGCCGACGTCAGCACGGCGCCATCGTCCACGTACAGCACTTCCCGGTCCACCCTGACCTTGGGATAGCGGGCCGCCAGCCGGTCCGCCATGCCCCAGTGCGTGGCCGCGCTCTTGCCATCCAACAAGCCCGCCTGCGCCAGGGGAAACGCGCCCAAACATAGCCCCACCATGCGCGCCCCGCGCCGGCTGGCCGCCTGCAACGCCGCGACCAAGGGCGCCGCCCCATCACGGCAATCGTCGTGCCAGGCCGGCATGATGACGATATCGGCCCCATCCAGTCCTTCCAGGCCGAACTCGGGCGTGATGCCAAAGCCGGCCGCCGTGCGCAAGGGCGCGGGATCGGCCGCGCACACGCGCACGTGGAAAGGCGGCAGATCGGCCTCGTCCGTCTGGGCGCCAAACACGAGGCAAGGCACGGACAGGTGAAATGGCGTCATGCCGTCAAAGGCGATCACGGCTACCGTCAGAGGAGCGGCATGGGCAAGAGTAGTAGTCATGGCCCGATTTTATCGCACACTGGCCTTCGGGCCACTTTTTATTTGCATCGCGCGGCTTGACAATGGCTGTATCGGGGAAGTCCTTCCCCTTTCAACCATTCAAGGAGTCACGCATGTCCAACACTACCGCACCACGCCGCGCCCTGCTCGTCATCGACGTGCAAAATGAATACTTTACGGGCGACATGCCCATCGAATACCCGTCCGTCGACATCTCGTTGCCGAATATCGTCACCGCCATGGCCGCCGCCCGCGCCGCCGGCGTGCCCGTGATCGTCGTCCAGCACGATGCGCCGGAAGCCTCGCCCATCTTCGCCAAAGGCAGCGACGGCTGGCAGTTGCATCCGCAAGTGGCCTCCTTTGCCGCCGACCACCGCATCAACAAGAGCATGGGCAGCGCCTTTGCGGGCACGGATCTGCGCGCCTGGCTCGATAGCCACAACATCGACACCTTGAGCGTGATCGGCTACATGACGCACAATTGCGACGCCGCCACCATCTACCACGCCGCGCACGATGGCTTGCAGGTGGAATTCCTGCAGGACGCCACAGGCACCCTGCCCTACGCCAACGCGGGCGGCACGGCCAGCGCCGAGGAAATCCACCGCGTCTTCAGCGCCGTCTTCCATTCGAATTTCGCCGCCGTCGCCAGCACGCAGGACTGGCTCAATGCCGTGCGCGAGGGCAAACCGCTGGAAATAGACAATATCTATCTGTCGAACCAGCGCGCGCGCAAGGCGCAGGTGAACTGACGCCGGCGGGAATGGACGGGTATCATGCGTCCATTCCCTATTTGATGATGAACGATGCGAAAAATAACTGTGCTCGGTTCAAGCGCTGTTGGCTTGTTCCTGCTGGCCACGGCCGCGCTGGTGCTCGATGGACTCAACGACAACCCGGCCCCCGCCGACGTGATCGTCGTGCCCGGCAATACGATCCTGCCTGACGGCACGCCCAGCCCACGCCTGCAGGCGCGGCTCGACGCGGCGCTCAAGCAGTTCCAGGAAAACAGGGCGCCGCGCATTCTCGTCAGCGGGGCGACGGGCAAGGAAGGTTTTGACGAGGCCGCGGCTATGGCCCGCTACCTGCAGTCGCGCGGCGTGCCCGCCAGCGCCATCCTTGAGGATAATCAAGGCTGGACGACGGACGCCACGGCCCGCAACACGGCGCTTCTCATGCGCCAGCACGGCTGGCAGACAGCCATGGTCGCCACGCAATACTTTCACGTGCCCCGCTTCCGCCTGGCGTTGCAACGCGCCGGCATCAGCGTCAGCGGCAACGTGCACGCGCCCTACTTCGAGCTGCGCGACCTGTACTCGGTGCCGCGCGAAACGGTGGGTTATGCCGCGTATTTCATGCGCCATTGATACCAGTTCACTCGCTCCAGTCGCGCGAGCGTTCCACGGCCCGCTGCCACTTGTGCAGCCGGCTCAAGCGTTCATCGGCCGCCATCTGAGGCTCGAAACGGCGTCCCACCTGCCATTGGGCGGCGATTTCTTCCTGCGAATCCCAGAAACCCACGGCCAGGCCCGCCAAATAAGCGGCGCCCAGGGCCGTCGTTTCCGTCACCACGGGGCGCACCACGGGCACATTTAATATGTCGGCCTGGAATTGCATCAGCATGTCGTTGCGGGCCGCGCCGCCGTCGACGCGCAATTCGGATAGCGCGATGCCCGCATCATCCTGCATGGCGGACAAGACGTCCACGTTCTGGTAAGCCACGCCCTCCAATGCCGCGCGCGCGATATGCGCCTTGCCCGTGCCGCGCGTGATGCCGATCAGGGTGCCGCGCGCGTACGGGTCCCAGTACGGCGCGCCGAGGCCCGCGAACGCGGGCACGAATACCAGGCCGCCCGAATCGGGCACGCTGGTGGCCAGCGCTTCCACTTCGGACGAGTCGCGGATGATGCCGATGCCGTCGCGCATCCATTGCACGGCCGCACCGGCGATGAAGGCGCTGCCTTCCAGCAAATAATCTGTCTTGTCGCTGCCCGCGCCCAGGCTCCAGCCCACCGTCGTCAGCAGCCGGTTTTTCGATGGCAAGGGGCGCTTTCCCACGTTCATCAGCATGAAGCAGCCCGTGCCGTAGGTATTCTTCGCCATACCCGGTTTCAGGCACGCCTGGCCGAACGTGGCCGCCTGCTGGTCGCCCGCGATGCCGGCGATCGGCACGGACACGCCCAGCAATGCCGCATGCGTGTGTGCGGCCACGCCGCTCGATGGCACGACATCGGGCAGCAGGGAAGCGGGAATGCCCAGCAGCGCCAGCAAGTCCGTGTCCCACTGCAAGGTGTGGATATTGAACAGCATGGTGCGCGCCGCGTTGCTCGTGTCCGTCAAGTGCGCGCCGCTCATCTTGTAGATCAGCCAGCTGTCGACGGTGCCGAAGGCCAGCTCGCCCCGTTCGGCGCGCGCGCGGGCGCCGGCCACGTTGTCGAGCAGCCATTTGAGTTTGGTGGCGGAAAAATAGGCGTCCAGCACGAGACCCGTCTTTTTCTGGATCAAGTCCGCCTTGCCCTGCTCGACCAGTTGCTCGCAATAGGCGGCATTTCTGCGGTCTTGCCAGACGATGGCGTTGGCGACGGGTTCGCCCGTGGCGCGGTCCCACAGCACCGTCGTTTCACGCTGGTTGGTCACGCCGATGGCGGCCACGTCGGACGCCGCCACGCCGCTGTCGCGCAGCACTTGCTGCAGCACGCCCTCTTGCGAGACCCAGATTTCGTTCGCGTCATGCTCGACCCAGCCCGGCTGGGGGAAAATCTGGCGAAATTCGCGCTGCGCGCTGGCGTGCGGCCGGCCCGCATGGTCGAACAGGATGGCGCGCGAACTGGTGGTGCCCTGATCTAAAGCAAGTATGTAGTTGGTCATTGTCTGGTGGTGCAAATCGGGTAAAAACAGGCACGGAGCCATCAAGCTCCGTGCCTCGGGACAGCGGCGGCAGTTTACCTTACCTTGCCTTCTTTCCAGGCTTGCAGCAGCTTGTCGTAGGCAATCGTTTCACCCTTCGGCTTTTCATTCGCCAGCTTTTTCCATGGAGCGTGCTGGTCCGACAGATACTGGTTCGGATCAACTTTCGGATTGAGCTTGGGTGCGCAGGCCTTCATGCCGGCCCGCTGCAAGCGCGCCATGACCTGGTCCATTTCCTCGGCCAGATTATCCATGGCGGCCTGCGGCGTTTTTTCCGCCGTAATCGCCGTGGCCACGTTCTTCCACCACAGCTGCGCCAGCTTCGGATAGTCGGGCACGTTGTTGCCCGTCGGCGTCCACGCCACTCTGGCCGGGCTGCGGTAGAACTCGATCAAGCCGCCGTACTCGTTCGCGTGTTTCGTGAAGTAATCGTGGCGGATGTCGGAGTCGCGGATGAAGGTCAGGCCGACGATGGATTTCTTCAGCGACACGGTTTTCGACGTAACGAATTGCGCGTACAGCCAGGCGGCGGCCTTGCGGTCGTCCGGCGTGGACTTGAACAGGAACCAGGAACCTACGTCCTGGTAGCCGTTCTGCATGCCCTCTTTCCAATACGGGCCGTGCGGCGACGGCGCCATGCGCCATTTCGGCGTGCCATCCTTGTTCACCACCGGCAAGCCGGGTTTCGTCATGCCGGCCGTAAATGCCGTGTACCAGAAAATCTGCTGGGCGATTTCACCCTGCGCCGGCACGGGGCCCGATTCCGAGAAATTCATGCCGTTCGCCTGCGGCGGCGCGTATTTCTTCATCCAGTCGATATATTTCGTCAGCGCAAAGACGGCCGCCGGCGAATTGGTGGCGCCGCCGCGCGACATCGATGCGCCCACGGGCGTGCACTTGTCGGCCGCGACCTTGATACCCCATTCGTCGACAGGCATGCCGTTCGGAATGCCCTTGTCGGCCGCGCCAGCCATCGACAGCCAGGCATCCGTGAAGCGCCAGCCCAGCGAAGGATCTTTCTTGCCGTAATCCATGTGGCCATAGACTTTCTTGCCGTCCAGTTCCTTCACGTCATTCGTGAAGAAATCGGCGATGTCTTCATAGGCGGACCAGTTCTGCGGCACGCCCAGCTCGTAGCCATACTTGGCCTTGAACTTGGCTTGCAAATCCTTGCGCGCGAACCAGTCGGCGCGGAACCAGTACAGGTTGGCGAACTGCTGGTCGGGCAGCTGATACACCTTGCCGTCCGGCGCCGTGGTAAAGCTGATGCCGATGAAATCCTTCAGGTCCAGGCCGGGATTGGTGAATTCCTTGCCCTTGGCGGCCATGTAGTCGGACAGCGGCTCGACGGCGCCGTAGCGGTAGTGGGTGCCGATCAGGTCGGAATCGGAAATCCAGCCGTCATAGATGCTCTTGCCGGACTGCATGGAAGTTTGCAGCTTTTCCACCACGTCGCCTTCCTGGATGATGTCGTGGCGCACCTTGATGCCCGTGATTTCCTCGAAAGCCTTGGCCAGGGTCTTCGATTCGTAGACGTGGGTGTCGATGGTTTCCGAGACCACGGAAATTTCCTTGATGCCCTTGGCTTTCAGCTTGGCCGCCGCATCGATGAACCATTTCATTTCAGCAAGCTGTTGCTGCTTGCTCAGGCTGGATGGCTGGAATTCCTTGTCGATCCAGGTTTGCGCCTGCTTGGCGTCGGCCAGGGCCGCATTCGACACGAGCATGGCCGCAGCCGCGAAGACCGTGAACTTCAATTTCATCGTGAATCTCCCTTATAGTTGTCATCCGGCCTGCCGGAGGCTGGCCGCTTTTTCATCTACGATTTAACACACCCAACTAACTTAACGCACCTGACAGAAGCGTAGCGAGCGGCAGTGATTTGTGGCCGAGAAGCGCAACCGTACTTTAGTACGGTGAGCATCGCCGGCCGCAAAGCGCGCCGCGCAGTAGCTTATGTCAGATGCTCTCACCCCCAACGCATTACCACTAACAACACTACAAAACTGATGCCGGCCCCGATGGCCTGCTGCATTTCCGTGAACCCCGCCCACGCCAGATTCACATACGCGGCCGTGAGCAAACCGATGAACAGGCGGTCGCCGCGCGTGGTGGGCATGGGCAAAAATCCCTTGCGTGCTATGCTGGGCGAACGGATTTGCCACACCGTCATGCCGGCCAGCATCAAGCCGATGCAAATGAAGAAGATGGCCACTTCCGGCGTCCACGCCATCCAGCCGAACAGGCTGGCTGTGCTATCGGTATTTTCCATGTCATACCCTCCCCATCGCAAAACCTTTGGCAATGTAATGCCGCACGAACCAGATCACCAGCGCGCCAGGCACGATGGTCAGCACCCCGGCCGCCGCCAGCACGCCCCAGTCCATGCCGGCCGCCGACACGGTGCGCGTCATGGTGGCGGCAATCGGCTTGGCATTGACGGACGTCAAGGTGCGCGCCAATAACAGTTCCACCCAGCTGAACATGAAGCAGAAAAACGCCGTCACGCCCACGCCTGACTTGATCATCGGCAAGAAGATGCGGATGAAAAAGCGGGGGAAACTGTAGCCGTCGATATACGCCGTTTCGTCGATTTCCTTGGGCACGCCGGACATGAAACCTTCCAGTATCCACACGGCCAGCGGCACGTTGAAGACCATGTGCGCCAGCGCCACGGCCAGGTGCGTATCCATCAGGCCGACGGTGGAATACAGCTGGAAGAACGGCACGAGGAAGACGGCGGGCGGCGTCATGCGGTTGGTCAAGAGCCAGAAGAACAAATGCTTGTCACCGACAAAGTTGTAGCGCGAGAAGGCATAAGCTGCCGGCAAGGCGACCGTGACCGACATCACCATGTTCAAGGCCACGTAAATCATGGAATTGATGTAGCCGCTGTACCAGGAGCGGTCGGTAAAAATCGTGTGGTAGTTGGCAAACGTCAGTTGCTGCGGCCACAGGCTCAACACCCCGACGATTTCCTCGTTGGTCTTGAGCGACATGTTGAGCATCCAGTAGATGGGCAACAATGACGCCAGCAGGAAGACGACGAGGATGGCGCTGCTCATTTTCTTGTGCATCATTTCTGGTCTCCCGTGCCGACTCTCTGCATCCACGTGTACAGCACAAAGCAGAACAGCAGGATGATGAGGAAATAGATCAGGGAAAACGCGGACGCCGGCCCCAGGTCGAACTGGCCCACGGCCTTTTGCGTCAGGTATTGCGACAAAAAGGTGGTGGCATTGCCCGGTCCGCCGCCCGTCAGCACGAACGGTTCCGTGTATATCATGAAACTGTCCATGAAGCGCAGCAACACGGCGATCATCAGCACATTGCGCAGTTTCGGCAGCTGGATGTAGCGGAACACGGCCAGACGCGAGGCGCCGTCGATGCGCGCCGCCTGGTAATACGCGTCGGGAATGGCGCGCAAACCCGCATAGCACAGCAGCACGACGAGCGGCGTCCAGTGCCAGATATCCATCACCATCACCGTCAGCCACGCGTCGAGCGAATTGCCGTTGTAATTGTAGTCAAAGCCCAGCTGGTTCAGGGTGTAGCCCATCAGGCCGATGTCGCCGCGGCCAAAGATTTGCCAGATGGTGCCCACCACGTTCCAGGGAATCAAGAGGGGCAGCGCGATCAGCACCAAGGCGAGGGACGCCTTCCAGCCATCGGCCGGCATGCACAGGGCAATCAAAATACCCAACGGAATCTGGATCGCCAGCACGGAGCCGGAAAACAGCAGCTGGCGCAGCAAGGCGCTGTGCAAGTCACCGTCGAGCATGACCATGCGGAACCACTCCGTGCCCACGAAGACCTTTTGCGTGGGGCTCAGAATATCCTGCACGGAATAGTTCACCACCGTCATCAGGGGCAGGATGGCGGAAAAGGCCACGCACAGCAGCACGGGCAGGATCAATAGCCAGGCGCGGCGGTTGTTATCGGTTTTACCGTTATGTATCATCAGGCCACCCGCTTATCGTTGACATAGAACAAGGTGCGTTGCGGCGGAAAGCGCAGCCGCACAGCATTCCCGGCGACGGCATCGATGGCGCGCAGCTTGGCCGCCACCGTCGCGCCACCCAGCTGGAATTCCGCCAGGTAATGCGTGCCCATGTTGCGCACGGCAGTGACCTTCGCGTCCAGGCAATGATCATTCCCCTCGCCCGCTTTCAGGCATTCGACGAATTCCGGCCGCACGCCCACCGTGATTTTCCCTTGCGCGCCAGACAGCGCCGCGCGCGCGGCGGCGGACACGGCCAGCAGTTGTCCCGCCACGCGCACGCCGCCATCGTCCAGGGTGCAATCGAGCAAGTTCATGCCCGGATTGCCAATGAAGTAGCCGACAAACGTGTGTTCCGGTTCCTCGAACAGCGCTTGCGCACTGCCCGTCTGCACCACTTCGCCCTGCGTCATGACGACCACCTGGTCGGCAAAGGTCAGCGCTTCCACCTGGTCGTGCGTAACGTAGATCAAGGACAATTTCAGTTCGTGGTGGATTTCCTTCAACTTTCTGCGCAGCAGCCATTTCAAATGCGGGTCGATCACCGTCAGCGGTTCGTCGAACAGCACGGCCGCCACGTCGGGGCGCACGAGGCCGCGTCCCAGCGAAATCTTTTGCTTGGCATCCACGGACAAGCCGCTGGCGCGCAGTTTCAGGTCGCCCGTCAATTCCAGCATCTGCGCCACTTGCTGCACGCGCTTTTTCACCTCGATCTCTTTCCAGCCGCGATTGCGCAACGGAAACGCCAAGTTGTCGTGCACGGTCATGGTGTCGTAAATGACGGGAAACTGGAACACTTGCGCGATATTGCGTGCTTCCGTGGGCAGTTGCGTCACGTCCTTGCCGTCGAACAACACCTTGCCATGCGACGGTTTTACCAGACCGGAAATAATATTGAGCAAGGTCGTCTTGCCGCAGCCGGACGGCCCCAGCAAGGCGTAGGCGCCGCCGTCATGCCACGCCATGCTCATGGGCCGCAGCGCATAGTCGGCGGGTGCCGTCGGATTCGGTTTGTAGGCGTGGGCCAGGTCGACCAGTTCGATGCGCGCCATGTCACACCCCTCCCTGCGCAGGAGCGAACAGCAGGCCGCCGTCTTGCGCGAAGATCAGCAAGGCATGCGGCTGGCAATACACGGTACAGGCACTGCCGATCTCCAGGTTGTGTACGCCGCCGAGCTGCGCCACCAGGGCCAGGTCGCCACGGCGCGCATGCACATAGGTTTCCGAGCCGCTGATTTCGGCCAGGTCCACCGTAGCCGCGATGGCCACGTCGCCATCGGACTGCGGCGACAGATGCAGGCTGTGCGCGCGCACGCCGAGAATCACCTGCGTGCTGCCACCCAGGCGGGCGCGCTGCTCACCGCTCAAGTGTATCGACAGGCCGTCGGCCGCCTGCGCCACGCCGGCAGCATCCACGCGGGCGGGGATCAGATTGATGGGAGGGTCGCTGAAGGTGCGCGCCACGTCGATGGAATTGGGCGCGTTGAAGACGTCCAGGGTCGGCCCCTGCTGCAGCAAACGTCCCTCGTGCAGCACGGCCACGTGGCCGCCCAGCTGCAGCGCTTCCAGCGGTTCCGTGGTCGCATACACGACCGTCGTGCTGCCGCTGGAAAACAGTTCCGTCAATTCGCGGCGCAATTCCTCGCGCAGTTTGTAGTCGAGATTCACCAAGGGCTCGTCGAGCAGCAGCAAGGACGCATCCTTGATCAGCGCGCGTCCCAGCGCCGTGCGCTGCTGCTGTCCGCCCGACAATTCTCCGGGCGTGCGCTGCAGATACGGCGTGATATGCAGGCGCTCGGCCAGCGCCAGCACCTTGCTGCGTATCTGTTCCTCGGGTTCCTTGCGCAAGCGCAAGGGCGAAGCGATATTGTCGTAGACGGTGAAGGCCGGATAGTTGATGAATTGCTGGTACACCATGGCCAGGTTGCGTTTGCTGACGGGCACGCCCGTCACGTCGACGCCATCGGCCGTCACGGTGCCCCCGCTTGGCTTGTCCAGGCCCGCCATCACGCGCATCAGGGTCGTCTTGCCGGCACGCGTGGTGCCCAGCAGGACGTTGATGGCGCCCGGCACGAGGGCCAGCGACATCGGATATAAAAAGTCGTCAGCCCCCTGCTTCCTGCTGATCTTGTCCAGTACCAGTTGCACGCGCTTCTCCTCCAGTGATGGTTTCTTATTCTTCGCCGCACCCTCTGCGGGGCGCGGTCGCCAACGTGTGCTACTTATGACAACGGATGCTGCAACAGCCAGGCATCGAGCCTGTCCGCCGTCTCGCGCGGCAGGTGCAGGCCCAGCTTCGAGCGCCGCCACAGGATGTCGGCCGCGCTGACGGCCCATTCATGGCGCCGCACATAATCGACTTCCGCCGCGTACAGGCCGGCGGCGATTTCCTCACCCATGGCCGCCACGTCCGCCCGCCCGGAGAGCAGCACGTGGATGCGCGTGCCGTAGGCGCGTGCATAGCGCGCCACCAGCGCCGCCGGCAGCCACGCGTACTCGCGCTGCAAGCCTTGCACGAACTGGCCGAACTCGCGCACGGCCCTATTCTGCGGCGTGCTGCCGTACACGTCGCCGCCAGGCAGGCAGGCGCTGGCTGTCCAGGCCGGCAGCGTATTGCCCAGCAAGGGCGCCAGCATGTCCATCGCTTCCTCGGCCAGCTTGCGAAACGTGGTGATCTTGCCGCCGAAAACACTGAGCAGCGGCGCACCTTCCCGGTCCAGCTCGAAACGGTAATCGCGCGTGACGGCCTTGGCGTCGGCCGCCGCGTCTTCCACCAGCGGGCGCACGCCCGCATACGTCCACACCACGTCGGCCGGCACGATGGGCTTGCTGAAATAGTAACTGGAAAGCTCGCACAAGTAACGAATTTCCTCGTCATCGATTTCCACCTTGCCACGGTCGCCTTGGTAGTCGAGGTCGGTGGTGCCGATCAGGGTGAAATCGTGCTCATACGGAATGGCAAACACGATGCGCCCGTCCGGATGCTGGAAGATATACGCGTGATCATGCTCGAACAGGCGCTTGACGACGATATGGCTACCCTTGATCAGGCGCAAATGGCGTCCCTGTCCACCGGGCGCCGCCTGCTGCAGGAACTCGGCCGTCCACGGCCCGGCCGCATTGACGACGCTGCGCGCCCGCACGGTCGTCTGCCTGCCGCTGGCGTGCTGCAAGGTGGCCAGCCAGGAAGCGCCCTCCCCCTCGCCTTCGCGTGCCAGCATCGTGCAGCGCGTGCGCGTCAGCACGTGCGCGCCCTTGTCCGCCGCGTCGATGGCGTTCAGCACCACCAGGCGCGCATCGTCAACCCAGCCGTCGGAATACACGAAGCCACGCTTGAACTCGGGTTTCAAGGGTGCGCCGGCCGCGTGGCGGGTCAGGTCGATGCCGCTGGAGGCCGGCAGGATTTCCCGCTTCGCCAGCATGTCATAGAGGAACAGGCCGGCGCGTATCAGCCAGGCCGGACGCTGGCCCTTGGCATGCGGCATGACGAAGCGCAAGGGCCACATGATGTGCGGCGCCGAGCGCAGCAGCACTTCGCGCTCGATCAGCGCCTTGCGCACGAGGCCGAATTCATAGTATTCGAGGTAGCGCAGGCCGCCGTGTATCAGCTTGGTGGAGGCCGACGAAGTGTGGGACGCCAGGTCATCCTTTTCGCACAGCAGCACGGACAGGCCGCGGCCCGCCGCGTCGCGCGCGATGCCGGCGCCATTGATGCCGCCGCCCACCACCAGCACGTCGCATGCCATCGCTGTCTCCACACCCTGCTGTGCTGCGGCCATCGGGACTCCGTATCTGTCGGGGACACGCTGGCGAGGAAAGACTAGGCATCGCCGGCGACTGTCGTTAAGATCAATACTTAGCTAATACGAATGCAATATGAATAAGGTTACGCCAGAATACGAACTCATAGCAACATATTTTTAGTACTATTTGTTCGTTTCTGTTCGTTTTGATTTTTAAAGAGAGCACCATGATCCTGAATCCCCGCCAGCGCCGCCTGCTCGAAGTGGTGCGCCAGAAGGTCACCATGTCCGTCGAAGAGCTGGCCCAGCAGCTGGCCGTGACGCCGCAAACCGTGCGCCGCGACGTCAAGCAGATGGAAGAAGCGCGCCTGCTGGCCCGCTACCATGGCGGCGTCGGCTTGCCCTCGTCCGTGGAAAACATCGATTACAGCCAGCGCCAGGTGTTCAACAGCGACGCCAAGCGGCGCATCGCCGCCGCCGTCGCCGCGCAAGTGCCGCACGGCTGTTCGCTGCTGATCAATATCGGCACGACGACCGAGGAAGTGGCGCGCGCGCTGGGCCGGCACACGGGCTTGCACGTGGTGACGAACAACCTCAACGTGGCCGCCATCCTGGCCGACAACGCCGCCTGCGAAGTCATCGTGGCCGGCGGCGTGGTGCGCGGGCGCGACCGCGGCATCGTCGGCGAAGCGACGATCGACTTCATCCGCCAGTTCAAGGTCGACATCGGCATCATCGGCATTTCCAGCATCGACGAAGACGGCAGCCTGCGCGACTTCGATGCGCGCGAAGTGAAGGTGGCGCAAGCCATCATCGAGCAGTCGCGCGAAGTGTGGCTGGTGGCCGACCAGCACAAATTCGGCCGCAAGGCGCTGGTGCGGCTGGCCGACCTGGCGCAAGTCGACGTCTTGTTTACGGATGCGCCGCCACCGCCCCGCTTTGCCGAAGTATTGCGCGAAGCGGGCGTGAAGGTGGTGCTGGCCTGAGCGGACCACGTTTCTGCATGAAAACCTCGCACTGTCGCGCGGGCAATACGCCGTGTGTGGGCAAGCACACGCAATGATATGAAATATTTATCAATTCGGCAAAAATGCTGTTACCATTGATGCAACAAGAGTTATTTTTTTAATCTTCCTCTCCGGCAATACGATTATTGGCTTGTTATTGCTTTTTATCTATCCAGAGCAAGAAAAAAGGAAAAACTCTTTGCCGGTAAGTGATTTCCTGTGAAAACAGTGTTAAAACTACCTCAAGCACGATGATAGTTCCCAAACAAACCACTCGACAGCAAGCGTGAAGGCCTTAACCATGCCGGCAACGCCGCCCAGTGAAGGAAAAGAAATGAGCCATAATTTTGAAACGGCCGCCATGCCGCAAGCCGCCCATCCCAACAGCGTCCCCGTCAGCGAGCTGGAAGCCCATCTCGGTTACTGGCTGCGTTTCGTTTCCAACCACGTTTCCCACAGCTTCCAGAAGAAAGCCGAAGCCAATGGCGTGACGGTCTCCGAATGGGTGGTGCTGCGCGAAATGTTCCGCCTGGGCTGCACCTCGCCCACGGTACTGGCGCAAGTGTCCGGCATGAGCAAGGGCGCCGTCTCGAAATTGATCGACCGTCTGGAAAGCAAGGGCATGGTCAGCAAATCGATCCTGCTGGCCGACCGCCGCCAGCATTCGATCGAGCTGACCACGGAAGGCGAGGCGCTGGTGCCCGTGCTAGCCGGGATGGCCGACCAGAACGACGAGGAATTCTTCGGCAAGCTGCCGCGCCAGCTGCGCGACGACCTGCTCGAAGCGATGAAGGAAGTGGCGCGCACGCATCAGCTCAAGAGCGCGCCGCTGAACTAAGGCAATCCTGGCAAGGGTGACACGCTGGCGCGGGCGCTTCGGCTATGATGCTGGCCTGACTGTTTACCAGGAACACGCATGGCCCTGCACATCGAAACTCCCTTGCTCAACTCGCGCGCCCTGAGCCTGCACAGCGAACGCGCCATCTGGCTCAAGCTCGAAGCCTTGCAGCCGCCCGGCTCCTTCAAGATCCGCGGCATCGGCCTCGCCTGCGAAGAATACGCGCGGCGCGGCGCCAGCCGTTTCATCTCCTCTTCCGGCGGCAATGCCGGCATCGCCGTCGCCTATGCGGGACGCCAGCTGGGCATTCCCGTCATCGTCGTCGTACCTGAAACGACCAGCGAACGGGCCAGGGCCCTGATCGCGCAGGAAGGCGCCGAAGTCATCGTGCACGGCGCAGCGTGGCAGGAAGCGAACGCGCTGGCGCAGTCGATGCTCACGCCGCAAGACGCCTTTTTGCACCCATTCGACGATCCGCTGCTGTGGCAGGGCCACGCCGGCATGATCGATGAAGTGGCCAGCGCGGGCCTGAAGCCGGACGCCGTGGTGCTGTCGGTCGGCGGCGGCGGCCTGCTGGCCGGCGTGGCCGAAGGCTTGCAGCGCAACGGCTGGGATGACGTGGCCATCGTGGCCGTGGAAACGCAAGGCGCGGCCTCGCTGGCCGCGGCCGTGGCTGCGCGCGAACACGTGGCCCTGCCGGCCGTGACGAGCATCGCCACGTCGCTGGCCGCGCGCCAGGTCTGCGCGCAGGCGTTTGCCATCAGCCAGACGCGCCTGCTGCACAGCGTGGTGGTGTCGGACCGGGCCGCCGTCGACGCCTGCCAACGCTTCATCACCGACCAGCGCCTGGTGGTGGAACCAGCCTGCGGCGCGGCGCTGGCCGCCGTCTACGGCAAGGCGCCGGAACTGGCGCCCTACCGCAATGTGCTCGTCATCGTCTGCGGCGGCGTGACGGCCACCACGCAGCAGCTCGACCACTGGAGCGCCACCCTGTAGCTAGGGCGCCGCCTCGAGCAGGGCCACGCCATCGCGGCCCTGCCCCTTGGCGGCATACAAAGCCTGGTCGGCCAGGTCCAGCAGCTGCGCCGGCGTCAGCGCGCCTTCGCGGAAGATGGCGATGCCGATGCTGGTCGTCACCGCCAGCGGGCCGCTGGCCAGCGCGAACGGCTGGCGGATGGCGTCGATGATCTTGGCGCCGACCTGGCGCACTTCGGCCGCGCCGTTCACGCCTTCGAGAATGATCACGAATTCATCGCCGGCCAGGCGCGCCACCAGATCGCTGGCGCGCACGCTGCGCACCAAGCGCGCGGCGAATTCCTTCAGCACCTCGTCGCCCGCCTTGTGTCCCAGGCTGTCGTTGATGGCCTTGAAGCGGTCGATGTCGAGATAGGCCAGCGCCATCGGCGCGCGCGCGGCCCGCGTGCGCTGCATGCTTTGCGCCAGTTGCTCGTCGAAGCGGCGCCGGTTGGCGATGCCCGTCAGCGTGTCGGTGGCGGCGGCAAACTGCAGCGCCGTGTGCACCGCCTTGGTCTTGGTGATTTCGTGGATCAGGCCATACACGCCTTCCACCGCGCCGCTCTCGCCCACATCGGGCACGTAGCTGGTCTGGAAGGCGCGCTGGCCGGCATCGCCCTCGCCGCCGATGGAGAATTCATACTCGACTTCCTCGCCCGCGAAGGCGCGCAGCAGGTACTCCTCGCGCAGCTGGTAGGCTTCCTCGCCCAGCACGTCGCGGATCGACTGCATCATGCTCTCCTGCCGCGACCTGCCGAACCATTTTTCAAACGTCGCGTTGATGAACTGATAGCGGTGCTCGCGGTCGATGTAGACGATCACCACGGGCACATGGTCCGTCAGCAGTTTCAAACGCCGCTCGCTGTCGCGCGTCTGCGCCTCGGCGATTTCACGCTCGGCCACCAGCGAATAGAAATCGCGGCTCAAGTCGCCGATCTCGTCGCGCCGCTCGATTTGCAGCACGTCGATCCCCAGGCGATGGCGACGGATCTCATGCACCTGGTGGCGCAAGCGCGCCAAAGGCTGCAACAGGCGCAGCACCACGCGCCAGCCGGCCAGGCCCGCCAGCGCCGCCAGCAGCACGGCGGCCAGCAGAATCTTGCTGCGGATCGCGTGCAGCGGCGCGAACGCGTCGCGCATCGGATACACGGACGCCAGTATCCAGCCCGTCGAGGCGATGCGGTGGTAGGCAAACAGCGCATCGACGCCTTGCGTGGTGGTGCCCGTCAGCCAGCCCTCGAAGCCCTGCATGGCGCGCCGCGTGGGCACGCTGACGGGGCCGTGCGCTTCGATATGCTGCATGATGCGCGACTTGTCGGGATGCTCGACGATCACGCCGGTGCTGGTCATGATGTACAGGTAGCCGCCCGGACCCGGCTTGAGGGCGCCCAGCCGGCCCAGGAAATCGGGCTGGCGCAAGTTGACGCTGGCCGCCAGCACATAGCGCACGCCGCCCTGCGCGTCGAACACGGGCTGCGTCACCACCACGATGGGCATGCCGGAAATGCTGCCGTTGAGCGGCGCGGAAATCACCGAGCGCCGCGTCGCCAGCGTCTGTTCAAAGTAAGGACGGCCCTTCACGTTCAGCCCCGCCTGCGGCTTGAAGGGACTCACGCTGGCCAGGACGATGCCGTCGAGGCCGACCACGCCCGCCGAATAAAACTCCTTGCCCAGTACCGTTTGCGCGGCCAGGAAACGCTGCAGGCTGGCGCCGTCGTGCGCGCCGCCGGCCGCCAGGCTGTCTGCCATCGCGCGCAGCACATTGCGCTTCGCGTCGAGTTCTTCATCGATGAAGACGGCGGCGCTGGACAGCGAGACGTACTGCTGGCGCCCCGTCACGTCGCGCATGCCGCGCTCGGCCACGGCCAGGGTGGCCAGCGCCAGCGAGGCCACCGCGCCCAGCACGAGCAGGAAGACGACCACGCTCATGCGCGCCTTCAGACTGGCGGGCAGGCGCCGGCGCAGCCATGTGCGCCAGGTCGTCACGGCCGCTGCTGCAAATGCCGGCACAGGCGCTCGACCGATTCTTCCAGCGCCAGGGTGCCCGTATCCAGGGTCAGCGCGGCGGCCAGCGGCGCTTCATAGGGGGCCGACACACCCGTGAATTCAGCGATCCGCCCCGCGCGCGCCTTCGCGTACAGGCCCTTGACGTCGCGCGCCTCGCACACGGCCAGCGGCGTGCTGACGTGGACTTCGATGAAATGCGCCGCGCCGATGATGGCGGCGGCCATGGCCCGGTCGGCGCGGCTGGGCGAGATGAAGGCGGCGATGACGATCAAGCCTGCCCCGTTCATCAGGCGCGCCACTTCGGCCGTGCGGCGGATGTTTTCATGCCGGTCTTCGGGCGTAAAACCGAGGTCGCGGTTCAAGCCATGGCGCAGCTGGTCGCCGTCAAGCACCGTCACGGCGCGGCCCTGCACCTTGAGCCGGCGCGCCAGCGCCTCGGCGATACTGGATTTTCCGGCGCCGCTCAAGCCCGTCAGCCAGACCGTGGGGTGTTGTCCTGCTGTCATCACACTGCCTCTCTTTTGTAGAGCTGGCAATATAACAAAGCCGCGCAGGAAAGGACAGATTATCAGGCTGCGCTGCGCGCCTCCAGCAGCAACTGTCGTATCTCGGGCACGCAGGAGCCGCAATTGCCGCCCGCCTTGACGCAGGCCGTCACCTGCGCCGTCGTCGTCAGTTTTTGCTCCTGAATCGCGGCGCAAATGGTGTTGCGCCCCACGCCAAAGCACGAACACACGGTGGGACCGGCGTCGACGCCCTTGCCGATAGGCTGGCCCAGCAGCACGCCGGCGCGGTCCGCCGCATCCATTTGCGCGTGCGCGAACAGGCCCGCCAGCCAGCTGCGCGACGGCAGGTCGGGACGCGGCGAGACATACACGCATTGCGCGATGCGTCCCTCGTCCAGGTGCACGGCGCGGTACACGCCGGCGCTGGCGTCCGCGTAATCGAGCCAGTCGGCATTGTCGTCCGTGACGCCGAGCAGCGCGCGCGCCCAGGCGCCCAGATCCTCGATGCGCTGGCGGCCGGCCAGCTCGTAGCGCAAAAACTGCTCGCCCTGGATGCGCGTCCAGTGCGCCACGCCGTCCAGATTCAAGGGCGTGCGGCTGAGCACAAACGCATGCCAGTGCACGCGGAACTGCTCGATGCGCACGGGCGTATGCTTGAATTCGGGTTCGCCCGAGACGGGGTCGACGACCGGGTTGACGACGGCGCCCACGCGCGCATCGGACGCATTCGCGTCGCTCCAGTGGATCGGCACGAAGACCTGGCCGCGCGCAATGCCGCCGCCATGCACGACCCGCGCCACCATCGCGCCCCAGGCGCTGGTGATGCGCGCCAGCTCGCCTTCGCGCACGCTGTACAGCAGCGCATCCTGCGGGTGGAGGTCGATGAATGCTTCGGCGACGTGGCCCGACAGTTTCGCCGCCTTGCCCGTGCGCGTCATCGTGTGCCACTGGTCGCGCACCCGGCCCGTATTGAGGATGAGTGGATAGTCCTCGTCGGGCATGTTGCGCGGCGCGCGCGGCGCCGTCGCCACGAAACGCGCGCGGCCATCCGCATGCGCGAAGCGGCCGTCGCCGAACAGCCTGGCCTGATCCTGCGGCCACTGCTGCGGCGCCAGAGCATCGTAGCGAGCAGTATCCAGGCCGGCCAGATGGCCCAGATTGAACAGGCGCTTTGTGGCCCCGTTGTTGCGGAAAGCGGACAGGCGCGCGTGCTCATCGAAGATGGCTTGCGGCGACGTGAAATCGAAGCCGGCATAGCCCATGCGACGCGCCACGTCGCACAGCACGTCCCAGTCGGCGCGCGCTTCGCCGGGCGCCGGCAGGAAGGCCCGCTGGCGCGAGATGCGGCGCTCGGAATTGGTCACCGTGCCATCCTTTTCACCCCAGCCCAGGGCTGGCAGCAGCACGTCGGCATGGGCATTCGTGTCCGACCCGGCGCTGATGTCCGACACCACCACCAGTTCGCATTTATCGAGCGCGCGGCGCACCTGGTCGGCGTCCGGCATGCTGACCAGCGGATTGGTGGCGATGATCCACACGGCTTTGACTTTACCCGCCTCGATGGCGTGGAACAGGTCCACCGCCTTCAAGCCGGGCTGGCTGGCGATGCGCGGCGAGTCCCAGAAGGTTTGCACGGCCTCGCGGTGCAGCGGTTTTTCGAGATCCAGGTGCGCCGCCAGCATATTGGCCAGGCCGCCCACTTCGCGCCCGCCCATGGCGTTCGGCTGGCCCGTGAGGGAAAACGGCCCCATGCCGGGCTGGCCGATGCGCCCCGTCGCCAGATGGCAGTTGATGATGCTGTTGACCTTGTCCGTGCCGGAGGACGACTGGTTCACGCCCTGCGAAAAGGCCGTGACCACCTTGCGCGTGGCGGCAAACGCCTGGTAGAACGCCAGCAAGGCTTGCGGGTCGACCTTGCAGATGGCCGCCACCTGCAAGGGATCGCCGCAGTCCACGTGGGCGGCCGCCAGCGCCTCGTCGAGACCCGAACTGTGCCGCGTGACGAAATCATCGGCGATCACGCCCTCCTTCGCCAGATAGCACAGCAAACCGTTGAACAGCCACACGTCGGTGCCCGGTTTCACGGGCAGGTGCAAATCGGCCAGCTCGCAGGTGGCCGTGCGGCGCGGGTCGATCACCACCAGTTTCATGTGCGGCCGGCTTTCCTTGATACGCGTGATGCGCTGGAACAGGATCGGGTGGCACCAGGCCGTGTTCGAGCCCACCAGCACCACCATGTCCGCCAGTTCCAGGTCTTCATAGCAGCCCGGCACGATATCCTCGCCGAACGCGCGCTTGTGTCCCGCCACGGCCGACGACATGCACAGGCGCGAATTGGTGTCGATATTCGCGCTGCCCACATAGCCCTTCATGAATTTATTGGCGACGTAATAGTCTTCCGTCAGCAGCTGGCCCGAGACATACAGGGCCACGGCGTCGGGGCCGTGCTCGTTGATGATGGCGCGCAGGCCGCCGGCCACTTGGTCCAGCGCGGCATCCCAGGAAGCGCGCCGCAGGACGCCATCGACGCGCACCTGCGGCTGCAGCAAACGGTTGTCGAGGTCCAGGGTGTCGCCCAGGGCCGAGCCTTTCACGCACAGGCGGCCCTGGTTGGCCGGATGGTTGGTGTCGCCGGCGATGCGGATGGCGCCGTCGGGCAGGCGTGTCGCTTCCACGCCGCAGCCGACGCCGCAATACGGGCAAGTGGTTTTTACGGGCGTGCAGCTTGTCATGGGGAGGTCCTGTCAGGCGGCCTGGGCGCACAGCGCCTGGCCAAACAATAAATGGGCGCGCAGCTTGCTGATGTCGCGGCGCTGCTGGATCAGGTCGAAATACCAGGGACCGTCCTGCACGTCGCCATACAGCACGGCGCCAGCCAGGCGGTTGCCCTGCACCACCAGGCGCTTGTAGACGCCGCGGCGCGGATCGCGCAGCACCAGGTCTTCGCTGCCCTCGCCGCCGATGATGTCGCCAGCCGAGTACAGGTCGATGCCCGTCACTTTCAGTTTGGTGGCGCTGGCCTGCTGCACGTAGCGGCGGTGGCCTGCGCCGGCCAGGTGCGCGCCGCACACGCGCGCCTGCTCCCAGATGGGCGCGACCAGGCCGAAGGTGGCGCGCCGGTGCTGCACGCACTCGCCCACGGCGTACACGCGCGGATCGTAGCTTTGCAGGCAGTCGTCGACGACGATGGCCCGTTCGCAATGCAGGCCGGCCGCTTGCGCCAGCGCGATGTTGGGGCGCACGCCGGCCGTCATCACCACCAGGTCGGCGGGGATCGACGTGCCATCGGCAAAGCGAACTGCCTGCACCCGGTCGGTGCCGACAATTTCAGCCGTTTGCGCCTGCATCAAAAACCGCAGGCCGCGCGCTTCCAGCGCCGATTTCAGCAGCATCGACGCGGGCGCATCGAGCTGCTGGTTCATCAGGGCGCCGCTCATGTGCACGACGGTGACGTCCATGCCCTGGCGCTGCAAGCCGTTGGCCGCTTCCAGTCCCAGCAAGCCGCCGCCGATGACCACCGCGTGGCGGTGCGTGCGCGCCGCCTGCAGCATGGTGTCGACGTCGCTGATGTCGCGAAAACCGATCACGCCGGGCAGGTCGTGGCCTGGCACGGGCACGATGAAGGGCGTGGAGCCGGTGGCCAGCAGCAGGCGGTCATAGGCGACCGTGACGCCCGACAGCGATTGCACGGTGCGCGCCTTGCGGTCGATGCGCACCACGGGGTCGCCCGCGTGCAGGGTGATGCCGTTGTGCGCATACCAGTCGCGCGTGTGCAGCATGATGTCGTCCACCGACTTTTCGCCAGCCAGCACCGGGGAGAGCAGGATGCGGTTGTAATTACCGTGCGGTTCGGCGCCGAATACGGTGATGTCGTACAGGTCCGGCGCGAGTTTCAACAGTTCCTCGACCGTGCGCATGCCGGCCATGCCGTTGCCGACGACGACTAAAGACGGCCGCGCGGCGGTGTTCATATGGCCACCCACACCATGTCGGCAAACACGCGCGCGGGCCACGCAGCGACGGAATGCTCGGGCGCTTCGATGCACTCGCCGCTGGCCAGGTCGAAGTGCTGCTTGTAAATCGGCGACGCCACCACGACGCGCTCGCCGATGCTGCCCACGAGGCCCCGCGACAGCACGGAAGCGCCCGCGTTCGGGTCGACATTGTCGATGGCGTACACGCGCGGCGCCGCATCGCCGACGCGGAAGACGGCCACGTGGCGCCCATTCAGCAGCGCGCATACGCCCGTGTCGGGCACGATGTCGGCCAAGGGGCAGATGGCGACCCAGTTGTCGGCGGTGGCGCCGGAAAGTTCATTCATCGCATTCATGGCTCAAGCCTCCACGGCAAGGATGGGGATCACGGTGCTGCGGCGTTCCATCTCGGTGGCGGGCCGGATCTGGCCCCGCTCTTCGACGAACACCACGTTTTCATCGTTCTTCTCGCTGTTGACGAAGTGGCGGAAGCGCTGGCGCACGGCGGGGTTGGACACTGCTTCCTTCCACTCGCAAGCATAGGTGTCGACCACGTGCTGCATGTCCGCTTCCAGTTCCGCCGCCATGCCCAGGCTGTCGTCGATGATGACGCGCTTGAGGTAATCGAGGCCGCCTTCCAGGTTGTCGCGCCATACGCTGGTGCGCTGCAGGCGGTCGGCCGTGCGCACGTAAAACATCAGGAAGCGGTCGACATAGCGCACCAGGGTGGCTTCATCAAGATCGGAGGCGATCAGTTCCGCATGGCGCGGCTTCATGCCGCCATTGCCGCACACGTACAAATTCCAGCCCTTTTCCGTGGCGATCAGGCCGATGTCCTTGCCCTGCGCCTCGGCGCATTCGCGCGTGCAGCCGGAAACGCCGAACTTGATCTTGTGCGGCGTGCGCAAGCCCTTGTAGCGGTTTTCCAGCTGGATCGCAAAACCCACGCTGTCGGCCACGCCATAGCGGCACCAGGTGGAGCCGACGCACGATTTGACCGTGCGCAGCGACTTGCCGTAAGCGTGGCCCGATTCGAAGCCGGCCGCGATCAGTTCTTCCCAGATGGCCGGCAACTGGTCGACTCTTGCGCCGAACAGGTCGACCCGCTGGCCGCCCGTGATTTTCGTGTAGAGACCGTATTTTTTCGCCACCATGCCCACGGCGATCAAGCCATCGGCCGTCACTTCGCCGCCCGGCATGCGCGGCACCACCGAGTACGTGCCATCCTTCTGGATATTGCCGAGGAAGTAATCGTTACTGTCCTGCAGGCTGGCGTGCACGGGAGACAGGACGAAATCGTTCCAGCACGAAGCGAGGATATTCGCCGCCACGGGCTTGCACACGTCGCAACCGAGACCCTGGCCATGGGCGGACAGCAGCGCGCCGAAGCTGCGGATTTTTCCCACGCGTACCAGGTGGTGCAATTCCTGGCGCGAGTACGCAAAGTGCTCGCACACGTGGTTGTTGACGGCCAGGCCCTGCTTCTGCATTTCCGCCTTCATGATCTGCGTGACCAAAGGCACGCAGCCGCCGCAAGCGGTGCCGGCTTTCGTGCAGCTTTTCAGGGCGCCGATGGTGGTGGCGCCCTCGGCGACGGCCGCGCACAGCGCGCCTTTCGACACGTCGTTGCACGAGCAGATTTGCGCCGACTCGGGCAAGGCGTCCACGCCCAGGCCCACCTTTTGCTGGCCATCCGCCTGCGGCAAGATCAGGAACTCGGGGAATTCCGGCAGCTCGATTTTATTGAGCATCATCTGCAGCAAGGTGCCGTACTCGCTGGCGTCGCCCACCATCACGCCGCCCAGCAGGTATTTGCCGCAATCGGAGACGACGATTTTCTTGTAGATCTGCTTGCGTTCATCCATGAACTGGTAGGAGCGGCTGCCCGGCGCATTGCCGTGCGGGTCGCCCAGGCTGGCCACGTCCACGCCCATCAGTTTGAGCTTGGTGCTCATGTCGGCGCCCTTGAACGTGGCTTCGCCCTCTTCCTGGAGCACATGGCGCGCCGCGATGCGGGCCATCTCGTAGCCTGGCGCCACCAGGCCGAAGACCAGGCCGCCCCACAGCGCGCATTCACCGATCGCATAGATATCGGGATCGGACGTGACGCAGCTGTCGTCGATGGCGATGCCGCCGCGCGGTCCCACCTCCAGGCCGCAGGCGCGCGCCAGTTCGTCGCGCGGGCGGATGCCGGCCGAGAAGACGATCATGTCCGCTTCCAGGTGGCTGCCGTCGGCGAACTGCATGCGGTGCGTGGCCGATTCGCCGTCGACGATGGCCAGGGTATTTTTTTGCGTGTGCACGGTCACGCCCAGCTCTTCGATCTTGCGGCGCAGGACGCGCGCGCCGCCTTCGTCGACCTGCACGGCCATCAGGCGCGGCGCGAATTCCACCACGTGAGTGTCGAGCTTCAAATCGCGCAAGGCTTTCGCGCATTCGAGGCCCAGCAATCCCCCGCCGATCACCACGCCAGTTGTTGACTTTCCACCCCAGGCCAGCATGGCTTCCAGGTCTTCGATGGTGCGGTAGACGAAGCAGCCTTCTCTATCCTTGCCCGGCAGCGGCGGCACGAACGGCGTCGAGCCGGTGGCGAATACCAGCTTGTCGTAGGCCAGCACTTCACCGGTGCTGGCCGTGACGGTTTTCGCCACGCGGTCGATGGACACGGCGCGCGCATTGAGCTTCAACACAACGTTGCCCTTGTCGAAAAAGCCGGGCGCCACCAGCGACAGGTCGTCCGCCGATTTGCCGCTGAAAAATTCGGACAGGTGCACCCTGTCGTAGGCGGGGCGCGGCTCTTCGCACAAGACCGTCACGGACAGGCGCGTATTGTTTTCCAGCGCCAGCCGTTCAAGGAATTTGTGTCCGACCATGCCATGACCAAGGACGACGATGTTCAAGGGGTGGTTCATGCTTGTCTCCTCAGGCCGCGGCCATGTTCGGTTCGGCTGCTACACGGGTAAAGCGCACGGCGATGGCGCACAGGGCCGAGATCACGACCAAGGCGCTCAGGATGATCAGGGTCTGGCGGATGTCGCCCGTGCCCTTCATCAGGAATCCGGCCGCCACGGCGCCCACGTTGCCGCCGGCGCCGATGATGCCGGCCACGCCGCCCAGTGCCTTGCTGTCGATGAAAGGCACCAGCGCGTAGGTCGCGCCGCACGCCATGTGGGTGAACAGGCCGAAGACCAGCATGGCGATGACGGCCCAGGTGACGCTATCGACCTTGGCAAACCACAGCAGGCCCACGCCTTCGCCGATCATCAGCATGAACAGCAGGGTCACGCGGCTGTTCAGGTTGCCGCGCAGGGCCAATTTATCCGACATCCAGCCGCCCAAGGCACGGGCAAACAGGGCCAGCAAGCCGAAGCTGCCGGCGGCCAGGCCGGCCGATTTCAGGGACAGGCCGAAATGGTCGACGTAGTACACGGCGGCGATGTTGTGGATGAAGATTTCGATGCCGAAGCAGGCGCCGTAGGTGACGAACAGCAGCCAGACGCGGTAATTGGAACTGGCCGCCTTGAAGCTGTCCCAGCCCCCCTTTTTACCACCCTCGATGGCGGTGCCTGCGGCGCGCAAGTCCGAGTAATTACCTTCAGGGCAATCCTGCGTATAGCGCCAGTAGAGGACCGCCATCACCAGCATCAGCACGCCCGGCACCAGCAGGGCCACGCGCCAGCCCAGCGATTCGGACACGCCCAGCATTACCACGGCACCGAGCAGCAGCGGCATCAACGCCTGCGCCGCACCGCCGCCCGCATTGCCCCAGCCGGCGGCGGCCGCGTTGGCCGTGCCGACAACACGCGGGGCGAACATCACGGAGGTGTGATATTGCGTGATGACAAAGCTGGCGCCGACAGCACCGATGCCCAGGCGGAAGAACAGAAAGCTTTCATAGCTTTGCGAAGCGGCCACGCCCAGCACGGGAATGGCGCCCAGCAGCAGCAAGCCCGTGTAGGTCTTGCGCGGGCCGTAGCGGTCGCACAAGGGCCCGACGATCAGGCGCACGAGGATGGTGATGGCGACGGCCGCGATATTGATGTTCGCCACTTGCGCCAAGGAAAGGCCGAACTCTCCCTTGATGACCGGCATCAGGGGAGCGCAGGCGAACCAGGCGAAGAAACACACGAAGAATGCCATCCACGTCAGGTGGAATGCGCGCATGGGTGGCGTGGCGAGGGAGAAGAGCGCGATGCGCGTTGCTTTTTGGCTGGCCATATAGGTTCCCGAAGTATCCCGAAAATAACAAAAATGCAAACAAAAACGGCGCCCGCCCCACCGATGAAAAATCAGCCTGGGCGGACGCCGTTGTCCATGTGGTCCGTCGTTGGACCGTTGTGCGTTTATTCAGGGGATCGCCGTTGATCCGTAACTCTTGTGTAGCAAGCGCCGTGCCAGCTTGCCGCACGGGCAGACGCCCTTATCGATACGAGGTTTGCGCCAGATCATGGCCAATCACGGTGCAAGCACGCCACTTGCTGGTGCATGCGGGAACCAGTACGTGGCATTTCTTGTCTAAACCACATCTGAAGCAGTAGCGGGAGGCCACGATGGTCAAGACACTGCGACGACGACGCTTAAGGCCACCTTGGCCGCCATGGCTGGCATGTGCGTGCGCCGGGCTGTTGCTGATGGCGTGGAGCAACACTGCCGCCGCGCAAGAGCCGAAGGAACACAGCGAGCTCGATGCCACCGTCGTCGCGCCCTTTCAGGCCGCGCGCGGCGAGCGGGTCACGCAGGCGCGCACATTTGTCCTGCGCCTAGCCTATCCCGACGAGGGGCGCTCGCATGCCGTGCGCTGGAGCCTGACCTTGTCCGGCCCGGGGCCGCAAGGGGCCGTGCTGCGGCGCTGGTCGGGCACGGAACAGGTGGGGACCAAAGGCAAAAGCGTAAACTTGCCCTGGGATGGCCGCGCCGACGCCGATGCGCGCGAACGCAGGGTGCTGGCGCCCGACGGCCTATACCAACTGCGTCTGCTGGCCGTGGCCGATGCCGGCACGCCGCAGGAGGCGCAGGTGGAACAGCAATGGCACGTCCAGGTGAAGCGTGGCGCCAGCACGGCGCCCAGGGTACCCGCCTTCCAGGCCGGCCTGCAACAACTGCCCAGCCTGGAAGGCCAGTCCGCCTACCGCATCGTCTACGCCAACCTGCACAGCCAGACGCGCCACAGCGACGGCGGCGCGGCGCTCGACGCCTGCCGTAGCGCGCAAGACCCGCAAACGGCGCCCTTCGGCCCCATCGATGCCTATAAATATGCGCAAGAACACGGACTCGACGCCCTGCTGACATCCGAGCACAATCACATGTACGACGGCTCGGACGGCACCAACGCCGCTGCCACTGCCGCCGAAGCGACAGCCCTGTACCAGACGGGCCTGGCCGAAGCGGCCGCGTATTCGGCCGCCCACCCCGGCTTTCTGGCCCTGTACGGCATGGAATGGGGCGTCATCAACAAGGGCGGCCACCTGAACATTTTCAATAGCGAGCAATTGCTGGGCTGGGAACGCAATGCCCTGGGCGAATTGCTGGCCGACGTGGAAACGCCGAAGGGCGATTACGCGGGCCTGTACCGCTTGATGCGCGAACGGGGCTGGATCGGCCAGTTCAACCACCCGGCGCCAGCGGGCCAGTTTCTCGTCAACGGCCAGCCGCTCGGCTACACGCCGGACGGCGACGCGGCCATGGTGCTGTGCGAAGTCATGAACACGTCCGCGTTTTCCACGAATGACGAGGAAACGGAAAACCGGCGCAGCAATTACGAGGCGGCCTGCAACCGGGCCCTGACGGCCGGCTACCACGTGGCTTTCAGCAGCAACCAGGACAACCACTGCGCCAACTGGGGGGCGTCGTATGGCAACCGCACGGCCGTGCTGGTGGCCAGCCCGGCCGCCGGCACGCCCGTTTCACGCGACAGCTTCCTCGACGCGCTGCGCGCGCGCCGCGTCTACGCCACCATGGACAAGCACGCGCAACTGCTGTTCACGGCGAATGGCAGGCTGATGGGTGAGCGCTTCGACAACCACGGCCCCCTGCGCCTGGCCACCCATTTCAGCAACAGCGCGGGACGGCAAGCGGCCGACGTCGCCATCTTCCACGGCGTACCGGGCGGCAACGGTTCCGTTACCCCCATCTCGGACCAGGCCGAGCTCACCGTCACGCCCGCGCCCGGCCCCCATTTCTATTACGCGCGCCTGACGCAAGACGATGGCAACATCGTCTGGTCGGCACCCGTGTGGGTCAATCAGTTGCCGTGATGGCGACAGGGCGGGCGGCATGCTGGGCCATCAATTCGGCCACCCAGTCGATAAAGACGCGCAGTTTCTTGCTGACATGGCGGTTCGGCGGATAGGCAAGATAGAGCGGCATGGGATCGACCGTCCATGCCGGGAACAGCGGCAGCAGTTCGCCCCTGGCCAGGTGCGCGCGCGCCATATAATCGGGCAGCCACAGCACGCCCAGCCCCGCCACCCCGGCCGCCAGGTAGGCGTTGCCGTCGTCGATCGACAGCACGTACTGGCCATGGATCTTGACGCTCTGGCCCTCGCGGTGCATCACGTAGGGAAAGCCGTTGCCGCTGCGCCCCCAGCGAAAGCGCACGATGCGGTGCGCGCTGTCCTGCAAGTCCAGCGGATGCAAGGGCGTGCCCACCCGTTGCAGGTAGGCTGGCGCCGCATACACGCCCAGCGGCAAGTCGGCGAGCTTGCGCGCCATCAGCGACTGGTCGGTGATGGCACCGCCGCGTATCACGCAATCGACATTGTCGGCGATCACGTCGACCATGCGGTCGCTGGCGCCCATGTCGAGCACGATATCAGGATACAGCGCATGAAACCCGGGCAGCGCAGGCATCAGCAGCAAGGCGGCGAACGGACTGGGCACGTCCACCCGCAACTGGCCCCGCGGCAAGGCGGCGGCATGCGGCAAGCTCGTTTCGATTTCTTCCAGGGTATCGAGCACCTGCACGATGCGCTCGTAGTAGGCGGCGCCATCGGCCGTCACATTGACCTTGCGCGTGGTGCGGTTCAGCAGTTTCAGGCGCAGCCGCGCTTCGAGCTGCTGCACCAGCTGCGTCACCGTGGTGCGGCTCATGTGCAAGGTCGCGGCCGCCCGCGTAAAACTGCCCGTCTCGACCACCCGCACGAACGCCTTCATCGCATCAAACCTGTCCATTCGCACCTCCGCCATTCGATTGTTTGGATTATACAAACAGTGCAGACGATTCTGGCCGCTTTATCAGCAGGCCGGCAGCAGATAAAGTGTTCCCCAGGCAGCAACTTCGCTGCATCAACAAAGGAAAGCTGATGAAACGCGACGTCGTATTCCCTCCGGGCCGCCAAGCCCTGTATGAACAGAACCGTTATTCGCCCGCCGTGCGCGCCAACGGCCTGCTGTTTGTCTCCGGCCAGGTCGGCAGCCGCGAAGACGGCTCGCCCGAACCCGGACTCGAGGCCCAGGTCCGGCGCGCCTTCGACAACCTGAACGCCATCTTGCAAGCCGCCGGCTGCACTTTCGACGACGTGCAGGACGTGACCATTTTTATCGTCGACCCGCAGGCTAACTTCCAGCGCATCTGGGATATCGTGCAGGCAGAGTATTGGGGCCAGGCGCCGCACCCGACGGTGACGGCCGTGGGCGTGACGTGGCTGTATGGTTTCCAGTTCGAAATCAAGGTGGTGGCAAAGTTGCCGGGCTAGCACACTGCATCCGGAAGCGTGCAGGGAAGTGGCAGCAGGCTTTCCCTCGCACGATTGCCCGCCGCAAGGTGCGCTGGCACTGATCTATGGCAACATTGCGCAACCGCCCCATGCCAGGAAACGGAATGAAACCAAAAGCGCTGATCATCGCCAATATTGAAGAATACTTGCTAGAGCCGCTGAGCGCAGCTGGCTTCAAGTTCTCGCCAGGCCAGCTGACCTTCAAGCGAGCACAGGACGAATTCGTCCAGGCCATCCATTTCCAGGCCAACCGCCATAACGAAGAGGATGTCTGCGCAGCATTCTGGAGCCACTATCAGGTCTCGTCCAGAGCCTGTACAAGCTGGCACAAGGCGCGTTACGGCTATGAACCTGTCAACAATATCGTTGGCGAGGTGGCGGACTGGAATATCAAAAACTGGCAATTCCCTGTCATCGATGGCAAACAGGACAAAGAACACCAGCTCGTCGATCCGGCCCATCGGGCAACAGTCATGGCCTGCCTGCGGGACAATCTGCTGCAGTTGGCGATTCCCTGGCTAGACCACCATTCCAACTGGGAAAATGCAGCCCTGGCCCTGGTTGAAGCGCACGACTCGCATGCCAGGGCCTGCGATTTCTATCTGATGGCCGGCAAGCAGGAACTAGCCTTGTGGGCCTTGAACGAAGGCATTGCCTACTGGGAAAGAAACCCCAAGGCATCTTATCCGCAAGAAAAAGAGGAAATCGCTTTGCGCATGGAGAAATACGTCCATGCCTGAAATCACGTGCCCCTACGACGGCGACTGCGGGCGCCGCTTCGCCCCCAGCGCAATGGATGCCGCGGATGGCGCGTTTTTAACAACGGCTATCGCCAAAAAAATGACCTTCATGTTCCTGCACTGCCCCGCATGTGCAAGGATGTTCCAGTTCAATCCCGTCGCCTGGACGGCGCAGGCTTGTGAGGCGGTCGCGCCGAAGGCCGCCCGGCCAGCGAAGAAAAGCGGCAAGCAGCTGGAGAAATTGCTGGCAAGGGAAAAAGTGGCCCTGCCCCTGGCCTATCTCGAGCACCTGCGCAGTGGAAAGCCGCGTTCCGATGTGGCGGTTGACAGCGATGAAGATCACTTCACGCTGTACAGCCTGGACCAGCTATGTCAAGACGTCGATGTGAATGGAAGCAGCTATCTGGCAGTCAGGCAGCTGGCAGGCTTTGCGCAGACGCTGGCGCAAGCGGCGGGAGCGGCTTCGAAGCAGGCAGCACCGTTCAGTCCTGCCGAGCTGGCGGCTTGCCTGGCCATCGGCGAGGAAGCCACGCGCATCCTGTTCATCGACAGCCGCGACAACGATACATTGTGGATTTATCACCCTGACGGCGGCGATGTCGACAGGACGCGGCTCACAGTGAGTGCATTGCTCGGGCTTGGCGCCCCTTGAGGGCGCAACACGCCGCAGATTCTGCGGCCTGCCTCCATTCCAGCAAACAATATTTGAAAAACATGTTATTTTTTAAATAGTCGTTCATAGACACTGGTTCCCCACAGCAATCCATGGCACCATGGATGCGCCGTTTTGCCTGCAACGCGGCCTCCATCGGACCAACCAGGAACCCTCTATGTCGTCATATCGCACTCTCGCCGGCAGCATGCTGCTCGGCCTGGCCGCAGCGGGCATTGCCCATGCGCAAGCTCCTTCTGCCGCCGCCACTGCTCCAGCCGATCCCCATTTGTGGCTGGAAGAAGTCCTCGGCGACAAGCCGCTGGCCTGGGTCAGGCAACACAACGCCGTCGCCACCAAAGAGCTGGAGGCCCAGCCCGGCTTCCCGGCCCTGCAGGCGCGCCTGAAAACCATTCTCAACTCGAAGGAACGCATTCCCTACGTCAGCAAGGAAGGCGAGTTTTACTACAACTTCTGGCGCGATGCCCAGCACGTGCGCGGCATCTGGCGCCGCACCACGCTGGCGCAGTACCAGCTGGCCGAACCCGCCTGGGAAACCGTGATCGACCTCGACCAGCTGGCCGCCGGCGAGAGTGAAAACTGGGTCTGGGGCGGCGCCTCCTGCCTGTATCCGAAGGGCGAACGCTGCCTCATTTCCCTGTCGCGCGGCGGCGGCGACGCCAAGGTGGTGCGCGAATACGACGTGGCCAAGCGCGCCTTTGTCGACGGCGGCTTCACCCTGCCCGAAGCGAAGGGCAGCGCCAGCTGGATCGACCAGGATACCCTGTTCGTCTCCACCGATTTCGGCCCCGGCTCGATGACCAGCTCCGGCTACCCGCGCATCATCAAGCAGTGGCAGCGCGGCACGCCGCTGGCGCAGGCGCAAACCTTGTACGAAGCCAAACCCGACGACCTGAGCGCCGGCGCCTACAAGGATTTCACGCCCGGCCACGAACACCAGTTCATCGAGCGGCAAATCGATTTCTATAGCGGCGAAATGTTCCTGCGCGACGGCGCCGAATTGAAAAAAGTGCCGAAACCGGACGACTCCACCGCCTTCACCGTGCGCGACCAGCTGGTCATCACCCTGCGCTCGGACTGGAAGGTCAATGGCACGACCTATGTGCAAGGCTCCTTGCTGGCCACGGATTTCAAGGCCTTCATGCAGGGCAAGCAGGAACTGGAAGTGCTGTACGCGCCCACGGCCACGTCGTCGCTGGACAATGTCACGGCGACCAAGTCGGCCATCCTCGTGACCACCCTGGACAAAGTGAAAAACCGCCTGACGGAACTGCGCCACGTGAACGGCAAGTGGCAGCGCCGCGCCGTCGATGCGCCGAAGCTGGGCACCCTGGCCGTCAGCGCGCTCGACCCGGTCGACTCGGACCAGTACTTCCTGACGGTGACCGACTTCCTCAACCCGACCACCCTCTACCTGGCCACGGCGCAAAGCGACAAGCGCACGAAAATCAAGTCGCTGCCCGCCTACTACGACGCGGCGCCGTACAAGGTGGAGCAGTTCGAATCGACGTCGAAGGATGGCACGAAGGTGCCGTATTTCGCCATCATGGGCAAGAAGACCAAGTTCGACGGCAGCAACCCCACGGTGCTGTATGGCTATGGCGGCTTTGAAGTGTCGCTGAAACCGAGCTACAGCGGCACCACGGGCGTGGCGTGGCTGGAAAAAGGCGGCGTGTACGTGCTGGCGAATATCCGCGGCGGCGGTGAATTCGGTCCCCGCTGGCACCAGGCGGCGCTGAAGGAGAACCGCCAGCGCGCGTATGACGATTTCATCTCGGTGGCGCAAGACCTGATCAAGCGCAAGGTCACCAGCCCTCGCCACCTGGGCATCATGGGCGGCAGCAATGGCGGCCTGCTGACGGGCGCCGTGCTGGTACAGCGTCCCGACCTGTTCAACGCCGTCGTCAGCCAGGTGCCGCTGCTCGACATGCGCCGCTATAACAAGATGCTGGCGGGCGCCTCGTGGATGGGAGAATACGGCGACCCGGACGTGGCGGAGCAATGGGCCTACATCAGCAAGTACTCGCCGTACCAGAACGTCTTCAAGGACAAGAAATATCCGCGCGTGCTGTTTACCACCTCGACGCGTGACGACCGGGTCCACCCCGGCCATGCACGCAAGATGGTGGCGAAGATGGAAGAGCAAGGCCACGACGTGCTGTACTGGGAAAACACGGAAGGCGGCCATGCGGGCGCGGCCAATAACGACCAGCAGGCGCTGATGTGGGCGCTGACCTACACCTTCCTGCTGGAGCAGCTGAAGTAAAGTGGTGGTGTCGGATTACGCGTTCACGCGCCTCGGCGGCCCCGCTAATCCGACCTGCCCGGCTACTTCGCCTGCGCGCTGGGGCGCTCGGCGATGCGGTCGCGGTAGGCCTGCAGATTGGACAAGCCTTCCGCGCCTGGCCGGTACTTCATCAGGCCGCGCGCGAATTCCAGCGCGCAGAAGGCCGTGATGTCGGCAATCGTAAACCGGTCGCCGGCGATGTACGGCTGCTGCGCCAGCACCTGGTCCAGCCATTGCGCCGTCTCGCGCAACTTGCCCGCTTGCGCCGTGGCGAAATCGGGAAACTGCGGGTTTTCCAGCGCCACCAAGGCCGGATGGCCATGGCGTACCCAGTTGGCGGCGGCGCTGAACAAATGCAATTCCACGCGGCGGTCGGCCATCTCGATAAACGCGCGCTCCTCGTAACCTTCGCCCATCAGGTTCGGCTGCGGCTGCAAGCCTTCCAGGTAAGTGCAGATGGCGCGCGTCTCGGTCAGCACGCGCCCGTCCGCCAATTCCAGCACGGGCACGCGGCCCAGCGGGTTTTTCGCCAGGAAGGCGGGATCGCGGTGCTGGCCCGCCATCAGGTCGAGCGCCACTTCCTCGATGCCGGTGATGCCCTTCTCGGCGATGAACATGGTGACGCGGCGCGGATTGGGCGTGCGGGGGCTGATGGTCAGTTTCATGTGCTTGGGTCTCGTCTCGTTATGGTGTTGGACTATCGGCTGCGGCACCAGCCTGTGGCAATGCAGCCAGGCGCCCATCATACCAGCGCACCGCCATGGTGCGGCATCCCTGGCGCGTTGACTTTGCCCCCGTTTCCACTTAGATTGCTGTACGGGAACGCTGGCTGTCAGTTCAGCGATGTCCCGCTACCGCCATCCACGCTCGCGGCCTACCCGGCTGGCGGGCGTTTTACCCATGAACGAAGGGCATACCATGCATCGCACACCGACTCCGCGTTTCCGCCGCAGCCAACTGGCCGCCGCCGTCCTGGCACTGACCGCCGTCACCGCCTTTACCACGGGCCACGCCGCCCCCGCCGCCAAATACGCCTCGGCCAGCCACGCCCTCGGCACCACCACGCAGCTGCCGCGCGGCGTCACGCCCTTGCACTATGCGCTGTCGATCACGCCGGATGCCGCCGCCTCCACCTTCAAGGGCGCAGCCGCCATCAAGGTCGCCGTCGACGCGCCGACCAGCAGCATCACCTTCAATGCCCTGAACCTGGCGTTTGCCGGCGCCGCCATCGAAGGCGCGGGCGGCAGCAAGCAGGTGATGCGCAAGATCGATATCGATGCGGACAAGCAGACGGCTACCGTGCATTTCGCCCAGCCGCTGGCCAAGGGCGAGTACCTGTTGCGCATCGACTACAGCGGCAAGATCGGCACGCAGGCCACGGGCCTGTTCTCGCTCGACTACGACACGCCGCAAGGACGCCAGCGCGCGCTGTACACGCAGTTCGAAAATTCGGACGCGCGCAGCATGCTGCCATCATGGGATGAACCGGACTACAAGGCCACCTTCGCGCTGGACGTGATCGTCCCGAGCAGCCAGATGGCCGTCGGCAACATGCCGATCGCCAGCAGCGAAGACCTGGGCAATGGCACCAAGCACGTGCGCTTCGCCACCACGCCGCGCATGTCGACGTATCTGCTGTTCTTCGGCCTGGGCGACTTCGAGCGCGCCACGGCCATGAGCGACGGCACGGAAATTGGCGTCATCACGAAGAAGGGTGCGCTGGCGCAAAGCCGCTTCGCGCTCGACGAATCAGCCGCTCTGCTGCGCGAATACAACGATTATTTCGGCGTGCGCTACCCGCTGCCCAAGCTCGACAACATCGCCGCGCCGGGCCGCAGCCAGTTCTTCGGCGCCATGGAAAACTGGGGCGCCGTCTTCACCTTCGAATACGGCCTGCTGCTCGACCCGAGCATCTCGACGCAGACCGACAAGGAAAACATCTACACCACCCTGTCGCATGAAATGGCGCACCAGTGGTTCGGCGACCTGGTCACCATGCGCTGGTGGGACGACCTGTGGCTCAACGAAGGCTTTGCGTCGTGGATGGAAAGCCGCACGACGGAGCGTTTACACCCCGAGTGGAACACGGCCCTGTCCAACGTCGGCGGGCGCGAATCGGCCATGAGCCAGGATGCGCTGCGCACCACGCATCCGGTGGTGCAGCGCATCGCCACCGTGGAACAGGCCAGCCAGGCCTTCGACGGCATCACCTACCAGAAGGGCGAAGCGGTGATCCGCATGCTCGAAGCGTATGTCGGCGCCGACACGTGGCGCACGGCCGTGCGCAGCTACATGCGCAAGCATGCGTACGGCAATACGGTGTCGGACGACCTGTGGCGCGAAGTCGATGCGGCCGCAGGCAAGCCCGTCAGCGCCATCGCCCATGATTTTACCCTGCAGCCGGGCGTGCCGATGGTCACCGTGAGCGACGCCGTGTGCAGCAAGGGCAATACGCGCGTGACTCTGACGCAGACGGAGTTTTCCAAGGACCAGCCGGACAAGAAGCCGCTGTCGTGGAAAGTGCCGGTGATCGCCTCGACGGTCGGCAACGGCAAGCTGGCCAAGGTGGTGCTCAAGGATGGCAAGGCGACCCTGAACGTGCCCGGTTGCGGCGCCCTGCTGGTGAACGCGGGCCAGAGCGGCTACTACCGCACCCTGTACGCGCCAGCCGGCACGCGCGCGCTGGCGGGCAGCTTCGCGCGCCTGGCGCCGATCGACCAGCTGGGCTTGCTGGCAGACAGCCAGTCGCTGGGCATGGCGGGCTTGCAGGACCCGGCAGGCTTCCTGGAGCTGGTGAAAGCCACGCCGCTGTCGGCCGATCCGCAAGTGCTGGGCCGGGTGGCCGCTTCGCTGAACAGCCTGTATGAACAGTACGCGGGCGAGAGCGTGGAAAGCAAAGCGCGCCAGCAGGCTTTCGGCCGCTTCGCCATGGCGCGCCTGGCGCCGATGATGGCGCAGACGGGCTGGGAGGCGCGCGCCGGCGAAGCGTCGAGCGTGGCAACCCTGCGCGGCCGTCTGATTGCCATCCTCGGCGACATGGGCGAACCGGGCGTGATCGCGGAAGCGCGCCGCCGCTACGCGGCCAGCGAACAGGCAGGTGAGCAAAATCCGTCCGCCATGCCCGCGCCGCTGCGCCGCACCATCCTGGGCGTCGTGGCCCAGCATGCGGACGCCGCCACCTGGGAGCAGCTGCACGCCAAGGCGCGGCAGGAAAAGACGCCGCTGGTCAAGAACCAGCTGTACGACTTGCTGGCGTCGACCGACGATGCGGCCCTGGCGCAGCGCGCGCTGGCGCTGGCGCTGACGGATGAACCGGGCGTAACCAACAGCCCTGCCATGATCTCGCGCGTGTCGCGCACGCATCCGGAACTGGCCTTCGACTTCGCGCTGGCGCACCTGGAGCAAGTCAATGCGCGCATCGACGCCAGCTCGCGCAGCCGCTACTTCCCGCGCCTGGCGGCCGGTTCGGCGCAACCGGACATGATCGCCAAGCTGGAAGCGTATGCACAGGCCAACCTGCCGGCCGGCGCGCGCGGCGACGCCGACAGTTCCGTGGCCGGCATCAAGTACCGCATCAAGGTGCGCGCCGAGCGCCTGCCTGCCGTCGATGCGTGGCTGGCGAAGCAAACGGGTTAACTGGGGAGCAACCTTCCTCCCGGCGCCTGGCGCCGGGAGGAAGAAATCGCAGGCAAAAAAAAACCGGCTTCGCAAAGTGCGGTAGCCGGTTGAAACGCTGTATCAGAGCGCAGGGATAAAACGGAAAACACATGAAAAAGTGGAAATCGTGCCGGTCATTGAGGTGTCCGGCAACCTTGCGCCCGGGGTTTCCGTGCGCCATGTATCCACTATGCCAGTCCTTCCCTCGGGCAGGCTTAGGACTTCATTAAAGCCCCTGTATTTTCCCGCTTTTACCCCGCATGCCTTGCCATCGCAGCAATTTCACGCTGCGCCAGCCTGTCTGGTGCCGATGGTTGAGCTCACCGGCTAAGCTGTTGAGTCATGCCTGCATCCTATCGCTCCCGGAACGTAGTGACTTGCGCACCGCATGCTGTGTGCCAACGAAAGCATCATAACAGCGCCATATGACCGCCTTATGACGTAGCTCTAACATTGCACGCGCGCTGGCGCGCGGATCGCGTACCATTCCCCTATCGCCCTTGTTCCTGCCGCCCCATGTTCAGACTGAACCTTCGCACCGTTTTTTTGCTTGCCTGCGCCGTGCTGGCCGCCTGCACGCCCTTGCCGCCCGCCCCTGCCCCGGCTTCCACGCCGGCTACCCCTGCCGCCATGCCCAAGCCAGCGTGGCAGCGGCCAGGCGTGCAGCTGCTGCACATCGCGCCCGAAGAATCGCTGCTGACCATCACCGTGCGCCGTGGCGGCGCGCTGGCGCGGCTCGGGCATGACCACGTGGTGGCCAGCCGCAGCCTGCATGGCGTGGTGGCGCCCGCGCTGGGACGCGCGCAGTTCCGCTTCCGGCTCGACGCAATGAGCGTGGATGAAGCAAGCCTGCGCCAGGCGGCCGGCCTGACGACGGCGCCGTCGGCCGACGCCATCGCCGGCACGCGCCACAACATGCTGGTGCGCGTGCTCGAGGCGGAACGCTATCCGTGGGTGAGCATCGACGCCCGGCGCACGGGCGACAAGGAGGTGTTCGAGGCCGACATCACCCTGCATGGCGTGACGCGCACGCTGCGGCTGCCGGTGCGGGTCGAGCAAACGGCCGATGGCCGCCGCCTGCAGGCCAGCGGCAGCCTGCTATTAAAACAGAGCGACTTCGGCATCGTGCCCTTCTCCGTCCTGGGTGGCGCCATGGCCGTGCAGGATCAGATGGAGCTGGCGTTTCGCATTACCGCCCGGCAAGAGGTCAGCGCGCCAGGATCAGGCGCAAGCCCAGGCCGATGAAAATCGTGCCGGCCACCCGGTCCAGCCACAGGCCGGCGCGCGGGCGGCGGTTGAGCCACAGGCCGACGGCGCCGGAAAAATAGCCGAGCAGGCCAAACAGCACGCAAGCCTGCGCCGTGAAGACCAGGCCCAGCTGCGCCGTCTGCCAGCTGGCATTGCCCTGGCCCGCGACGATAAACTGCGGCAGGAACGACAGGAAAAACAGCACGACTTTCGGATTGATACTGTTGGCAAACAATCCCTTGCCGAACAGGCGCAGCAAGGATTCGTCGGGCAAGGCCGCCGCGCCATCGACTCTGGCGCCGCCGCGGCTACGCAAGGCGCCGATGCCCAGCCACACCAGATATAGCCCGCCGGCCACTTTCAGCGCCGTAAATGCCGTGGGCGAGGCGGCCAGCAGGGCCGACACGCCGATGGTCGCCAGCACCGTGTGCGTGAGGCAGCCAAGGGCGCAGCCCAGGCCGAACGCCATGCCCTGGCGACGCCCGCGCGACATGCCCACGCCCAGCACCATCAGGTTGTCGGGACCGGGACTGGCGGTGATCAAAACGGCGGCGGCCAGGAAGGCCAGGAACTGGTCGGGACTGAGCATGAATATCTCGCGGGCAAAGGCGCCATGATACCGGAGCGGACGCCATGCCGGCAGGACATGAAATTGCCGTATGTCACCGAGAGTCGATTAAAATGGGTACTCCACAGCAAACGGCGTTGCCGCCGGTTTCCGCGCGACCATCACCCAACCCATCGATGCCAGCCCACCCGCCCCTTTTGCGCCACCGCGCTTCCAGCTCCCGCGCCAGCGCCTGGCTATGCGGCTGGCCGCTGCTGTTCGGCCTGCTGCTCGGCCTGCTCGGCCTGCTGGGCCTGGCGGGCGCGGCGCAGGCGGATCCTTTGCCCCTGAGTAAGCAAGGCATCCAGCATCTGGGTAACGGTGGACAACTGTTTCTCGCCGGCGGTGACGCCGCGCCTGCCGACGCGGCCGCCCTGCCCGCCTGGCTGGCGCGCCAGCGTCCGGCTGAACAGGTCGACCTGCTCGGCGGCGCCTACTGGCTGCATGCACAGGTGCGCAACGACAGCAGCGAAGCGGCCTGGGTCATCGACCCGAACGACACCCTGATCGACCTGGTCGACCTGCACGTGTATGGCCCCGGACCGCACACGGCGCCGCGGACCTTGCTGACGGGCTACCAGCGCCCGCACGAGTATTTGCTGCACTACGGCAGGAACGTGCAGCTGGCGCCGGGCGCCACGTATGACATCCTGATCCGCTTTTCCAGCCCGTATTACGCGCGCGCCCCCCTGTTCGGCGTGAAAACGCAGCAGGACTACCGCAAGCTGGTGGGCAAGGAAAACTTCCTGATGGTGGCCTCGATCGGCGCCCTGTTGGCGCTGGGCCTGTTCAATTTTTTCATCTTTTCCATCACCCTGGAAAAAGCCTCGGCCTATTACGCGCTGTACGTGCTGACCTATGGCCTGGCCTGGGCCATGACTTTCCACGTCTTTGCCGACCTGTTCGACTGGCATAGGCTGCAGCTCCATTACGTGCCGTTTTTCCTGCTGCCCGTCTTCAGCACCCTGTTCTACATGCATTTTCTGCGCCTGCGCGACTACTCGCCCCTGCTGTACCGCATCAGCAAGGTCAACCTGGTGCTGCCCTTGCTGCTGCTGCCCAGCTGCTTCTTCGCCCTGTCGTATGCGCACACCCTGGCCACCATCGCCATCAGCATCTGGATGCTGCTGGCGCTCATCTGCGGCATCGTCGTCTGGTGCCGCGGCTATCAGCCGGCGCGCTTCTTCGTGCTGGCCTTCGTCGCCCTGATGCTGCCCGGCTTTCTGATCCTGCCGGCCAACCTGGGCCTGATGCCGGCCATGGTGGCCAACGCCCAGCTGGTCACCCTGCTCGGCGGCACGTTTGATGGCTTGCTGCTGGCCTTTGCCCTGGCCGACCAGATCCGATTGCTGCGCAACAACCTGGAACAGCGGGTGCAGGAACGCACCCTGGCGCTCACCCTCAGCAACGACGCCTTGCTGAAGGCCAAGGAGCACGCGGAAGTGGTCAGCCGCCACCGCATCGATTTTCTGTCCGCCATGAGCCACGACATCCGCACGCCGCTGGCTGGCGTGATCGGCATGCTGAAATTCGCCCTGCGCGACCAGTCCGTGCGTGGCCGCACGCAGGAATACCTGCGCATCGGCCTGCACAATGGCGTGTCGCTCCTGACCATCCTCAACGACATCCTCGATTTCTCGAAGATCGACGCGGGCAAGCTGACCCTGGAAACCGTGGACTTCGACTTGCTGGCGCTGATCGGCGACGCGGCCGGCATCGTGCAGGGCCAGGCCGACGCCAAGAGCCTGCTGCTGCGCCGCGAACTGGCGCTGGATCTGCCGCGCTACGTGCGCGCCGACCCGACGCGCCTGCGGCAAATCCTCATCAACCTGCTGGGGAATGCGCTGAAATTCACGGCCAATGGCGAAGTGCTGCTGGAAGTGCGGCGCGCCCGCACGCCGCCGCGCCACGACGGGCGCAGCGAGATCGAATTCATCATCAGCGATACGGGTACCGGCATCGACGCGGACACCTTGCCGCGCCTGTTCCAGAAATTCGAGCAGGCCGACCACTCCACCACGCGCCGCTACGGCGGCACGGGCCTGGGCCTGGCCATCTGCAAGGAACTGGTCGAACTGATGCAAGGCACGATCGGCGTGGAAAGCCGGGTCGGCATCGGCTCGCGCTTCCATTTCACCTTGCCGCTGACGCCGGGCAGCGCGCCGGCGGCCGACGCGCGCCGGCCGGCACGCCAGGCGCGCCACGCCTGCCGCCTGCGCATCCTGTGCGCCGAAGACGTGCGCACCAACCAGATCATCATCGGCACCCTGCTCGAAAGCATGGGGCATGCCGTGACCATCGTGGAAAACGGAGAACAGGCGCTGCGCGCGCTGGGCACGGAACCCTACGATTGCGTGCTGATGGATGGCCGCATGCCGCTGATGGATGGCGAACAGGCCGCACGCCTGATCCGCGACGGCGGCAACGCGCAATTCCCCATTCCCGACGCGCACATCCCCATCCTCGCGCTGACGGCCAACGCCAGCGAACATGACCGGCAACGCTACCTGGCTTGCGGCATGGACGATTTCCTCAGCAAACCCGTCGACGAAGCGCTGCTGTTCGAAAAAATCGACGCCCTCATCGACCTGCTGCTGGCGCGCGGCCAAGCGCTGCCGCCGGCCGCGCCCGTCGAAGATGACGCCCTGGCGCGCCAGTTCGGCCTGGACGACGCCAACGACGAGCCAACCGCGCCGGCCGATCCCATGACGGCGCCCGTGCACATTTTGCCGCTGGCAGGCCTGTCGCCGCAGCACTTGCAACGCATCGCGCAAGCGTTCCTGACGGAAGCACCACGGCGCCTGGACCTGGCCTGCCACGCCGTACGCGATGGCAACGCCAGCGCGGCCGCTGCCGCCTTCCACGCCTTGAAGGGCAGCGCCGGCTACCTGAGCCGCCCCACCCTGCACGGCCTGTGCCACCAGATGGAAACCCTGGCGTCGAACGGCCAGCTCGACAACGTGGAGCAGTTCCTGCCGCAGCTGCAGGCGGCACTCGATTCGGCGCGGCGCGACCTGGAAGCTCAGCCCGCCGGCTGAACCATCCAGCCCTGCGCTTGCAGCCACGCCAACAGCAGTTGCGGCCACGCGGCCGGCTCGCTGCCCGGCTTGCCCAGGCCCCAGCCATGGCCGCCGTGCTGGAACTGGTGCAGCTCGACGGGCACGCCCGCGCGGCGCAGCGCGGCCGCCATCAATGCACTGTTCTCGGGCGTCGACACGCGGTCGTCGAGCGCCTGCGCGATGAAGGTGGGCGGCGTGCGCGCATCGGCGTGCAATTCCACCGACAAGGCGTCGCGCGCCGCCTGCGCGGGATGGGCGCCCAGCAGCTGCTTTTTCGCATGTGTCGTGTCGAATGGACGCTGCATGGTCAGCACGGGGTACAGCAGCACGACGAAATCGGGCCGCGCGGAGACGCCATCGATCGCATCGACGGGCGCATAGCGGGGCGCGTCCGGCAGGACGGCCGTCATGCCGGCCAGGTGCGCGCCGGCGGAAAAGCCCAGCATGCCGATGCGCGCCGGGTCGATGCCCCATTCAGCCGCGCGCGCACGGATCACGTGCATGGCCCGCTGGCCATCCTGGAATGGCGCGGCCACCCCGCCGCCTTCGCGTGGCAAACGGTACACGAGCTCAAACGCCGTGACGCCGTGCGCCTGCAGCCAGTTGGCGGCGGGGCCGCTCTCCTTGCCCGCCTCGATATGCGCATAGCCGCCGCCGCTGACCACGAGCATGGCGATACCGTTCGGCTGCGCCGGGCGGTGCGCGATCAGATACGGTTGTTCCACCTGCGTGATGGAGCCTTTGGCGCTGTCGCGCTGCGGGCCCGGCGCCGCGCCACCGGGCGGCGCGCCGGGCCACAGGAATAGTGCGCCGGGTGGCGCGGCGCCCGCGTGCAGGTGGAGCAGGACCAGGCATACCAGCATCAGGCGTTTCATGCCTTGAAATCCGTCTCGCCCTGGATCACGGCCGGATAGCCCGTCATGGCGCGCGACGTCTGCATGCCCGCCATCACGGCCGCCTCGACGCAGCCCGCGTTGAGGCCCGTCCTGATCCAGTCGCCCGTCAGGAACAGGTTGGAAAAGCCCGACTGGTCGGTGGCCAGCCGGTACTGCGTGCTGCCCACCACCGACATCACGTAGCGCTCGGACGGGTCGACGTTGGCGCGCCAGTACTGGCTGTCGAAGCGGGCCGGCCCCGCCCCCTCTTTCGCATCGACCAGCCATTGCCACGGAAACGCGCCCGGCGCGCCCGCCTCGGGCCACAGCGCGCCGATCTCGCGTTCCAGCTGGTGCAGCGCGCCCTGCTTCGCCCTGGCCGCGCAGCGGGCGGGGAAGTCCGTGTCGGTGACGGGCGGGTAGCTGTCGACGGGGAAGGCGCTGCAAAAGTAGGAGACGTTTTTCGGCTCCAGCCCCGCCGGCCAGTCCTCGTGCGCCAATAACTGGTCCATCGGCGCCCACGTGTCGTACGGCTCCGTAAAAGCCGACAGCACCGGCTGCTGGCCCTTGGGCTGCGTGGTCCAGCCCATCTGCGCCAGGTTCTTGTTGAGCCACACCTGATAGGCCTGCGTGGCCACGGTTTTCACCTTGTCGGCCGCCAGTTGCAGGGCCGGGCTTTGCACCAGCAGTTGCGGGCACAGGGCTTGCAGCGAACCGATGGAAATACCGAACACCACCTTGTCGAAATCGACACCCTTCTTCAACACCGTGGCGGGCAGCGCGCGGCCGAACGCCTGCTGGTACTGCTGCGGCCAGCCGCTCCAGTACGATTCCAGGTTGACGTCCTGCGCCTGCAGCAGCGCGGCCTGGGCCGGTTCGATCTGCGCGTAATCGGGCGCGCTGGGCCAGCAAGCCAGGCCTTTCACGTCCACCAGCGGCGCGTAGCCGGCGGCCGGGTCCTTCAATTGCACCTGCTGCGTGATGCGGATGCTGGCTATGTCGCCCGCGCCCGGCACCAGTTCTTCCACGCGCTGGAAGAATTTGAATTCCACGCCCCTTTTCTTCAGCACTTCGTACAGCGGCGTAAAAATCGTGTCGCCCATGCCGGCCTGCATCTTGAACATGATGCCGCCCTTGTAGGCCAGGCCGATGCGCGCCATCGAGCGCAAGAGCGTCCCCGCCTCGATGTTCGGTTTCGAAAAATCGCCGCCTTCATAGGCGAAGACCAGGTCGTAAAAGCCGCGCACGGGCGCCGAGTTGACGCTGAACTGCTCGTCGCCGCCATGTTTTCGCAGCCAGGCGCGGAAATCGATGTCGTTGATGACGTCAAAGCCGTGCTTGAACACGCCATCCTCGAACATGCCTTTCATGACCGTGATGCCCAGGTCCAGGCAAATGAACAGGCGGCGCAATTCATCGTCGCCATCGATCAGGGCCCGGTAGCGCAGGCGCAGCCACGCGCGAATGCCGTTCAGGGTGCTGGCCAGCAGCTGGTGGCGCGCCTGGTCGTGGCGCGTGGAGTCGGGCGCCAGGTCAGCCACCAAGGCCGCCAGGGCGCCGACGGACAAGCCCACGTCCAGCCCCAGTTCGTCGGCCTGCCCCACCACTTCATCGGCCAGGCGGCGCAGCCAGCCCGGCCACACGCCCTCTCCCTGCGAGGCGCTGGCGCTGGCGCTGGCACTGGCACTGGCACGCTCTATGCGCGCGTCGGCGTCCGCCACTTGCCGGATCTGGCGTATCCACTGTTCGATCCAGCCCACCATGGCGATGGCCATCTGCCACAGGGTGATGTCTTCGCCGCCCTCGCCCGGTTCGCCCGGCAAGGTGGGAAAGACGATGGACCAGTTGCGCCACTTGCCCTTGACGTCCTCGGACAGGGCCACGTAATCGTGCTGCTTGAAAGCGTCGCGCCAGGTGGCCAGCGGCGCACCGGGCGGACGCTCCAGGCTGGCATACGCTTCCTTGATCATCTTGAAAGCGTTCGCGTAAAAGCCGAACCAGATGTGCAAGCCGTGCTCCTCGATGCGCTGGCCCACTTGCGCATTGCGCCCGCTGGCGCCCTTGCCGCCCAGGCGCCAGCCCAGTTGGTAGACGGTGATGGCGTGCCGGTTTTGCCAGCCCGGCTGGTTCGTCAAATAATACGCGGTGGTCATGGCCGCCACGCCGCCGCCGAGGATGGCGATCTTTTCCGGTGCGATGCGGGAATTGTCGACCAGCTCCTCGCCCGGCATGGCCGTGAAATCGAAGTTCACATTGAACGGCAAGATCGCCGCCTGCGGGCCCAGCCGCAAGCCCAGGGTCTGGTCCAGCGGGAAGCTGTCGAACGCGTGCAAGGTACATTCGTATTCATAGCCGAGCAGGCGCGCGCTGTGCAGGCGGTTGATCTCGGCCGGCGCGGCCACGAGGGCCTGGTACACGGCTTTCACGCCCGCGCTGTCGGGGAATTGTTTGAGGAAAATCTGGTCGATGCGGGGATTGCGCAGCAAGGACAAAATATCGGCCCAGCCGGCCTGATCCATGTCGAAGAAATCGGGAATGGACAGGAAAATCTGGAATGCCTGCTCGATGAGTTCCAGGAAACTGTTGATGGGTTTGTGCGGCCCCGTCTGCACGGTGGCGTTGACTTCCAGCAACGGGTGCAGCGCCAGTTTCGTTTCCGGCGAAAAATGCTGGAAACCCTTGGCGGCCACGGAGCAGCGCAGCGGCTCGCTGCCGGCCGCGGGAATTTCGTAGTCGCACAGGTATTTCGGATAGCCGAACAGTTCGCGCCCGTTAATCAGAGCCATCGCGTCATCGACGAAAATATGGCACGGGTACCAATAGATATGCGCGAGCTTGCCTGCGTCATCCATCTGGCCGACCATGATCCAGGTGACGATGTCGACTTCCGTGATCCAGCCCTTGGCCTGGTCAACGGGATTGGCGGAGTCCGCATGGTTGACGCGCGTAAAGGTCAGCATCACATACGGCGACAGGGCTTTCAGTGTCATCTTGCTGCCCGCCACCTGGTTCAGGGTGGTATTCACGGTCGCTTGCAGTTTCGCCAGGTCGCCCCGGACGAAATAGCCATACATTTCCGACTGTTTCAATTGCAGCGGCGAGTGCATCATCACCGAACCGCCCTGATAGATATACGAAGGTCTTGCCGAAGGTGTCGCCGTCATTGCCCTGTCCCCTTTAAGTTTCAGTCAAACAAGATTTCTACAGTGTATTTGAGAAAGATCAATGAATGATATGAAATAAATTAAAGGATTTGCCAAGATGCATAGGCTCATCCGGAAAGCTGCCTGCGCACAACGGCCGGGGCAAGTCCATGCCATCGGGTGTACGATGCAGCATCTTGAGCGTTACGAGCACCATGCCATGGCAATGATTACCACCGACTACGTTTCCACTTATTCAGGCAACCGTTTTTATCCCTTGCGCCCGCATATCGACAAGGTCGCCATCGAGGACATCGCCCACGGCCTCGCTTACCAGTGCCGCTTCAATGGACAGACGCAAGTGTTTTATTCGGTCGCCCAGCACAGCCTGATCGTCGCCGAACTGGTGCCGCCCCATTTGCGCCTGGCCGCCCTGCTGCACGACGCGGCCGAAGCCTACCTGGGCGACATGGTGAAACCCTTGAAAGTGCTGCTGCCGGAGTTTGCCGTGCTGGAAGACAAGGTCAGCGCCATCATCGCCGCCACCTATGGCCTGGACTTTTCCGATTACGCGCCCATCAAGCAGGCCGACCTGATTGCGCTGGCCACGGAAAAGCGCGACCTGATGCCGCACTCGGCCGAGCGCTGGGCTTACCTTGACGGCATCGCCCCCTTGCCCGGTATAATCGAAGCCATGGGTCCGGCCGAAGCCAAGCAGCGCTTCCTGCATGCGTTTGCCCAGCTGGGCGGGCTTGGCCTCGCTGCCTGAAGCCCTGCACCTGCCGCACGAACGGGCGCTAAGCTCCGGTTTTTGCACGGCTTTTTTAGATATCCACAGCAACTGTGGATAAAGTTGTTGATAAGCCCCTCTTGACAAGCCGCAACACCAGTATTGATGCGGGTTTCAACAATTTGCTGATTTCACAGGCAATTTTTTACCCCAATGAAATCAATGACTTGCAATCATGAATTTGCGCTTGAGCAAACTTACTCTGCCACCATGAAAATATATTTTTCTGTGCATAAGCATTCCTGGCGCCAGGGCGTCTTGCTTGAAGCGCATTGTTTTGACAAACCCCGCAGACTGGCATAGTGTGGAGTAGCGAGCACGATCAACGGTGGATAAACGCATGAACATGGATAGCGATAGCGCCGCCAAGGGGGCGGACGAACCGGACTGGCTGGTCGATGAGCCGCTGGAACGGACAGACGCGACGGCAGAGCCTGCCACCGCGGCGCCATGGCGCGTGCTGATTGTTGATGACGATGTCGACGTGCATGTGGTCACCAAGTTCGCCCTCAGCCAGGCCAGCTTCCAGGGGCGCCGGCTGAGCTTTTTGCACGCGTATTCGGGTGCCGAGGCCCTCAGCTTGCTGCGCGGCACGCCCGATATCGCTGTCGTGCTGCTCGATGTGATCATGGAAACCCAGGATGCCGGCCTGCAAGTGGCGCGCCAGGTCCGCGAAGAATTGCACAACAGCGCCGTGCGCATCATCCTGCGCACGGGCCAGCCCGGCCAGGCGCTCGAGCACCGCATCATCATCGACTACGACATCAACGATTTCTGGTGCAAGACCGACCTCACCACACGCAAGTTGTTTACCACCGTGATCGCCTCGCTGCGCACCTACGCCACCTTGCGCGAAGCGCAGCAGCAAGTCGCCGAACTGGCCGCCGCCCTGGCCCAGTGCGGCAACACGCCAGCGGCGCCAGCCGGCGGCACGCCCTGAGCATCGGCCGCTACTTTCAGTCATAAAAAACAAGAACACTGGATAGGCATACAGGCTTGCGGCATGCCCCATTTTGGCCCCTTTTTCCCGCCGATGGCGTGTGCTGAGCGGCGCTAATTTCCTAAGTGGCGGATTGTTAAGCGCTTTTTCAGATATCCACACGGACTGTGGATATCTTTGTGGATAAGGGCCTATTGACAGCCTTCAAAGCCACAGCCCATGCGGCTTTCAATAAACTGCCCAATCAAACAGCAAAAATAAAATCCATTAAAATCAAACACTTATAAACTCACACATAATCACAGGAAAATTATTTCGTCAATTTCGTTATCCCATCATTTGTGCATAACTGAGCCGTAATGATCAAAGCGACAACACCAGGCTAACGCTGCCGGCAACACAGTTGCCGTGCGGATATTCAATGCAGGCTCTGGCGGCGCTGCTCCGGGTGCAGCAGCACTCTCTCGATTAGTTCGGGGGCGACATTGTATGACTTCAGGTATTCCAGCGCGCACAAGGTGCTGAAGGCGGCCTGCACGGCAATGCCCAGATTGACGATATCGCACATCTTCTGGTCGATGCGCACATGGCGCACCACTGGTATGGCAGGCATGTGCAGCGTTTCTGTGGAATGAGGCATGATGGACAACTCCTGCGAAGGGGACGGAGGGGGAGACGGCGTAGCGGTGCGAACCGCGACAGCGCGGAAAGGGACAGTGCTCGTGTTGACGCTAAAAGTATTGCCGATAAACTCTCGATGTCAATGGCAGGGAAACATGAGCCACGGTTTTTTTCTTGCAGGCACAAGCGCTGCCGAAAGCGATGGACAAGCGCGAACGGCCACGGCGATAATCAGCTATGCCCTCACCCTCCTCCCTTCCGCCCGACCAGCCCCGTCCGCAACCCGCTTCGCTTGCCGACCTGTTCTTCTCGTTCACCTGGCTGGCCCTGCAAGGCTTTGGCGGCGTGCTGGCCGTGATCCAGCGCGAGATGGTCGAGCGCAAGCGCTGGCTGACGCAGGAAGAATTCCTGGAAGACTGGGCCGTGGCGCAAATCATGCCCGGGCCGAATGTCGTCAACCTGTCGCTGATGGTGGGCGGGCGCTATTTCGGCTTGAAGGGCGCGCTGACGGCGCTGGCCGGCATGCTGGCCGCGCCCCTCATCATCGTGCTGGTGCTGGGTGTGCTGTACACGCGCTTTGGCGACAACCCGCAGATGGCGGGCGCCTTGCGTGGCATGGCGGCCGTGTCGGCCGGCATGATCGCCGCCACGGGCGTGAAACTGGCGACCGCGCTGACCAAGCATCCGCTGCCCCTGTGGCTGACCTTGTCCATCACCGTGCTGGGCGTGCTGATGGTGGCGATCTTGCGCTGGCCCCTGCTGTACATCCTGCTGGGCCTGGGCGGCATCGGCTGCCTGCTCACCTATCGAAAGCTGTCCCCATGAATCCGCCCCTGCAACTGGTGTTGAGCACGGGCGACTGGCTGAACCTGTTCGGCCACTACCTGATGCTGTCGCTGATGTCGATCGGCGGCGCCATTTCCACCACTTCCGAAATGCACCGTTTTCTCGTCGAGCAGCATGGCTGGCTGACGCAGGCGCAATTCAACGAGTCGATCGCCATCGCCCAGGCCGCGCCGGGCCCGAACGTGCTGTTCGTCGCCCTGATGGGCTGGAACGTGGGCATGAACGCGGGCAGCTACACGGCCGCCTACCTGGGCGTGTTCATCACCATGGTGGGCATCATGCTGCCCAGCACCACCCTCACCTACGTGGCTGCCCAGTGGGGCTACCGCAACCGCGACCTGCTCCCCGTGCGCGCCTTCAAGCAAGGCATGGCGCCCATCGTCGTCGCGCTCCTGATTTCCACCGGCATGATTTTGGGCGGCGCCAACCATGACATCCGCACCGACTGGCCCCTGTGGAGCCTGTCCATCGTGGCTGGCATGATCATCTGGCGCACGAAGATCCATTTGCTGTGGCTGCTGGCGGCAGGGGCCGTGCTAGGCTGGTACCAGCTCGTCTGACCTTACACGGCCAGGTGCCGTTTTACCTCGTCACCATCCATCTGCGCCGCCGGTCCGCTGGCGACGACACTGCCGCGCGACAGGACGATGAATTCGTCGGCCAGCTCGCGGGCGAAATCGAAATATTGTTCGCATAGCACGATGGCCATGTCGCCGCGCTGTTTCAGCAAGGAAATGACCCTGCCGATATCCTTGATGACGGACGGCTGAATACCCTCCGTCGGCTCGTCGAAGATGATTAATTGCGGCTCGGCCAGCAGGGCGCGGGCGATGGCCAGCTGCTGCTGTTGTCCGCCGGACAAATCGCCGCCGCGCCGCTGCAGCATCTCTTTGAGCACCGGAAACAGTTCATACACGTGGGGATCGATGCGCGACGCTTGCCTGCCCCGCTTCACCGCCATGCCCATCAGCAAGTTTTCCTCGACCGTCAAACGCGCAAAGATGTCGCGCCCCTGCGGCACGTAAGCGATGCCCAGCTTGGCTCGCGCATGCGGCGCCAGCCTCGTGATGTTGCGCCCCTGGAACACCACCGTGCCCTGCGCCACGGGCAGCACGCCCATCAGGCATTTCAGCAAGGTCGTCTTGCCCACGCCATTGCGGCCCAGCAAAGCCAGACACTCGCCCTTGCGCGCCGACAGATTGATGCCGCGCAAGGTGTGCGAGGAACCATAGTATTGATTCAATTGCTCGACTTCCAGCATATGTATTCACCTTCCCAGATAGACTTCGATGACGCGCTCGTCGGCCTGCACTTCGTCCATGCGGCCCTGCGCCAGCACGGACCCTTCATGCAGCACGGTGACGATGCCTTGCTGGGCAATGTCCGTGACAAAACCCATGTCGTGCTCGACCACCATGATCGAATGCTTGCCGCGCAACTCATTGAGCAATTCCGCCGTGCGCGCCGTTTCCGCATCCGACATGCCGGCCACGGGTTCGTCCAGCAAGATCAGCTGCGGCTCCTGCATCAGCAGCATGCCGATTTCCAGCCACTGCTTTTGCCCGTGCGACAGCAAACCGGCCGGCCGCGCCTCGTGGCCGTTGAGGCGGATCAGGCGCAAGATGGCTTCGATCTTGCCTGCCTGCTCCGAGCTTAAACGCGCAAACAGGGTGGGCGCCACGCGCTTGTCCATCTTCATCGCCAGTTCCAGGTTATCGAACACCGTGTGCTGCTCGAACACGGTGGGGCGCTGGAACTTGCGGCCAATGCCCGCGTGGGCGATTTGCGCTTCCGTCATGGTGGCCAGGTTCATGGTCTGGCCGAACCAGGCCGTGCCGGACGTGGGCCGCGTCTTGCCGGTGATCACATCCATCATCGTCGTCTTGCCCGCGCCATTCGGACCAATGATACAGCGCAACTCGCCCACGGAAATATCGAGACTGAGCTTGTTGATGGCCTTGAAGCCATCGAAGGACACGCTGATGTCTTCCAGGTAGAGGATGGCGCCATGCGTCGTATCGACGCCCTCGCTTTTCACGCGCGAATACGTGGGGCCAGCTTCCGCGCTGGCCATGCCGGGCAACATGCGGATGCTCATGCGCCCTCCTCTGCCACGACGGCCATTTTTTTGCGTTTGAGCTTGCTCAACACGCCGAGCATGCCTTGCTGCATGAACAGGGTCACGACGATGAACAGCAAGCCCAGCGCGAACAGCCACAGTTCCGGCAAGGCGGCCGTGAACCAGCTTTTCAAGCCGTTGACGGTGAAGGCGCCCAGGATGGGACCGATCAAGGTACCCCGTCCGCCGACTGCCACCCACACGACCATTTCAATGGAATTGGCTGGCGACATTTCGGACGGGTTGATGATGCCCACCTGCGGCACGTACAGGGCGCCAGCGATGCCGCACAGCACGGCCGACAAGGTCCAGACGAACAGCTTGAACCACAGCGGGTTGTAGCCGAGGAACATCAGCCTCGCTTCGCTGTCACGCACGCCCTGCAGTACCCTGCCCAGTTTCGAGCGGACGATGGCGCGCGCGCCGATCAAGGCGGCCAGCAGGAACGCCAGGGTCAGCAGGAACAGCACGGCCCGGGTGGCGGGCGCCGTGATGCTATGGCCCAATATCGTCTTGAAATCCGTGAACCCGTTGTTGCCGCCAAAGCCGGTGTCATTGCGGAAGAACAAGAGCATGAAGGCATACGTCATCGCTTGCGTGATGATGGAAAAATACACGCCCTTGATGCGCGAGCGAAACGCAAAATAGCCAAAGACAAAAGCCAGCACGCCGGGCACCAGCACGACAAGCGCCATGCAGTACCAGAAATGTTCCGTAAACGCCCAGTACCAGGGATAGGTTTTCCAGTCGAGAAAGACCATGAAATCGGGCAAGCTGCTGTGGTACTGGCCCTGGTCGCCGATGGCGCGCATCAGATACATGCCGTGCGCATACGCGCCCAGCGCAAAGAACACGCCATGGCCCAGGGACAGGATGCCCGTGTAGCCCCAGACGAGGTCCAGCGCCAGCGCGGCCAGCGCGTAACACATGAACTTGCCCACCAGCGCCACCGTGTAGGCGGACACGTGCAGCGCATGGCCTTCGGCAAACGTCAGATTAAACATCGGCAATAGCGCTGCCAGCAGCGTGCAGGCGGCAATGGCCAGCCAGACGGGCCGCGTGAACAGGCCCTGCTTTATCGGATAGGAGGTAGTCATTCGACGCTGCGTCCCTTCATGGCAAACAGGCCCTGCGGCCGGCGCTGGATGAAAATGATGATGAACACGAGAATGGCGATCTTCGCCAGCACGGCGCCCGCCACCGGTTCGAGGAATTTGTTCACTTCACCCAGGCCCAGCGCGGCGATCACGGTGCCGGCCAGTTGGCCCACGCCACCCAGCACCACCACCATGAAGGAATCGACGATGTAGCTTTGGCCCAGGTCCGGTCCCACATTGCCCAGCTGCGACAAGGCCACGCCACCCAGGCCCGCGATGCCGGAACCGAGGCCGAAGGTCAGCATGTCGACCTTGCCCGTGGCCACGCCTACGCAATCGGCCATGCGGCGGTTTTGCGTGACGGCCCGCACGAACAGGCCCAGGCGTGTCTTGTTCAAAATCAACCACACGGCCACCACGACAACGACGGCAAAGCCGATGATGGCGAGGCGGTTATACGGCAGCACGAGGCCGCCCAGCACGGTGACGCCGCCCGACATCCAGGCCGGATTGGCCACTTCCACGTTTTGCGCGCCAAAGATCGTGCGCACGGCCTGCATGAGGATCAGGCTAATGCCCCAGGTGGCCAGCAGGGTTTCCAGCGGCCGCCCGTACAGCCAGCGGATCACCGTGCGCTCGAGCGCCACGCCCACCAGCCCGGCGACGAGGAAGGCGGCCGGTAGCGCCGCCAGCAGGTACGCATCCTGCAGGCCAGGCAGGAAGTTGCGGAAGAACAGCTGGCACAGATACGTCGTGTAAGCGCCTATCATCAGCAATTCGCCATGCGCCATGTTAATGATGCCCATCAAGCCAAACGTGATGGCCAGCCCCAAGGCGGCCAGCAGCAGCACGCTGCCCAGAGAGATGCCGTAAAACACATTGCCAGCGAATTCCATGCGCGCCACTCGTCCCTTGATCTGGCGCATAGTCTCGATGGCGGCCAGCTGCACGGCTTCGTCGGGCTCGCCCCCTTTGTCCAGCATGGCTTGCAGCACGGGCAGCAGCCGGGCATCGCTGCTGCCGGCCAGCGCCTGCACAGCTTGCTTGCGTGTGGCCGCATCGGGCGCATGCAGGTTGGCGCTGGCGATCAGCACTTGCAATAGTTGTTTAATTTCAGCATCGTTTTCCCGCCCCAGCGCCGTGCGGATCAAGGGGATTTGCGCGGGATCGACCGCCTTTTGCAAGGCTTGCGCGGCAGCCAGGCGCGTGCTCCGCTCGGAAGCCAGCAGCTTCAACCCCGAGAGAGCGCCCGCCACGGCCGAGCGCAAGCGGTTGTTGACCATCACGCCATCGATGCCTTCCGGCAGCGGCACGTTCTGGCCGCTTGCCGGGTCAACCGCCTGCTCGCCATCGACGATATACACCTTGCCGTCGGGCGCGGCGTACAAGGCGTCGTCCTGCAGCGCTTGCAGCACCTTGGCCGCTTCGGGCGTGGCCAGGGCGGCGATCTGGGCCACGGCGGCGACCCTGGCGTCGGGGTCGTCGCCGGATAGCGGTTTGAGCAGATCGGGAGGGATGGCTGCCTGCGCCAACGGGGAGAACAGCAGGCAGGCGAGGACCAGCAGTTTGGGGAAGAGCTGCATGCGCATGGAGTCCTTTTATTGAAACAGATGTCTTGATGGACATCCTTACCCCCAAGGCAAGGACAGGGGTCAGACCCGGCGGGTCTGACCCCAGCTCTTTGCCTGGGGTTGCGATGACGATTCGACGCGCAAGCTTCTACAACTTCTGCTTGCCCTCATTCCCTTTGATAAACGGGCTCCACGGCTGGGCGCGTATCGGTTCCTTGGTTTTCCACACGACATTGAATTGCCCATCGGCCTTGATCTCGCCGATCATCACGGGCTTGTGCAGGTGGTGATTGGTCGCATCCATGGTCAGGGTGAAGCCCGACGGCGCCTTGACGCTCTGGCCAGCCATGGCGGCGATCACCTTGTCGGTATCGGTCGATTTCGCCTTTTCCACGGCTTGCGCCCACATGTGGATGCCGACATAGGTCGCTTCCATCGGGTCGTTCGTCACGACCGAACCCGCGTTCGGCAACTTTTGCGCCACGGCATAGGCTTTCCACTGCTTGATGAAGGCGGCATTCACGGGATTCTTGACGGACTCGAAATAATTCCACGCCGCCAAGTGGCCAAGCAAGGGCTTGGTATCGATGCCGCGCAACTCTTCCTCGCCCACGGAAAACGCGACGACGGGCACGTCCGTGGCTTTCAAGCCCGCATTGCCCAGTTCCTTGTAGAACGGCACGTTCGAATCGCCATTGATGGTGGAAATGACGGCCGTCTTGCCGCCCGTGGAAAACTTCTTGATGTTGGCGACGATGGTTTGATAGTCGGCATGGCCGAACGGCGTGTAGACCTCGCTGATATCGCTATCCTTGACGCCCTTGCTTTTCAGGAAGGCGCGCAGGATCTTGTTGGTGGTGCGCGGATACACGTAATCCGTGCCCAGCAGCACGAAGCGCTTGGCGCCGCCGCCATCCTTGCTCATCAGGTATTCCACGGCGGGGATCGCCTGCTGGTTCGGCGCAGCGCCCGTATAAAACACGTTCTTTTCCAGCTCCTCGCCCTCGTATTGCACCGGGTAAAACAGCAGGCTGTTGAGCTCCTTGAACACCGGCAAGACCGACTTGCGCGACACGGACGTCCAGCAGCCAAACACGACGGCGACCTTGTCCTGCGCCACCAACTGGCGCGCTTTTTCCGCGAACAAGGGCCAGTTCGACGCCGGGTCGACGACGACGGCTTCCAGCTTCTTGCCCAGCACGCCACCCTTGGCATTGATTTCGGCAATCGTCATCAGCGCCACATCCTTGAGCGACGTTTCGGAAATGGCCATGGTGCCGGACAGCGAGTGCAAAATGCCCACCTTGATCGTATCGGCGGCCAGGGCTGCCTGCATGTAAGTGGACGTGGCCAGGGCCAGTGCGCCGGCGGCGGCCGCTTTCAGGATGATGCGTCGTGACATGGGGACTCCTGTGATGGGTTCGTGGGGTCAAAGCTGGGCATACGATGTTGTTAAAGCAGAATGCATGCCAGCACCAGCAGGTGTCCGCCATGGTGCACGCGGCTTTTGCCGCACGAAAAAAAACCTGGCTGCACAAGGACTGTGCAGCCAGGTTTCAAATTGCCGTAAAACGGTGCGCCGGACGCAACAATTCCGGCATCAATCCTTGCGCGGCGCTCCACGCAGGCGGCGCCAGCCCTTGCGTCCCAGCGGGAACAGCAGCACGAAAGCGATCAGCCACGGCAGAATGTACGCCATGGCCGTGATGGCGTTGGCCACGCCTTCCGACAGGTTTTCCGTAAAATTGCCCAGCGCGCGCTTGACGGGCCGCCAGAACGATTGCTTGCCTTCAGCACTGATGACGACGTTCAGCAAGTCCGTGTCTATGCGCTGCATCAACAGCGCATTGGCCGCCGTCGCCTGCTCCAGCTCCACTTGCACGGTGGCCAGTTCCTTGCTCACCTTGATCAGGGCATCGACGTTCGTACCCGAACGCTTTTCCAGGTCTTGCAATTGCGCCTGGTATTGCTTGAGCATTTCCAGGCGTTTCTTGCTATCGAGCACAGGACGGCCCAGGTCTTCCACCTTGGTGCCCTGGCTGGTGACGTCGCCTTCGGCCGCGACCAGCGCGACGAGCTTCTTGATGCCGGCCGGCTTGGCGCGCATGCTGATGCGCGCATGCACATAGCGGCCGCTGTCGACGCTGGAATCGAGCAGCAGACAGCCGTTTTCCGTGTCGGCCTTGCAGGCGGCGACAACTTTTTCATACAGGGGCCGCACTTGCGCCTCATTCGTGTCGACGCTGACATTATGTTCATAGGCAAGAAACTCGCTGCCCTTTTCCTTGCCCTCAAGGCGCGCGGCGCTCGATTGCCCGCCGCTCTCGCCCTTGCTGCCGCAACCGGCCAGCAACATCAGGCCGATCAGGCCAATACAGATTTTTTTCATGATTTCTTTCTTTGGATTATTTTTGCAGAGGCAACAATTCGATATCGGGCAAGTGCGCCGCCACGTCCTGCACCGTCGCATGGCCGGTCAGGGACGCCACCACCTGCGGCAGCGGTTCCGCCCAGATTTCCGGCAAGTCGCGTTCCTCCGGCGCCAGCACGGGAAAGGCCAGCTGCTCGCGCGGCGGCGTGAAAGCGGCCGCGACGCCAGGCTTGTTGCCGCGCGCATCGACGCGGTACCAGCCAAACTCCTGCAGGTACACGGCGTTCAAGCCATGCAGGCAAAACGGCGGCCCCACTTCGCCGATGGCCAGGCGCTGGTAGCACAGGCCGGCAGGAATGCCGTTGGCGCGCAGCAATGCGGCCAGCAAATGGCTCTTCGCATAACAGTATCCCGTGCCATGCTGCAAGACGTCGGAAGCGCGGCAAGTGACGGGATTGCGCTGGTAGTCCCAGCTGTGGGCCACCTCGTCGCGCACGAAGGCAAAGCAGCGGGCCGCGATGGCCGCGTCGCCCACCGCGCCTGCCGCCAATGCGGCTGCCTTGGCGCGCACGGCCGGATGGTCGCTGTCGATATACAGGCTGCTGGCTAGATATATGGAAAAGTCGGTAGACATGGCATCGAGGTCATGCAAAAAGATAATGCGCGATTCTAGTCGAAGCGGCATGAAATCGAGCGTTTCCTTGCGCAGGAACAAAGAAAATCCGCTCGTCAGGCTCTCTGCGCGGGGGGCGGCGACTTTGGCGCCGGCCCGGTAGCTGGTATCATGCGGGCAAACGCAACCGGCCACATAGACCCGGCACAAGCACTACCCTGCGAAGCGGCCCCGCCACCGGGCGCGCCGCCGACGCCACCCTACAGATCAGAGAAACGAGTTCCCTATGAGCACATCATCGTCCCACCCATCGTTCTGGCGCCGTGTCCCGCTGGCCTTCGGCGCCTTCTTCAGCACCCTGTCGGACGCCGCCTATGCGGCCAGCGTGGAAAAGCTGTCCCTGCCCGAGGCCGCTCCCGTCGCGCCAGTCATCCTGAAAGAAGCGACGCCCGATGCCGCCCTGCAATTGCTGGCACTGCTGCAACGCGAAGCGCGCCTGATCGACTTCACCCAGGAAAACCTGGGCAGCCATGCCGATGCCGACATCGGTGCTGCCGCCCGCGTCGTGCATGAAGGCTGCGCCAAGGTCATGCGCGAATATTTCACCATCGACGCCGTGCGCCAGGAAGCCGAAGGCAGCCGCATCGTCCTGCAGGAAGGTTTTGACAGCGCGCAAGTACGCCTGACGGGCAACGTCGTCGGTTCAGCGCCATTCACGGGTACATTGAGCCATCGTGGCTGGCGCGCGTCCAGCGTGCGCCTGCCGAAACTGAGCGAGCAGCACGACGCCGCCATCCTGGCACCGGCCGAGGTGGAACTGTGAACGACACAACGAACAACACCCCGCGCTACGCCATCGGCATCGACCTGGGCACCACCCACAGCGCCCTGTCGTATGTGAACCTGGTCGAGAGCGACGGCGAGCAATCGAGCCACGGCGTGCTGAAAGTGCCGCAACTGTCGGCGCCGGGCACCGTCGAAGAGCTTTCCTTGCTGCCGTCGTTCGTCTATCTGCCGCACGCCGATGAAGTGGCGGCGGGCGACTTGGCCCTGCCCTGGGTTACCGAGGAAGCCGAAGCGCCGTTCGTCGTCGGCGAAATGGCCCGCAGCCGCGGCGCCACCACGCCGATCCGTCTGGTGTCGAGCGCGAAAAGCTGGTTGTGCCACCCGGGCGTGGACCGCCGCGCGGCTATCCTGCCGAACGACGCACCGGCGGAAGTGGCGCGCATTTCGCCGATTACGGCCGCCACGCGCTACCTGACGCACTTGCGCCAGGCCTGGGACAACGCCCACCCGCAAGCGCCGTTCGCGCAGCAGGAAATCACCGTGACGATTCCCGCCTCGTTCGACCCGGCCGCGCGCGAGCTGACGATGGAAGCGGCGCAGGCGGCCGGCTACACCTCATTGACCTTGCTGGAAGAGCCGCAAGCGGCCCTGTACAGCTGGATCCAGACCAGCGAAGGCCGCTGGCGCAAGGAAGTCAAGCCGGGCGACATCATCCTGGTCGTCGACGTGGGCGGCGGCACCAGCGACTTTTCGCTGATCGCCGTTTTGGAGCGCGACGGCGTGCTGGAACCGCACAGGGTCGCCGTCGGTGAACACATCCTGCTCGGTGGCGACAATATGGACCTGGCGCTGGCCCACCTGGTGGCCCGCAAGCTGGCCGCCAACGGCACCCAGCTCGACGCCTGGCAAATGCGCGCGCTCACGTATGGCTGCCGCAGCGCCAAGGAAAGCCTGCTGGCCGACAGCGGCATGGAAACGGCGCCGATCGTCGTGCCGAGCCGCGGCTCGAAATTGATCGGCGGCTCCATCCGCACGGAACTGACGCGCGCGGAAGTGTCCACCTTCATCCTCGACGGCTTCTTCCCGCAGGTGGAAGCATCGAGCCGCCCTGCCGTGCGCACGCGCGCGGGCCTCACGCAACTGGGCTTGCCCTATGCGCAGGACGCGGCCATCACGCGCCACCTGGCCGCGTTTTTGGGCCGGCAAGTGGCGGCGACCAGCGAACTGGAAGGCTTTGCGGGCCGCCAGGCGGACGGCGCCAGCTTCTTGCACCCGACGGCCGTGCTGTTCAACGGCGGCGTCTTCAAATCCGACTTGCTGGTCCAGCGCATCATGGCGACCGTCAACGACTGGCTCTACATGGAAGGCGCGGAACCGGCGCGCATGCTGGCCGGGGCCGACCTGGACCTGGCCGTCGCGCGCGGCGCGGCCTATTACAGCTACGTGCGGCGCGGCCATGGCGTGCGCATCCGCGGCGGCACGGCCAGTTCCTTCTACGTGGCCATCGAGTCGGCCATGCCGGCCATCCCCGGCATGGAACCGCCGATCCAGGCCCTGTGCGTGGCGCCGTTCGGCATGGAAGAAGGCAGCGAACTGGAACTGCCGGGCCAGCAATTCGGCCTCGTCGTGGGTGAACCCGTGCACTTCCGCTTCTTTGCCTCGTCCACGCGCCGCAACGACCAGATCGGCGACTTGCTCGACTTCTGGGGTCCCGATGAATTGCAGGAACTGAGCGAAATCCAGGCGACCTTGTCCGCCGAAGGCCGGTCGGCCGGCGACGTGGTGCAGGTGAAACTGCACGCCAGAGTCACGGAGGCGGGCACGCTGGAGCTGCTGGCCGTGTCCCCTGACGGCGCCGAGCGCTGGAAAGTGGAATTCGACGTGCGCGGCACGCCGCAGCCATAAGCATGCGCGGCGCGAAGGTGCAGCCGGCCTTCCTGGTCGGCATCGACCTGGGCACCACCAACACGGTGGTCGCCTATGCCAAGGCCAATGATGCGCAGGCTGAAATAAACCTGTTCGCCATCGAGCAGCTGGTCGCGCCAGGCGAAGTGGGCGCACGCCCCCTGCTGCCGTCCCTGCGCTACCACCCCGCCGCCGGCGAACTGGCGACGGGCGACTTGCAGCTGCCGTGGCCACAGCAAGACCTGGAATATGCCGTGCTGGGCGCCCTGGCGCGCCAGCTCGGCGCCCAGGTGCCGGGCCGGCTCGTTTCCAGCGCGAAGAGCTGGCTGTCGCATGCGAACGTGGACCGCCAGGCGCCGATTTTGCCGTGGGGCGCCGATGCCGACGTGGCCAAGGTGTCGCCCGTGGCGGCCAGCGCCAGCTACCTCGCGTATGTGCGCGCTGCGTGGCATCACCGTTTCCCCGATTCTCCGCTCGAAGAGCAGGAACTGGTGCTGACCATTCCCGCCTCGTTCGACGAGGGTGCGCGCGCACTTACTTTGGAAGCGGCGCGCATGGCGGGCCTGCCCACCGTGCGGCTGGTGGAAGAGCCGCAGGCGGCTTTTTATGATTACCTGCAGCGCCGGCGCGCCACCCTGCGCACAGACCTGGCCGACACGCGCCGCATTCTGGTGTGCGACGTGGGTGGCGGCACCACGGATTTCAGCCTGATCGACGTGACCTTCGATGACGACGGCGAACCGCAGCTCACGCGCAGCAGCGTGGGCAACCACTTGATACTGGGCGGCGACAATATGGACCTGGCGCTGGCCCACCTGGTGGAAACGCGCATGGCCGCTGGCAGCGAAGGCGGCATGAAGCTATCGGCCGCGCGCTTGTCACAGCTGATGGAGCGCTGCCGCGCCGCCAAGGAATTGCTGCTCTCCAGCGACGCACCCGACAAGGCTACCGTCACCCTGCTGGGCGCAGGCTCGCGCCTGATTGGCGGCAGCCGTTCCGCCGACGTCACGCGCGAGGAGGTGGCGGCCATGGTGGTCGACGGCTTCTTCCCGAAGGTGGAACTGAACGATGTAGCAAAAAAGGGGCGCGCCGGCATCGTCGAATTCGGCCTGCCGTATGCCCAGGATGCGGCCATCACGCGCCACCTGGCCAGCTTTCTGCAACAGCATCAAGGGGCACTGCCCGATACCCTGCTGCTGAACGGCGGCGTGTTCCGCGCCGACGCGCTGGCGCGCCGCCTGGCCGAGACGCTCGCCCACTGGCGCGGCGCTCCGCTCACCATTCTGCACAACGACAATCCCGACGTGGCCGTGGCCCGTGGCGCCGTCGCCTACGCGCTGGCCCGCAGCGGCCAGACGCCGCGCATCGGCGGCGGCTCGCCGCGCAGCTACTTCCTCGTGCTGGGCGAAGCGGGCAAGGACAAGCGCGCCGTCTGCATCCTGCCCCGTGGCAGCGCCAGCGGCGAAGAAATCCGCCTGACGGAGCGCCTGTTCGCGCTGCGTCTGGGCCGGCCCGTGCGCTTCCATCTGGCCACCTCCCTCTTTGAGGCGGGCACGCCGCCCAAGCTCGGCGAAATCGTCGACCTGGACGCCGGAGAATACCTGCGCCTGCCGCCGCTGGCCAGCGTGCTGCAAGCGGAAAGCGGCGACAAGCGCGACATCACCGTGCAGCTGGCAACCGTGATGACGGAAGTGGGCACCCTGGAAGTGCACTGTGTGGCCGAAGCCGATGCGAACCAGCGCTGGCTGCTGGAATTCCAGCTGCGAGGCGAAGAGGACGTAGCAAGCGAAACGTCCAGCGTATCACCACGCGTGAAGGAAGCCATCGAGAAGATCGAGCGCATCTTCGGCGGCAAGGCGCAAAAGGTCGAGGCCAAGGAAGTGCGCCAGCTGCGCCAGCACCTGGAACGGGGACTGGGCGGGCGCGAAAGCTGGGAGACGCCGCTCTTGCGCCAGCTGTTCGACGCCTTGCTGCAACGCGCGCGTGGCCGGCGCCGCTCCGCCGAACATGAGCGGGTGTGGCTGAACCTGGCCGGCTACTGTTTGCGGCCCGGCTATGGCGACGCGCTCGACCCGTGGCGCATCGAGCAGCTGTGGGCCCTGTTCGACGCGGGCGTGCAGCACCACAAGGACAACCAGGTATGCGCCGAATGGTGGACCCTGTGGCGCCGCGTGGCCGGCGGCTTGAGCACGGAGCAGCAACTGCGCCTGCTCGACGACTTCGCCTTCAACCTGCAAGCCGATGCGGCCCAGCGCGGCAGCCGCCCCGTCACCCTCGTCAACGGCAGCGATGACGACATGCTGCGCCTGGGCGCCTCGCTCGAGCGCGTCCCCGGCGCCTACAAGGCCGAAGTGGGCGCCTGGCTGATCAAGCGGCTGCAGAAGGCTGATAAAAAGGGCGAAGCGGCGGACACGAACACGCTGTGGGCGCTGGCCAGGGTCGGCGCACGCCAGCCCTTCCACGGCAGCGCGCATGAAGTGGTCGACAGCGCCACCGTGGCCGACTGGCTGCACGTGCTGCTGGCGCTGGACTGGAAAAAGACGGAACCGGCGGCGTTTGCCGCCACCCACCTGGCGCGCATGACGGGCGACCGTTCGCGCGACATCGTCGATGAACTACGGGCCAACATCCTGGCCCGCCTGAAAGCCGTCGGCGCCCCGCCCCTGTGGCAGGCGATGGTCAGCGAAGTGACGCAGCTGGACGAAGCTGTTACCCGCCGCATACTGGGCGAGGCGCTGCCGCCGGGATTGAAGTTGATCGGCTGACATCATTGATCACGTAGGTCGGATTAGCCCGGAGGGCGTAATCCGACAACATCGCCGGCAGCACCTGTCGGATTACGCGCTTGCGGCCTCGGCGGCCCCCACTAATCCGACCTACTTGCCACAAGCCATTTACCCCTCGCTACGCGCCCCACGATACCGCGGCAAGCCATCGGCCAATTTCACCCACGCCAGTTGCGTGTCCGTATAGATATGGCTGTGCGGCGGCAGTTGTTCCGGGTCGTCCAGACTGCCGGTGGTCAGGCCAACCTCGTCCGGGTCGCGCGCATCCTCGAACGTCAGCTGCGTGCCGCAGCGGGGGAAAAAACTGCGCGTGCAGTGTTCGCTGGACGCGTATGGCGTGGCCTGTCCCCGCAGCCAGCGAAAATTCGCCCGTGGCACACTGAACCAGGCGACAAACGGCGCGCCCGACGCGCGGCGGCACATCGAGCAATGGCAGGCCGTTTCATGGAAGGCGCCCGTGCCCGCCTCGTAGCGCACGTCGCCGCATAAACATCCTCCGCTCAGCATGGCATCCTCCTGCAAATGAAAAAGGCGCCCAGTGTAGCGCCGCTGCGGCGCCACGGTTTGCGCTAGATCAGGGCGATGATCAACAGCAGCACCGCCAGCGGCGCCTGCACCAGCACGATGCCCGGATGCGTGCGGCGCAGCTGTGCCCACACGGACAGGCCCGGCACTTCCTCGTGCGGATGGTGGGCTTCGTCGCGCAGCGACATCGCGTGCAGGAACATGCCGGCGATCAAGGGGCCGGGATTGACCCACCAGCCCTGCTCGAGCAAGCCGCGCGACAGGTAGATGGCCAGCGCGCCGATGGCAAACGGCGAGGCCCACACCAGCACCAGTATCAAACGGATGCCATAGAATTCCGCCAGTGTCCCCATGCGGTGCAAACGGCTGACATCGTGATCTTCCATGCGCCGGTCGATGGCCAGTTCGGCGCGGCCGTACAGGGTCCACAGGCCGCCGAACAGGCAGCCCAGCAGCACGCCGATGACGATGTCAGCCACGAATACCGCATATTTGTTGACGTCGGCCGTGCCAATGCCCAGCGAGGTGTGGGCGGCCGCATGCAGGTGCAGGCCGGCCTGCTCGCCTTCGGCCGTCGTATAGCGGTCGCGCACGTCATACGTGCTGCCGATATACACGACGTTCTTGCGCAGCGCCCCGGCATCCACGCCAGCCTGGCCATCGATCAGTTTGACGCGCGTGCGCGTAGGGTTCAGGAATTGCGGCGCCACGGCGGCCGGGTGAAACGGCGCGGTGACGGCGTTCTGTTCGGCCGCCGCCTTGGCATCGCCGCGGATGACGGGTTCGAACGCCCAGCGCGCCAATTCCTTTTCGCTGCCCGTGCGCCGCGCCAGCTGGCACACGCGGCCGGCCAGCGCCACCACTTCCTTTTGCTCGGACAGGGCGGCCGGCATGGGCTGCTTCTGCTCCTGCTCGTCGGCGCCATGCGCCAGCTCGAAAGCCACGGCCGCCAGCACGGGGCATTTCAGCTCGATGCGCGTGACGGCGCCCATGCGTTCGCGGATACGCGGGCTGGCAAAGTGGATGCCGGCCGCGCAGCGCGCGCGTATCCAGGGCAGGTTCGCGTTGCGGTCCGATTGCTCGGGCAGGATCAGCACCAGTTGCCGGCCATGCGCGGCCAGCTGGTCGAGCAGGCGGTCCAGGGGCCGCTCGCCGTCCTTGTGCTGTTCGTACACGGCCGGCGCCAGGTCCAGGTCGATGGCCAGCACCTTGCTGCCGCGCGCGGCGGCGCTGGCAATCAATTGCTCCAGGCGAGAACGTTCCAGCGGTTCGCGCTCGTCGAAGACCTGTTCGAACGCGGGCTGGTCGATTTCGATGATGCCGGGCCGGTAGGCGGCGCCCGGATCCTTGCCCCGGCCCAGCAGCTGCTCCTGCGCCGCGCTGGCCCGCAGCATGGCCGCATCGAGCCATTCAAGCACGTGAAACCCTTCCAGCGCCAGCATCAGCGCGGCGATCAGGCTGGCGCCGATCACGTGATGCAGCAGATGCGTGCCCGTCAGCTTGAAGGCCGAGCCAAGCTGGACGGCCGGCCACAGCAGGCGCCGCCAGAGTGGCGGGCGCGGTTGATCCGGCTGGCTGGTTTCCACGGTGCGTTCCCCTTGCGTGCGCTGCAGGAATATCATTCAAGCAACAAATAATGACGAAAGGATAGTGTATTGCAGTTGTGCCCGTTTCGCCGCACAACTGGCACGGGTCAACCCGGCAGCCTACTGCGGCCTGGCCAGCAGCAGCTTGCCCAGCGCTTCGAAGGCCGGCGTGGTGGTCGGGTCGTTGGCCGCATTGGCCGCCGTCGGCGTGGAGGCGAAACGCACGATCACCATTTCCGCCTTCGGGTCGATGTAGATGCGCTGGCCGTACACGCCGCGCGCCATGTAGGCGCCATGGTCGTTATGCGTGACCCACCACATGTCGCGGTAGCTCCAGCCCTTGAGCAAATCGTAGCCGCCCTTGGCGAACAGCTGCTTGTCGCCGCCACGGCGGATATCTTCGACGGCCGCCCGCGGGATGATTTGCTGGCCGTTGTAGCGGCCATCGTTGCGCAGCATCTCGCCGAAGCGGGCCAGGTCGCGCAAGCCCGCGCTCAAGCCGCCGCCGGCAAACGGCGTGCCCGTCGAATCGACCGACATGTAGGCATCCTGCTCGGCGCCCAGCTTTTGCCACACATGCTCGGACAGGTACGCATTGACGTTCTGGCCCGTGACACGGGCGACGATCCAGCCCAGCACGTCGGAGTTGACCGTGCGGTAGCCGAAGCCCTCGCCATGTTTTCCCTCATGCCGCACCGTTTGCAGGTACTCAAAATAGCTGCGCGGCCCCTTGTAATCCTTGGGCTTGGGCAGCGGGCTTCCGGCCGCCGCATGCTGCCACACTTCCGCTTTCGGGTCGGCGTAATCTTCGCTGAATTTCAGGCCCGTGGTCATGTCGAGCACCTGGCGCACGGTGGCGTCGCCAAATGCGGATTTGGCCAGTTCCGGCACGTACTCGGCCACCTTCTTGCCCGGATCGAGCTTGCCTTCGGCCACCAGGGCCGCGCCGATGGTGCCCACCACGGACTTCGTCACCGACATGGCGCCATGCTGGCCGCCCTCCTTCAACACACCGAAATAGCGTTCATACACGATGCGGCCCCGGTGCAGCACGACGATGCCGTCCGTGTAATTGGCGCCCAGCGACTGCTCCCACGTCATCGTCTCCTTCGCGCCCAGGGGCGTGAAGCGCATGCTGTCGATATCGTTGCGCAGCGCGCGCGGCAAAGGCACGGGCGCGGTCAAACCGCGCGCCACTTCCACCGTCGGCATCAGCTGGCGGAAATGCGACACGCTCCAGCGCAGCTGCGGAAAATTGAAATAGCTGCCATCGTCGAAGCGGATGATTTTATCGGCCGGCGGCGGCGCGCCTACCATCCATTTCAGCGTGGCCGGGTCGCTGGCGGCGGCCGACAGCGGTTTGGCCACCACCTTGCTTGTCTCTGCCGCATGGGTGCCGGCGGCCAGCGCCAGGCAGGCTGCGGCCAGGGCCAGGTGGCGGATGAGTGGCAATGTCGTCATGCGTCTTCTCCTGTCATGGCTGGCGCCGGCAACGGCGCTCGCTTCATGCGATGCATGCTAACAGAGAAACTTTTTATCTTGTCCTGCGGCATCCTATTGTGCGGGCCACGCGCTGAGACGAACGTCTCACACGCGCGCCATGCTGCAGCGCAGGATGCGCCGCCCCGCGCTTCGTGCTAAAAACGGAGACACCATAAAAACAGACACGAGACACTGGAGAGCGCCATGCCCTACGTCCGCCAGACCAGCCATATCGACCGCGTGCGCGACCTGATCGCCGGCCGTATCGTCAACCCAGGGGCCGATACGGCCAGGCTGGCGTCGTCGTACCGGCGCTCGCTGGACGACTACCGGCTCGATCCCGCCTCGACGACAGGGCCGCGCATCCTGACGGGCGCCGAACTGCGCGCCATCCAGCAGTCCGAGGAAGATTTTCTGCGCTCCACGGGCCAGTGCCTGCCGCGCCTGCACGCCATGGTGCGCGAAGCGGGTTACTGCGTCATCCTCGCCAATGCGCGCGGCGTGACGATCGACTACGTGGTCGACACGGACCAGCGCAAGGATTTCAAGAAAGCGGGCCTGTACCCCGGTTCGTGCTGGTCGGAAGAAGAGGAAGGCACCTGCGGCATCGCCTCCGTGCTGCTCGACCACGAAGCCATCACGGTGCACAAGACGGACCATTTTCGCGCCGCGTTCACGGGCCTGACCTGCAGCGCGGCGCCGATTTTTTCGCCGCACGGCGACTTGATAGGCGTGCTCGATGCGTCGGCCTTGAACTCGCCCGACGCGCGCGACAGCCAGCGCCTGGTGAAACAACTGGTGCGGCAAGGCGCGACCCTGATCGAGGACGGTTTTTTTCTCAAATCCTACAGCCATTGCTGCATCCTGCTGGCGCACCGCAACCGCCACTTCGTGGAAGTGCAGCCGGAAATGCTGCTGGCCATCGACGAGCATGGCGACATCGTCGCCGCCAACCGCTGCGCGCGCGACGTCATCACGGGCCTGGATAGCCTGCCGCGTCCCGTCACCGAAGTGCTGGAGGTGCGCGCCGAACGGCTGTTCGATGCCCGCGCGGGACACAGTCTGCTGTCGTTGCGGCTGGCCGGCGGCAGCACCTGGCTGCACGCCCGCGTGCGCGCGCCGCTGCGACCGGCCAAGGCGCGTGCGCGCGCGATGCGCGAGGCGCCGGTCGCGCCCAATGTGCTGGAATACACGGCGCCGGAACTGGCCGAACGCACGCGCATCGTGCACGCCATGAACGCCGCCAAATGGCGTCCGCTGCAGGCGGCCGCCATGCTGGGCATCTCGCGCGCCACCCTGTACCGGCGCCTCAAACAGCTGCATATCGTGGCGCCGCACCGCCAGTAGGCCGTCCGAAAAGCTGAGATTTCCGTCTCAAATTCAGCCATGCTGCGCTGCGGAATGCGGCACCAGAACGCCAGTGTTACAACATCGTCAGCGGCAAGACAGCCGCATCCCATCATAAAGTCAGCAGACTTGGAGGAGACACGATGCAAACCGATATCAACCCCCACAACCTGGCCGTGGCCGGCATCCTGGAGCAGCTCGAAGGCTTTCTTCGCGCCAGCGACGGCACGGGCGCCGCGCAACTGTTCGAACAGGACGGCTACTGGCGCGACCTAGTGCTGTTTACCTGGAACCTGAAAACCCTGGAAGGCCGCGAACAGATCGCCGCCATGCTGGCCGCCCAGCTGGGCGCCGTGCAGCCGCTCTCCATCCGCATCGCCGACGGCGAACATGCGGTGGAAGCCGGCGGCGTGCTGCAAAGCTGGATCACGGTGGAAACGAACGCGGCGCGCGGCGTGGGCTTCATCCGCATCCGCGACGGCAAGATATGGACCCTGCTTACCACCATGAGCGAATTGAAGGGTTTTGAGGAAGCCAAGGGCGGGCGGCGGCCCATGGGCGCGGAACACGGCGCGCGCACGAACCGCAGCAGCTGGCTGGAGCACCGTGAGCAGGAAGCGGCGGAACTGGGCTACGCGCGCCAGCCCTACTGCGTCATCATCGGCGGCGGCCAGGGCGGCATCGCGCTGGGCGCGCGCCTGCGCCAGCTGAACGTCCCCACCATCATCATCGAGAAAAATTCGCGCCCCGGCGACAGCTGGCGCAAGCGCTACAAGTCCTTGTGCCTGCACGACCCCGTCTGGTACGACCACATGCCCTACATCCCCTTCCCCGACAACTGGCCCGTCTTCACGCCGAAGGACAAGGTCGGCGACTGGCTGGAGATGTACACCAAGGTAATGGAGCTCAATTACTGGGGTTCGACGTCATGCGAATCGGCCAGCTTCGATGAAGCCACCGGCGAGTGGACGGTGCAAGTGCTGCGCGACGGCCAGCCCATTACCCTCAAGCCCAAGCAACTGGTGCTGGCCACCGGCATGTCGGGCAAGGCGAACATGCCGAAGTTCAAGGGCATGGACGTGTTCCAGGGCGAGCAGCAACACTCGTCGCAGCATCCGGGGCCGGACGCGTATGTGGGCAAGAAGGTGGTCGTGATCGGCGCGAACAATTCCGCGCACGATATCTGCGCCGCCCTGTGGGAAGCGGGCGTGGACGTGACCATGGTGCAGCGCTCGTCGACGCACATCGTCAAGTCCGATTCCCTGATGGAGCTGGCGCTGGGCGACCTGTATTCGGAACGGGCGCTGGCGGCCGGCATGACGACCGCCAAGGCCGACCTGACGTTCGCATCGATTCCGTACAAGATATTGGCCGACTTCCAGAAGCCCGTCTTCAAGGCCATCCGCGAACGCGATGCGGATTTTTACGCGCGCCTGGAAGAACGGGGCTTCATGCTGGACTTTGGCGACGACGATTCCGGCCTGTTCATGAAATACCTGCGCCGCGGCTCCGGCTACTACATCGACGTGGGCGCCTCCGAGCTGGTCGCCGAAGGCAAGATCAAGCTGAAAAGCGGCGTCGGCGTGCAGGAACTGAAAGCCCATTCCATCGTGCTGTCGGACGGCACGGAACTGCCGGCCGACCTGGTGGTGTACGCCACCGGCTACGGCTCCATGAATGGCTGGGCGGCCGACCTGATCTCGCCCGAGGTGGCGAATAAAGTGGGCAAGGTGTGGGGCCTTGGTTCGTCCACGACGAAAGACCCTGGCCCGTGGGAGGGCGAACAGCGCAATATGTGGAAGCCCACGCAGCAGCAGGCGCTGTGGTTCCACGGCGGTAATCTGCATCAGTCGCGCCACTATTCCCAGTACCTGTCGCTGCAGTTGAAGGCGCGCATGGAAGGGTTGAACACGCCCGTGTATGGGCAGCAGGAGGTGTATCACTTGTCGTGAAATCCGGGGTCAGACCCGCCGGGTCTGACCCCAGCCCTCGCTTTGGGGATAGGTATAAAAAATGGCGGCGGCCCGAAGTCCGCCGCCATTTTTACGTCATGCAGCCAACGATTACTGCTTGATGGCTTCGATCGCAAACGTCAACGTCACGTCATCGCTGACCGCTGGCGCATATTTGCCGGCGTTGAATTCCGAGCGTTTGATCTTGGCCGTGGCGTTGGCGCCGCAAGCGTCTTTTTTCAGCATCGGGTGCGGTGCGCAGGTGAACGAGGTGACAGTCAGGGTGACTGGCTTGGTCACGCCTTTCAGGGTCAGGTTGCCTTCAACGGAGGCCAGCTTGTCGCCATCGAAATTGAACTTGGTCGATTTGTAGGTGGCGACAGGATACTTGGCCGTGTCGAGGAAGTCTTCGCCCTGGATGTGCGAGTTGAACAGGGTCGAACCTGTGTCGACGGACTTGGTATCGATCAGCACTTCGACGGCGCCCGTCTTGGCGGCGCGGTCCAGGGTGACCTTGCCGGTGGTGTTATTGAAACGGCTTTGCTGCGTCGAGAAGCCCATGTGGGTGTATTCGAAACGGGGGAAAGTGTGGCTGCCATCGATGACATAGACTTCAGGCGCGGCAACAGCGGACAGCGAGAAGCCGGCGGCGGCGATAAAAGCGAGCAGTTTTTTCATTGTAGGTTCCTGATAGAAAGTGGAGGATGTCAAAACCGCAAGCAGCTGCAGGCGGGGGCGCATGCGGCTGATTGTCTGGCTTCAGTTGCAACAGATTATGCATGGCATGAAGATCGATGTAAAACGGAAAATATACCTAGTTAGCATCGATAAAATCGATAATAGCGGGCAATACGGTCCGCGACAGCGCCTTCTGCTGCCGATTATTGTCTGCATTGCCAAAAATATCCAGCGTTATCCAGCACCTCGAATATGACATCAGATGAGAATGATTCTTGTTATTATTTGATGGGCTTGCTATCATTGCCGGCTTTGATAACGAGGAAACGCGCGGTGCTTGAACGCTATTACCAGGAATTGCTGCGCTTGATTTCGCGCTCCACCGGCTGCCGCGACAAGGCGCAGGACGTGGTGCAGGAAGCCTACGCCCGCATCCTGGCGCGCGAGCCGCTCGGCGGCGCACCTGCCCTGCACAGCGGCGCGGCGCCCGATAGCGGCCAGCGCGCGCTGCTGTACGTGACGGCAAAGAACATCGCCATCGACGAACAGCGCTTGCGCCAGCGCCGCCCCCACGACGACATCGACACGCCCCATTTCCAGCTGCGCGCGCCACGCGCCGACGAACCCGAACAACGGCTGCACGACCGGCAAACCATGGAGCGCCTGCTGGCCATCATCGACGCCTTGCCGCCGCGCTGCCGCCAGGCGTTCGCGCTGTACAAGTTCGATGGCCTGAGCCAGATCGAGATCGCCGCCCAGATGGGCATCTCCGTCAACATGGTGGAAAAACACATCATCAACGGCATGCTCGCCTGTAAAAAAGGCATGCCCGAGCGGGATACGCTATGAAACAGCGCATGACATCACAAGACACGACGGCCGACGACATCGATTTCCTGGCGGCGCAATGGCTGCTGCGCCACGACGCGGGCCTGGCCGCGCACGAACTGGCGGCGCTGGACGCATGGCTGGCCGCCGACGCGCGCCACCAGCAAGCCTGGCAGGCGCTGGCCCGCACCGATGCGCTGCTGGCCAGCCTGCCGGCGCAGCGCGTGGCGGCCTTCAGCCAGCCAGCCCCGGCGGCGGGCACGCCGTCATCGCTGCTGCGGCGGGTGCGCCAGGCAGCCTCCTTCCCGCCACGCGGCGCGCTGGCCGGCGGCTGTCTGCTGCTGTGCGGCCTGCTGGCCTGGCCGCTGGCCAGCCATTGGCAGCAACCGGGCTTCCAGCACGATTACAGCACGGCGCGTGGCCAGTTCGCCACGCAAGTCCTGCCCGACGGCAGCCGCATCGAACTCGATAGCGGCAGCGCCGTCGACGTGGCCCTGTACCGCGACCGGCGCAGCGTGCGCCTGCTGCGCGGCCAGGCCATGTTCCATGTCCACGCCGACCCTGCGCGTCCGTTCCAGGTCATCGCGGGAGCGGCCACGGCGACGGTGCTGGGCACGCATTTTTCGGTGCGCCACGTGGGCGCCACGACACAGGTGAGCGTGGCGCAAGGCACGGTGCGCGTGGAAAGCGAAGCCGGCGCGCATGCCGAAGTGCTGCAGGCGGGCGACACGGTCACCGTCACGCCCCAGGGCGTGAAGGCCCTGGCCAGGGTCAACGCGCAAGCGGTGGGCAACTGGCGTGCGGGGCGCCTCGATTTCGAGGATGCCACCCTGGCCGAAGCGCTGGCCGAATTCGAGCGCTATGGCGATACGGGCCTCGTGCTCGGCGATCCGGCGCTGGCCAGCCTGCGCCTGAACGGCAGCTTCGACGCGAAGCTGCCGGCGCAATTTGCCGCCGCCCTGCCGCTGGCCTTGCCCGTGCGCGTGGTGCGCCGGGACGGCAAGCTGCATATCGTCGCCCGCTGATTTGTCCCCATGACGCGAAATAAAATCCATCCGCACGTCAGGGTAAATGAGACTCATTCGTTTTAACTATGAAGGATCACCACATCACCATAGGAAAAACCTGCATATGACTCCACCGCGCCCTCCCCTGCACGCCCGCCTGTCTCCCCGCCTGTCCCCTCTCTTCCTGGCCATCGGCTTGGCCTTCGCCACGCCCGCCATGCATGCCGCCGCCGCGCCGGTGGCGCCGGTGGAATGGCAGATTCCCGCGCAGCCGCTGAACCGCGCGCTGAACGAACTGGCGCGCCAGGCCGGCATGGTGCTGCTGGCCGACGCGCGCCTGACGCACGGACGCCACAGCGCGCCGCTACAAGGCCGGCATTCACTGCCCGAGGCGCTGCGCCAGTTGCTGGCCGGCAGCGGCCTGCAGGCGCAGCTGCAGGGCGGCACGACCATCATCATCAGCGCGCCCGCGCCTGTCTCTGCCGGCGCCGTGCAGATCGGCACCCTGCGCGTGAATGGCCAGGGCGGCAGCGGCAGTTTCGAGGCGGACGACACGGATCCGGCCGACCTGCCCTACCTGACGCCGGCCGCCTCCGTGTACATCGGCCGCGAGCAGATCGAACGCTTCCGCGGCACCTCGCCGGCCGACATCTTCAAGGGCGTGGCCGGCGTGCAGGTGGGCGACAGCCGCAACAGCGGCGCCGTCGACGTCAACGTGCGCGGCATGCAGGGCCAGGGCCGCGTGCCCGTGCTGATCGACGGCAGCCTGCAATCATCGACCGTCTACCGCGGCTACGCGGGCATCGCCGACCGCAGCTACATCGACCCGGACCTGATCAGCGCCATCCGCATCGACAAGGGCCCGAACCTGTCGGCGCAAGGCGCGGGCGCCATCGGCGGCATGGTCAGCATGCAGACGCTGCGCCCTGAAGACATTTTGCGACCAGGCCAGCGCACGGGCGTGCGCCTGCGCGGCGGCATCCAGGACAACAGCGTCTCGGCGCCCGCCGATTTCGGCAGCACGCCGCGCACGCAGCGCAACAAGCTGGGCAACCCGCGCAGCGGTTTTGGCAGCATCGCCGTGGCCACGCGCCAGGATGACTACGACCTGGTGGCCGCCATCAGCCAGCGCAGCATCGGCAATTATTTTTCCGGCACACGGGGCTTCGAACGCTATCAAATGCTCAATGAATGGGGCGACGACAATGGCGTGACGCAGTTCTTCAAGAAGGGCGATGAAGTGCTCAATACGGCCAACCGCACCACCTCGGCCCTGCTGAAAGCCAGCCTGCGCCTGCCGCACGAACAGAAGCTGGAGCTGGGCTACCGCTATTTCGACAGCAGCTATGGCGAAATCATGCCCTCGCAAATCTACCGCAACAGCACCGGCAGCATTCCCCAGTGGGACCCGAGCCAGGTGCGCACCAACGCGCTGACGGCGCGCTACGAGTGGAAACCGGAAGGCCAGCAATTGATCGACCTGAAGGCCAACCTGTGGCTGACGGACATGCAGAGCAAGTCGCGCAACGGCGACATCTTCAGCAATCCGCTCGAAGGCAAGACCAATCCGGGCGACCATGAATGCAAGGAGTGCGTGGAAGTGCTGTACCTGGCGAAGAACCAGGCGCGCCGCGTTGGCGCCGACCTGACGAACACCTCGCGCTTCGCCACCGGCATGGGCGCGCTCAAGCTCGATTACGGCCTATCCCTGCAGAACGAGGATATCGGCCCGGCCGACAGCGTGGCCATCCTCGATGACGACCTGAATGCCAACCACACCCTGCGCAACGGCAAGCGCCACGAGCAAAGCGCGTTCGCCTCGCTGCAGTGGCAGGCGCGCGACTGGCTGACGGTCGAGGCGGGCGGACGCTTCCAGCGCTTCGACTCGCGCGACCGCAACCGCCGCGCGGAACAGCAATACCAGCCGCAGGGCTGGCAATGGGTCACCATGTGGGACAAGGACGGCGGCCAGCTCGGCGCGTCGAAGTGGTACCAGGATGCGCAGGGCCAGTTCACGGCGGCCACCAATCCCGCGCTGGTGGGCGGCATGGTGGAACGCTATGGCGAGGAACCAGCGCCGCTGGACGTCTCGCAGGTCGCCGACTGGAGCGGCAACGACTATGTCTTCCGCGACGCCATCCCCGGCCTGTTCACCTACAGCAAGCCGATCCGCCGCAAGGACCACGGTTTTGCGCCCACATTTGCGCTAACGGCGCGCCTGTCCGACAGCGTCAGCGTGTTTTTGCGCGATGCGCGCGGCTTGCGCATGCCCAGCCTGTACGAGTCGACGATGGGCTTCTCGGCCACGTATTCGTCACCCCTGAACGCCGAGCGCAGCCACAACCGCGAGATCGGCGTGAGCGTGGTCAAGGATGGCGTATGGAGCGCCGCCGACAAGCTGCGCCTGCGCGTTGCGTATTTCGACAACGTCACGCACGGCTACATCACGCGCCGCCCGATTCCCGACTTGCCGGCCCACGCGCAGAATTTCTCGATGGCGAACACGGACAAATACAGCGTCTCGGGCGTCGAACTGCAATCGTCGTATGACCGAGGTAGCGTGTTTGCCGACTTTTCCGGTACCTGGAACCGCAAGACCCTGATCTGCGACGCGGCCACGGCGGCGTATTTGCGCAAGGCCAGCAAGTGGCAATCGGAGATCTGGAACACGCCAGACTGCTCGCCCATCGGCTTTTCCAGTTCTTACGTGAGCAACCATATCCAGCCCAAGCTGAGCGCCAACCTGACCCTGGGCGCGCGCTGGCTGCAGGAAAAACTCACCGTCGGCACGCGCCTGACGCACGTCGGCCACCCACTGGCGCGCCAGGACGACAAGGCCGTGTGGCAGTCGTGGACGGGCACCTCGCCGCAGGTGCTGACGCAGGCCTACACCCTGGCCGACCTGTTCGCCAGCTACAAGATCACGCCCAACGCCACCGTCGACGTGGCGGTGGACAACCTGACGGACCGCTACTACCTCGATCCGCTGACCCTGAGCCTGATGCCGGGACCGGGCCGCACGGCGCGCGTCACGCTTGGCCTTCGTTTCTGATTTGATTCATCCTTATAATAGAGAGCAGATATTCCATGCATGCAGCAAGCGACACCACTTTAAACGCCGTTCCGACCAACGCGGCCCCGACCCGCAGCCAGCGCCTGAAAGCCGACACCATGGCCACCCACGAATTGCTGGACCAGCGCATCATGGCCAGCGCGCCGTTTTCCAGCCGCGACAATTACGCGCGCTTTTTGCAGGCGCAGTACGCGTTCCTGCGCGACGTCGACGCGCTGTACGACAACGCGCAACTGGCCGCCCTGCTGCCGGACCTGGAACAGCGCCGCCGCTACGCCAGCATCGCGGCCGACCTGCGCGACCTCGAGACAGCATTGCCGGCAGATGCGGCCACGCCGCCGTTCGACGCGCAGCTGGACCTGGCCACGGCGCTGGGCTGGCTGTACGTGAGCGAAGGCTCGAAGCTGGGCGCGGCCATCCTGTATAAACTGGCCGGCAAGATCGGCCTCGATGAACACCATGGAGCGCGCCACCTGGCCGGCCATCCGGACGGACGCGCGCGCCACTGGCGCGATTTCACGTCCGTACTCGATACGGCCGTGCTTGACGATGCCGGTGAAGCGCGCGTGATCGATGGCGCGCGCGCCGCCTTCCTGCGCATGCATGGCCACGTGGAGGCCTGCGCCTGATGGAGGAGCCAGTCATCCAGGCAGTTGCGGAAGCGCATACGGCACGCCTGCGCCGCTGGGCGTGGACGGGCGCCGGCATGCTGATGGTGGCGCTGGGCGTGATCGGCGCCATGCTGCCCGTCATGCCGACGACGATCTTCCTGATCCTGGCGCTGGCGTGCTTCAGCCGAGCCTCGCCGCGCCTGGAGCACTGGCTGCTGCACCACCCGCGCTTCGGCGCGCCGCTGCGCCAGTGGCGCGAACACCGCGCCGTGTCACGCCGCGGCAAGGTCCTCGCTTGCCTGGGCATGGCCATCGGCTTTGTCGCCATGTGCCTCGGCCATCCGCCCTGGTGGGTCATCGTCCTCGTGGCAACGATGGAAATCGCCGTCATCATCTACCTGTTGCGCCGCCCGGAAGGCCCGGCGCCGGCGCCAGAAAAGACGCCGTCGGCTGACTGGCACAAGCCGCTGACCATCGCCACCGTCTTCGCCATGCATGGCGCCCTGCTGGGATGGGCGCTGTACCACCGCGCGCCAGCGGCGCCCCTGCTGGCCATCGCGCCCGACTCCGCGCAACCGGCCATGCTGTACTTGCCGGCCGCCGCCCCGCCCCGCCCTTTGGAGCAGAATCTTGCTGAACAGGTCAGCGCGGCCGCCGCACCGTCGCGCACCCTTGCAAAAAAGGCAGCGCCGGCAATCAGACAATTCGTGCTGCCGCAGCCCGATGCCGCGCCCATGGCGCCGCAAGCCGAGGCCATCGCGGCCGTTGCCGACGTGCGGCATGCGCCCGTGACGCCGGCACCGGCGGCGGCGCCATCCATCGCGGCGGCACCACCCTCGCCTGCCCTGCCGCCCGCGCCGCAGGAGCTGCGCAGCGGCGTATCTAGCTGGGAAGGCAAGGTTTTGGCGCGCATGGAACGCTTCCGCCGCTATCCGACGGCGTCGCGCGCGAAGCAGGAACAGGGCGTGGTGTATCTGCGCTGCCGCATCGACCGCGACGGCCAGGTGCTGGCGGCCGCCATCGAGCGCAGTTCCGGTTCCGCAGCGCTGGATCAGGCCGCGCTCGACACTTTGCAACGGGCGGCGCCGCTGCCACGCATTCCCAAGGAACGGCCGGACCCGCTGGAATTATCGATTCCCGTCGAATTTTCCATCGGCTGATCGCGTAAAAACCGCGTTTACTCTCGCCAAACACCCATATAGACATTATTTGCATATTCAAAGCAAGATTCTGTCGTAGGAGTAATAACACGATCGGAGGTATACTACGCAACCGACGTAACAGGCCGGGCGATTTGGCCCCTGCAAGCGCGCCTGTCACGGTCCAATAAAAAAGGAAACACTGCATGACCACACCACACCGTACGCCGGTGATTCGCATCGATGGCGCAAACAAGACCTTCGCGCTGCCCAAAGGCGAACAATTCCACGCGGTCAAATCGGTCACGCTGGAAGTCTATCCCGGTGATATTTTCGGCCTGATCGGCAAGAGCGGCGCCGGCAAATCGACCTTGCTGCGCCTGATTAACCTGCTCGAGCGCCCTGACAGCGGCACCATTACCGTGGCCGGGCGCGAACTGACACGCCTGGGCAAGAGCGAATTGCGCGACGCGCGCCAAAATATCGGCATGATTTTCCAGCAGTTCAATCTGCTGCAAAACGCCAGCGTCTTCGACAACGTCGCCTTCCCCCTGAAAATCCATGGCACCACCAAGGGCGAGGACATCGCCGCCAGGGTCGAGGAATGCCTGGCGCTGGTGGGCCTGTCCGACAAGCTGCACAGCTACCCGGCGCAATTGTCCGGCGGGCAGAAGCAGCGCGTGGCAATCGCCCGCGCGCTGGCCAGCCACCCCGACGTGCTGCTGTGCGACGAGCCGACGTCCGCGCTGGACGCGGAAACGACGCGCGCCCTGCTCGACACCCTGCGCGACATCAATGCGCGCCTTGGCGTGACCATCGTCATCGTCAGCCATGAGCTGTCGGTGCTGGGCGCCATCTGCAACAGGGTCGCCGTCGTGGAAAACGGCGCCATCGCCGAACAATTCGAGTTGAGCGACACGGCCACCCCGCGCAAGACGGCGCTGGGGCGCGAGCTGGCGTATTACGGTACCGAGGCGTTTGAAGCCACCGCATGGAAGGATGCAACACATGTTTGAAGAATCGATCAATAACGTCATCAACCTGCTGCCGGAAATCTGGGTGGCGCTGGGCCAGACCATGACCATGCTGGGCATTGGACTGACGGCCGCCATCCTGATCGGCGGCCCGCTGGGCATCCTGCTGTTCCTCGTCTCGGAAGGCCAGTCGCTGGAAAACCGTCCGCTGTCGATGATCCTCGGCTGGCTGGTGAACACCGTGCGCAGCTTCCCCTTCATCATTTTGCTGGTCGCCCTGACGCCGTTTACGCGCATCATCGCGGGCACCTCGATCGGCCCGCTGGCAGCTGCCGTGCCGCTGTCGTTCGCCGCCATTCCCTACCTGGCGCGCCTGGTGGAACAGAACCTGCGCGAAGTGCCGCGCGGCGTGATCGAGGCGGCGCACGCCATGGGCGCGTCGGAAATGCAGATCATCTTCCGCGTGTTGCTGGTCGAAGCGCGCTCCGGCCTGGTGCTGGCGCTGACCGTGCTGTCGATCAGCTTCCTGTCGTATTCGGCCGTGGCCGGCGTGGTGGGCGGCGGCGGCATCGGCGACCTGGCCATCCGCTACGGCTACTACCGCTTCGAGACGGACATCATGGTCGCCACCGTGGCCATCCTGATCGTGCTGGTGCAAACCATCCAGTTCGCCGGCACGCGCATCGCCAAGCGCCTCGACAAACGTTAATTCATCTTCAGTATTTCAGTACAAGGAAAAGCATGAACCACATTCGCCGCAACCTGCTCCTGGCCGCCGCCAGCCTGGCCTTCGCCACCGCCGCCCACGCCAAGGACCCGAAAGAACTCGTCATCGGCACCAGCTCCGGCCCGTATTCGGACCAGCTGAAGCTGGGCATCAAGCCTATCCTGGAAAAACAGGGCTACAAGGTCAAGATCGTGGAATTCAACGACTACGTGCAGCCGAACTACGCGCTGGCCGAAGGTTCGCTGGACGCCAACGTGTTCCAGCACATCGTGTATCTGACCAAGTTCGCCACCGATAACAAGCTGCCACTGAGCTCCCTGATCACCGTGCCGACCATGCCGATCGGCCTGTACGGCGGCAAGCAAAAGTCCCTGACGGAAGTCAAGAACGGCGCCACCATCACCATGCCGAACGACCCGACCAACCAGGCGCGCGCGCTGGTGATGCTGGCCAAGATGGGCTGGATCAAGCTGAAACCGAACGTCGACCCGCTGCGCGCGTCCGAACGCGACGTGCTGGACAACCCGAAGAAGCTGAAACTGGTGCCGCTGGAAGCGGCGCAGCTGCCACGTTCGCTGGCCGATGCCGACTACGCTTTCGTCAACGGTAACTTCGCCCTGGCCGCCGGCATGAAGCTGACGTCGGCCCTTAGCGTGGAAAAGATCTCGGACAGCTACATCAACCTGGTCGCCATCCGCACGGCCGACAAGGCCAAGCCATGGGTCAAGGACCTGGAAGCGGCCTACCGCTCGCGCGCCTTCCTCGACGCGACGAACAAGTATTTGGCCGGCTACGAAAAGACGGACTACCAGCTGGCGCTGGAAAAGACGCTGAAAAAATAAGACGGCGCATGGAATGCAAAAAGAC
>NZ_JABXFH010000089.1:0-9354 GCF_013372745.1 Janthinobacterium sp. BJB401 | reverse complement strand
ACGCCTGGCGGGTGTTTTTGTTATTACTCTCGAAGGATATTGCTATGCCGCTGGTTGTTTACATTTTGGGGTTGACGATCTTTTCGTTAACCACCTCCGAATTCATGGTGGCGGGCATGATGCCGTCGCTGGCCCTGGCCATGGACGAACCGGTGACACGCATCGGCTACCTGATCTCGCTCTACGCCATGGGCATGGTCATCGGCGGCCCGCTGAGCACCATCGTCCTGCTCAAGCTGCGCGTGCCGAACAAGCAGGGCCTGCTGTGGCTGCTGGGCTTTTATGTGTTGGCCCAATCCGTCGCCGCGTCCGCTACCAGCTATGACATCCTGGCCATCGCGCGGGTGGTCACGGGCGTGGCCGCCGCCACCTGCTTTGGCCTGTCCCTGGCGATCTGCGCCGACATCGTCGCGCCCGACGCGCGCGGACGCGCCGCCGCCGTCGTGATTGGCGGTCTCATGCTCGCTTCCGTGGTGGGCGTGCCGGTCGCCACGCTCATCGACCAGCACCTGGGATGGCGCGCCAGCTTCTGGCTGGTGGTGCTGCTGGCGCTGATGTGCCTGGCGCTCATCAGCGTACTGGTGCCGCCCTCCAAACCGTCCGAAGTCGTCAGCCTCGGCAAGGAACTGGGGGAATTCCGCAACCGCCACCTGTGGGCGGCGTACGCCAGCAGCGGCCTCATCATCGGAGCGATTTTCGCGGCCTTCAGCTACTTCGCGGCCATCCTGACGCAAATTACAGGATTTCAAGCTTCCGACATCCCCTGGCTGCTGGGCGTCTACGGCATCGCCAACGTGGTGGGCAATGGCGTGGTCGGCCGCTATGCGGACCGCTACACCACCGTCATCATGGTCTGGGGCATGGTCATCCTGAGCATCAGCCTGGCGCTGTTCGCCGTCTTTGCGCAAGACAAGATCATCAGCGTCACCTTGCTGGTCGTCACGGGCCTTGTCGGCATGTCGATGAATCCCGCCATCATCGCCCGCGTGATGAAAACGGCCCATCCGGGGCCGCTGGTCAACACGGTGCACACGTCCGTCATCAACATCGGCCTGGGCGCCGGTTCCTGGCTCGGCGGTCTCGGCATCGCCGCCGGCTACGGCCTGCGCTCCCCGCTGTGGGTCGGCGTCGCGCTGGCCGTGCTTGGCCTCATCAGCTTGCTGCCTTACCTCGGGCATAAGCCGCGCGATTCGGTGCTGTCGCACTAGCGGCTGGCGGCGCGGTGTTAGGTGCTGACTGGTTTGATGCGTCGTGCGCGCGTCGCCAGCCAGCACAGGATGGCGCCGCCGCACACCATCGCCGAACCTTGCCAGAAGGCCAGCGACAGCGGCGTGCGCAGCAGCAGCGACGACAGCGCGGCGGACAGCACGGGAATGAAATACGAGGCGCCGGCCAGGATCGTGACGTTGCCGTGCAAAATGCCCACGTTCCAGGCGCCGTAGCCAAAGCCCATGGCGCCGGCGGCCAGCAGCAGGTAGATGACGGCCTCGACAGTAAACACCATGGGGCCGCCGCCTTGCAGCAGGTATTTGATCCACAAGCTGACGGAAACGAGGATGAAGAACAGGGTCACGCCATTCTTGCCCTGCGCGATGCGCGCCGTCACGGTGCAATACGCGGCCCATATCACCGCGCCGGCAAAGGCCAGGCCATAGCTGAGCGGGTTGCCACGCACGTTGGCCACGGTACCAGCCAGATCAAAACCCTGTTCGCCGCCCAGCACCCAGCTGATGCCGGCGACGGACAGCAGGAAACCCGGCACGATGAGGAAATTGCTCTTCTGCCCATTGAACACGATGGCCGCGACGATGGTGACGGTTGGCCACAGATAGTTCACCATGCCCACCTCGATGGCCTGGCGCGCCGTGCTGGCATAGCCTATCGACAGCGCCAGGCACAGCTCATAAGTGACGAACAGCAGGCTGCCCCAGAGCAGATAGCGGCGTGGAAATTCGCTCGGCCTCGTGCAACCCACGGACAGCAGCAGGAACACCGACGCCACGCTGTACATCATGGCCGCCCCGCCCGTGGGTCCCAGCAGATCGGTGACATTGCGGATCAGTCCGATAATCGAGCTCCACAGCAGAATGGCGCCCAGCCCGGTCAGGGTGGCCTTGTTGGTATTTTTCATGTTTATGTCATTCAGGTGATGCAGTTACACGCCCGGTGTCGTTCTCCAGGGCAATCAGCGGTGAGAATTATTAAAATTCCATCAATTATTTGCGGATACTATATTCCAATAGCCAAACTTACACCCTTCTGTGTCAGGATCCTTATCGCGTCACCTGATTTACCGTGGCATCGGCAAATTTCTCCTTCCCGCCCATACATAAAAATTATAAAAGGAAGTATCCTCAAGGCCAGCCTACCCGAATTACGCGCAGCATACTGATAGCGCGTGATCGCGATTGCTTACCAGCCGAGCAGGACATCCTGCTTCCAAATACACCGCGACTGAAATCGCCAGCCAGAACACAATTTATGCGAAAAATAATGCAAAAACCTCGTTCCATGATTATTTTTACCATGCTGGCCAGCTTGGCCATGCCTGTCTTGTCGGCGGATAAGCCGCTATCGTTGCCAGACCGCCTGGCCGCCCTACGCACGACTATCACCATCGATCATGGAAAGATGGCTGGTCCCGGCGCTACGACATTGCTAAACGCGGGCCTGGAAAGCCAATTCGTACTCATCGGCGAAGACCATGGCATTGCAGAAATTGCGAATTTTTCGGCGGCGTATTTTGAAGAATTGGCAAAGCAAGGATTTACGACGCTGATTATCGAAAATGGGCCGGCGGTTGCTGATGCTTTGGAAAAAACGTTGAAATCCGATACCGGCGTCGCCGGCATAGCGGCATTTAATAAGGCATATCCGGTCGCGACTGCGTTTTACAAATGGCAAGCTGAGGCGCAATTCCTGGCGCGTATCGCGAAAGCTGCCGGACCATCGTTCCATTTAGTGGGAATGGATCAGGAACTCATGGGCGCTTCGAAATATTTGCTCGATCAAATGACCGAGCAACCGCTTGGTCCTTTGGCGAAATCAAAAATCGAGGCCTTCCGCAAGCTTGAAAGCGACGATTATCGCCGAGCGTCGGAGAGCGGAGATCCGCGAGAGCTTTTCATGGTAAAAATCAAGGAAGAAGAATTAGTCGCGTTACAGAAGCTGCTCACGACACCCAAGGAAATGCCCGCCCTGGCGATGTTGAATTCCTTGATTGATAGCCGCAGCATTTATGCCAAAAACATGACGCCAGGACAAGGGTATTCGTCCAATACACAGCGTGCCAGGCTGATGAAGCAGTATGTGGCCAGCCATTTGACGCTTGCGCCTGCACAGCGCATGTTACTGAAAGCCGGTGCAGTGCATGTATTCCGGGGTTATAACCCGCTTGGCGCCGGTAGCCGGGAGATCGGCAATTATTTGGCTGAATATGCGGAAGGCCGCGGACAAAAATCGCTGCATGTGCTGGTGCTCGCGTCCAAAGGCCAGCAGTCGCAATTTGCCGGCATTGGGCGCGCGTCTGCCACCACAGAAATCGAAAAAGTCGATACCAAGTCCACCATGGCTGGCGTATTGCCCTTCTTTGCCGCGGCGAGTGAACATAAGGAATGGTCATTGTTCGACGTGCGCCCCTTGCTGGGATCGGCCAAATCCCTGGCGAATGGAGACAGCAGTGTCCAGGGCATGATTCAGGGCTACGATTTTGTACTGGTCATTCCCGATGGGAACGCAACGTCCGACCTGTAACAATATCGCCATCATGGTTCGGCCTGAACCCGGCCGGTCTCACCAAGGGCGATCCGGGTAACTTGTGCCAGTGTGAAAGACAACAGGGCCCGGCCTGTTTTTGGGCGCACCTGGACTATCTGCCTTCGGCATACGGGCGCACGGCTGACGCAATGGCCCCTCAACGTCGGCGCGCCAATCCCTTGCATGCCCAGTGCTATCGCAGTTATAACGGACGTGAGCTACACTACGGCATGCTGCTGACGGGCCTCGGCCTACTGGGCTTCATGACACGCCGGCATAATAAGCAAGCTTGGAAATGGAAGGTCACCTATGAGGTGGCTTAAGGCGCATCAACTTGCGTATGAGACTGGGAGGCATTCCCGATGCGGTTTGAAATGCCCTGGTCATGTGGGCCAAATCAGAAAAACCTTCGTCAAAGGCAATCATCGTAAGGCTGTCGAAGGATGAGAGGCGATGCGATGCGCGAATCAAGCGCGACGCTTGTCTAAGGGCTTCGGCGGTTATATTTGACTCCCGCAACCGGCGCTCCAAAGTGCGCTGGTGGCAGCCCAGCTTGCGGGCGACACTGGCGATGGGAAGGTGCCCCTCGCTTTCAAACACCAGAGCCACTTCTCCGGCAGCGGACGCCTCCACACCCAGGATATTGGCAATGGTGGTCAAGTTGCGCTTTTCTGCTCCGTTCGGCAACTGCGCATTGCGCCGCGTGGTCGCCATCATGGTTTCCACAATCGCCAGGGTGCCTTGGCGGCAGCTATCAGGATCGTCGCCATCGGCCGCAAGCGTTCCATCTGCGCCATTGCGGGAGGCACTGCTGGGCCGGCGCGCGTAACCACTGGCGCCAAGGCTAGTCTGCACGCCGAGTTTGGCTGACTGGTTATAGACGTTGAACGCGATCAACACATCGGCTTCGCGCTGGAATGACGATAGAAGCAGATAACCAGGGTTGATGTCGGTGGCGAGGAAGTCGTTGACCATGCGCTCGACCACACCGGCCCCAGTTCCCTCAGCCATTCTGGCGCGGCCAGCGGCATGGTAGCGCTGATATGGCAAGTGGCCACTGATGGCGTGCGACACCGCTGAGACGAACCTGCTCATCGGCGTCCAGCCAGCCTTGCCCTCGAGCGCATTTACGACAACATGATAGGCAAGCGAGTTCGGCATTCCTGATCCCCAGTTTGATATTTTGACGATGCCTCGGCAAGCGCCCGATCGATGCAAAGCAAGCCAGGATTGCCCGCATACGAAAATGGCCGCAAAGGTCCCAGCCATGGAATCATGCTTACAAAAGGGACATCCCCTGAGTGCCTCAATCGCCAAACCCCAGTCACTAATTGCCATACTACAACACCGCTGGCAAAAAAATGGCGTTTATATAACATTGTTATGTTCTATATCTTAAGAAAATCAGTAGCCGAGGCTGTACAGCGTCAATCGCCGTCTGGCTCACTGCCGCCGGGGCCGGGTGGGACGGTGCAGGTATTGCAAGCCATGTTTTTGCCGGCCTCCGGACTCGACACCGGATTGCGTACGCGAGACCAGGAGTGGCAGATTTTGAACCCCAGAGCCCAGACCCAAGTCGGCGGCGTGATCAGCTTCAGTTCGCGCATCGGCGCCCCCTCGGGATCGTCACCTTCGATGCACGCGTTGATGCTGCCGTCAGTCAGTACCTTGGCCGAAGACGATCCGTACATCCTGAGCCGGAATCGGGACGATCGCACGGCAGCCGGATCGATGATTTTTCCGCTCAAGGAAAGGATCAAGAGCGCTATCGCATCAGCAGATAACATCCCCCGATAGCTGGAAGGCGTACCTGTGCTCAGTTGGAACGGGACATCACTGATATATATCAACGATATTTTCAAAAAATTAACATTATTACATTTGAATAGTTTTTCTTTAGTCGAAACATGTAGGATTTGTATTGTTTACATCCTGGAGCTAGTCGCCAGACCTCAATTTGAGATAGCAGACTCAACCATTCAACCAAGTCGAAAGGAACAAGATGAAACCCCAGATGCGTCATGCCGCAATGATCGTTTCGCTGTTGTCCGCCTCCTCCTGTGCTTTGGCGCAGGTTCCAAATCGATGCCCATCGCTGGCGTTTTATGGCAATGCTGCCACCAGCGGCCTCTGCAAAAGCCTCAGCCCTGCTACGCAAAACCTGCAAGTGTGTGAATTGACGGCCGCACAGCCCGACGTTCACTTGACCTTCGGCCTCCAGCCAAATGGCGTGAACCCGCCCGTCCCTCTCCACCTGACAGTGCGCACTCAGGCCAACAACTGCGAACAAGCGACCAATATCGTCCAGAACGCTGCCGGAGCGTTTGTCGCGCAAAGCAACGCCCTGCTCTGTGGCGTCGACCCCGTCACCTATGTTCAACGCATGAACGCTCAAACGATTGTCCCGGGGAGCAACGGTCAAAGCGCTTGTCGCACAGCATTCATCAACGCACAGACGGGCGGTAAATTGACGCCAGCAGTGGCGCAAGGCTACCTCAATGCTTGCAACACCGGAGGCCTGGCGAATGCCGCATGTCCGTGATGTGAAGCGGCAAGCACCAAAGGCGACAAGAAATGTAGTGGTTTAATGTCCCCGGACACTGATTTAGGCGAGAATGCTCGCCATGGAGAGGTGTTTGATGAGCAAGCAAAGACGTACGTTTTCCCCTGAGTTCAAACAGCAGGCAGCATGCCTGGTGCTGGATCAAGGATAGAGCCACGTGGAGGCAAGCCGGTCAGTCGACATCGGCGAATCGGTGCTGCGCCGCTGGGTGCAGCACCTGCAGTTAGAGCGGCAAGGCATCACGCCGCAGAGCAAGGCAATGTCGCCAGATCAGCAGCGAATACAGGAACTTGAGGCGCGTATTGAGCGTCTCGAGCGGGAAAAGGTCATTTTAAAAAGGCTACCGCGCTCTTGATGTCGTAAGGGATCGAACGTACGAGGTAATCGATCAGATTTGCGGTAACGAATCAATCGAGTTGATCTGCGCGGTGTTCGACGTAGCGCGGCCATGCCTGTATGTGTATCGGGAGCGCGCCCGGCAGATTGATGCTGAGCGCATGGCATTGCGTAGCCGCGTGCACGAGCTGTTTGTCGAGAGCCGTGGTTCGACGGGAAGCCGCAGCATCATGGGCATGATGCGCGAAGAAGGCGCGGCAATTGGCCGCTTCAAAGTCAGTCGTTTGATGGAAGAGCTAGGGTTGGTCTGCAAACAGCCTGGCAGCCATGCCTATAAGCAGGCTACGGTGGAGCGGGTCGACATTCCGAACCACCTCAACCGAGAGACCACGGTGGAAGCGCCAAATCAGGTCTGGTGCGGCGATATCACCTATGTCTGGGCGCAAGGACGATCGTATTACCTGGCTGTGGTGTTGGACTTATTTGCTCGTCGGGCAGTGGGTTGGGCAATCTCGCTACGGCTCGATGCTGACCTCGTTGTACAAGCACTGGAAATGGCTTACGAGTAGCGAGGTCGACCGCAGGGGTTGCTGTTTCACTCAGATCAGGGGAGCCAGTATGCCAGCCGAAAATTCCGTCAGCGCTTGTGGCGCTATCGGATACAACAGAGCATGAGCCGTCGGGGAATTGTTGTGATAACGCCCCGGTGAAGCGCCTGTTCCGCAGCTTCAAAACGGAATGACTGCCGTCAACCGGTTACATGACGGCACAAGAGACGCAACGGGAAATCAGCCATTACCTGATGCACCGGTATAACTGGATACGGCCACATCAGTTCAATCACGGATTGGCACCAGCCGTCGCCGAAGAAAAACTTAACGTAGTGTCCAGGATAGATTGACCACTACGCACAGCCGTTCAAGATACATATCCAACTCAGCAAAATCCGTGATGCCCGTCTCCTATCGTTATAGAGAGTTCAACAGTACACGCACATAATTCAATTTATGACACAGTAAGACTAGTGCGCCAAATCAAATACCTCAACAACATCGTCGAGCAGGATCATCGCGCCATCAAGCGGGTGACCAGGCCGATGCTCAACTTCAAATCATTTCGCTCCGCCAGATCGGTGCTCGATGGCATCGAACTGATACACATGATCCACAAGGGCCAGTTCGAATTTGACGGCGCCGATGCAACTTAGGCCGCCGACAAATTTTATGTGCTGGCAGGAGTAGACCTTCCAGTTTGAGCCGCACAGCGCCGTGCCGGAGAATTCCGCCTTTGATCAACAACGCGACAGAACCCTTTTTACCGAGGTTGACCGGCCAGCGGAGGGTTTTTAGAGGTAACCTTAAAGACGCAGCTTGGCCGAGATCGCCTCGCCGAGTGCCTTGATATTCGGCTCATCCATGATTGTATAGTGTCCACCGCCTATCGAAGTTATGCTAACCCTGCCACCCATCACCTGCTTCCAGCCCAAATCGGGTTCGGACCGCATCTCATCCACAGCGCAAAACAGGGAAATGTTAATTGGTGTTGGAACCAGTTTGTATGCATACAAAGCACGGGCAATCGATGCTCTGACCGCGAGATGACGCCGGAATGCCGCAAAATCAAGCTGTGGAGGGATGACGTCTTCACGTTGGCACACGTCGAACATGAGTGCTAAGTCCCCGCATGACGCCAGTGCCTGCAATTGGGCAGCAACCCCTTTAGGAAGCTCGCCAAGGTTGGCTAGCCAAAAAGCAGCATCATCCACGTCCACATATCCTGTAGATAAAGATCCGCCACCGTAATTGCTCGTCGTGTCGATCAAGCCAAGAAAATCGACTTCCTCCCCGTCATCCAGTAATTGTCGAGCAATTTCATAGGCAATTGTCCCGCCAGCCGACCAGCCGGCAAGGCGGTATGGTCCCTCGGGTTGGATGTGCCGGATTGCCTTAATTTGCATCGATGCCATCGTGGACACGCTGGACATAACCTCCTCGCCATCGAGAAACCCAATCGCGGCCAACCCATACACGGGCAGGTCGCCATGCAACGATTGAGCCAGTTTGGTTGCATACGCGATTTCACCCTCGCCAGAATGCAGCAGAAAGAGGGGAAGGGTATTTGCTGTACTCCCCGGACGGATGCTGACCAAATGTTGGAAAGGTATAACCGTTGCCTGATTGGCTATAGCGCGAGCAAAAGACTCCGGATCGGGCGCAATAAAGAGAGACCTCAACGGCATCTCTACGTCCAGACGCCGCCGGACGGTAGACATCAGCTGGATCGCCAGCAGGGAGTGCCCACCCAACTGGAAAAAATTGTCAGTGATGCCGACCCGTGGTATGCGCAACACTTCCTGCCAGCTTTCGCACAGCGCACGCTCAACTGCCGTCCGTGCTTCAACATATTCCCGTTCCAGCGCTGGCTGATCATATTCCGGCAGCGCCTTTTGGTCGATCTTTCCATTGAGAGTAAGTGGAAACTGGCCGAGAACCATGACAGCTTGCGGCACCATGTAATCTGGTAAATTGCACACTAGGTGCTGGCGCAGTTGCGCAGTTAATTGGTTGCGAACGTCCAAGGTTTGCTCCAATGAGATTCCATTGCTCACCACGTAGGCTAGGAGGCGCTTTCCGCCCTCGGGCGCTTCACGCGCAATGACAACGGCATCCTTCACATCTTCATGCGTCCGCAATGCATTC
>NZ_JABXFH010000088.1:0-9590 GCF_013372745.1 Janthinobacterium sp. BJB401 | reverse complement strand
CGCCGCCCCCCCCGCCTCGCCCCGCTCCGTGCTGCCTGCGCATACCCCAAATGGGTGATGTTTCCAAAAAACATGCCCGATACAATTCCTTGCAGCAATAAAAAAGATACCACCAGACACATGGTGGCAAGTCACAGTCCACAGGGGAAATCATGCAAGCACATCCAACCACCTTTGCCGCCACTTTGCTCGGCTGCCTCATGCTGTCCGCCTGCGGTGGCGGCGGCAGCGACGGCACCAGCTCGGGCAGCGGTTCCACCAGTGCCAGCGGCGGCACGTCGTCCACCTGCCAGTACAGCAATCTGATCAGTGATACGGAACGCAAGCAGGCCAGCGCCTGCGGCATCCAGGTATCGGGCAACTATGCCCAGGCAGACTCGGGGTACGATAGCCTCGTGGCCGCCTGCAAGCAGGGAGACAAAGCCAAGGCCGATGCCTACTACAGCGGCACGTATCAAAAAATGGTCGACTATGCGCGCTCCGTAAGCAAGGAGCTCGGTTGCGGGCAAAACAACGGCCCCACCTTGCCCAACAACACCACGGCCAGCAATTACAATTTCTGTGTCAAAAGCACCAGCGTCAATGGTAAGCTCAGCTATGAAGGCGCTTGCTACGGTCCCATCAAATCGGGCGAAGGCGGCTGCGGCAGCGGCTATAACTATATCAGCCAGTACGCCAGCCTCAGCACGTGCACCTCCGGCGGCAAAAGCTGGCTGGAATCGCGCTAGGGAAGTCGGGCGGCCGCGGCCAAGGCCGCCCGAGATATGTCTTGTCCACCGCTTGCCGCATGAGGATTGCCCATGACGCCATCGCTCGCCGTCGCCAGCCAGGCGCTGATTACCCTGATCTACGAAGCGGCCACGCAGCATGGCGCCTGGTCGCAATTCCTCGCCGCCTTTGCGCAACAACTGAAATCGCACGCGGGTCTGATCTGGGCCAATGATTTCAGCAACCGCTCGGTCGACGTCCTGATGCCGGGCAGCGGCCTGTCCGCCACGTATGGCTTCGAATCGGATGCCATGGCCAGCTTTGCCAGCTATTACGGTGCGCGCAACGTCTGGCTGGAAGACGCCTCCCTGCACCGCGAAGGCGCCGTCGTCACCGGCTCCATGCTGTTTCCCGACCATTGCCTGAAAAAAACCGAATACTGGACGGACTGGCTGCGCCCGCAAGACATTTTTTATACGGCGGCGGCCATCGTCGAATTGCGCGCCGAGCGCTCCACCAACGTCACCGTGGTGCGCCGCGAACGGGCGGGCGCCTACGAGGCGGGCGAGCTGGCGCTGATCCGCAGCCTGATGCCCCATTTGCAGACGGCCTTTGCCCTGCAGCGCAAGCTGCGCCGGCTGGAAGTGCTGTCCCAGAGCTCCACCCAGGTGCTGGAATTGCTGCCGTTTGGCGTGCTGCTGCTCGACGCCACGTCGCAATTGCTCTACGCCAACGAGCGGGCGCTGGCCATGACGGCTTCGACGCGGCTGCTGCAACTGCGCGAAGGCGCGCCCCTGTATTGCCCGCGCGAAGCGGACAACGGCGCGCTGCGGCGCATGCTGCACGAGGCGGCCCAAACGGGTACGACGGCGGCAGGCGGTCCCGGCGGCGTGCTCAACCTGAACGGCTTGACGGGTGAACAGCTGCGCCTGCGCGTCACTCCCCTGCCCTCTTGGCACAGCCCGTTCGGCTCGGCCAGCGCCATCGCCGTCTTCCTCAGCGACAGCAGCGACCTGATCACCTCCCTGGCCGCCACCCTGCGCAATTTCTATGGCATGACGGTGGCCGAGGCGCGCCTGACGGAAGCGCTCGTCAACGGCTACTCCCTGCAGGAATACGCCGAACGCCAGCGCATTTCCATCCACACGGCGCGCACGCAGATCAAGAGCGCCACCGCCAAGGCCGGCGCCCAGCGCCAGGTGGACCTGGTGCGCATCGTGTTGACGGGCCCGGCCGTACTGCAGCGCAATCCCCTTCCCGCCTGAACCCTTCAAAAAGCACGCCGCCGGCACGCTTTTCATTTATATCGTAGAATCACGATATTAGAATTTAGGAAAAACGATATATACATCGCTGAAAAGCGAATTATGTATTGAGGAGAAACAACATGGATATCGACGCCATCCACAAGGCGCTGGCCAATCCGGTGCGCCGGCAGATTTTGCAATGGCTGAAGGAGCCGGAACAGTATTTCCAGGAGCAGGACCACCCGCTGCACCTGGGCGTGTGCGCCGGCCTGATCGACCGGCGCCTGAACCTGTCGCAATCGACGGTGTCGGCGCACCTGGCCAGCCTGCAGAAAGCGGGCCTGATTTCAGCCACCAAGGTGGGCCAATGGAGCTTCTTTAGCCGCAATGAAGACACTATCCAGACCTTTCTCGACCACATGCAGCAAGGTTTGTAACAGCATCCACATCGCCGCGCGCGGCACTCTCGACAGGAAAGACAACAATCATGGCAACTTTATTCGACCCCATCACCATCGGCAGCTTGCAACTGAAAAACCGCATCATCATGGCACCGCTGACGCGTTCGCGCGCCGGCAATCCGGGCCGCGTGCCCAACGCCCTGATGGCCGAGTACTACACGCAGCGCGCTTCGGCCGGCATGATCATCTCGGAAGCGACGGCCGTTACGCCCCAAGGCGTGGGCTATGCCGACACGCCAGGCATCTGGTCCGAGGAACAGGTGGAAGGCTGGAAACACATCACCCAGGCCGTGCATGACGCGGGCGGTCTGATCGTGCTGCAACTGTGGCATGTGGGCCGCATTTCCGCCCCCGTCTTCCTCGATGGCGACTTGCCCGTGGCGCCCAGCGCCGTCAAGCCGGCCGGCCATGTGAGCCTGGTGCGGCCGAAACAGGAATTCGTCACGCCGCGCGCGCTAGACACGGAAGAGATTCCCGGCATCGTGGCAGCCTACCGCCTGGGCGCCGAGAATGCGAAAAAAGCCGGCTTCGACGGCGTGGAAATCCATGGCGCCAATGGTTATTTGCTCGACCAGTTCCTGCAAGACAGCACCAACTTGCGTACCGACAACTACGGCGGCTCGATTGAAAACCGCGCGCGATTGATGCTGGAAGTAACGGACGCGTGTATCGAAGTATGGGGCGCGGACAAGGTCGGCATGCACCTGGCGCCGCGCCGCGATGCGCACGACATGGGCGATTCCGATCCGCGCGCCACCTTCGGCTATGTGGCGCGCGAACTGGGCAAGCGCGGCATCGCCTTCATCTGCGCCCGTGAAGCGCTGGGCGAAGACCGTCTGGGCCCCTACCTGAAGCAGGAATTTGGCGGCGTCTACATTGCCAACGAGAAAATGGACAAGGCAGCGGCCGCAACCCTGCTGGCCAAAGGCGAAGCCGATGCCGTGGCCTTTGGCCTGTGGTTCATCGCCAACCCGGACCTGCCTGTACGCCTGCACAGCGACGCGCCCTTGAATCCGCTGAACCCGGACACCCTGTACGCAACCGATGCGAGCGGCTACACGGACTACCCGGCACTGGCGGCACAAGCTTAACAGCAGCCTGAACGGCAAGCTGAACGGCATCCTGAAAGCCCCTTGGGCGGCACCGCGCTGCCCATCTCCCTGGCGGCGGGCGCAACGATACCAACGCACTGACTGCGTGACGATCGCGGCGCCCTCCGCCTTACCTTATTCGGCCTTATGTACGCCGCCGTTCCCCTATCGTCAGTTCAACGCCATCGGCGCCGTGCCGGCCGGGCCGGACGGCGCGCCTGCACGCTGCTGAAGACACGGCGTATCACTTCGACCGGCACCGCGTGCTCGCGCAAATAGGCTGTCGCCACCGTGCGCCCCAGGATGTGATGGAAAGCAACGCCCCGCTCGACGAGCTCGGCCATCACTTTGTCCGTTCGCACCTTCTCTCCATTTACATCGTCGATACTGTTTTTCATGCCATGGCTCCATGTCGGGTGGATCAACACTGCATCAAGTTTTGACCACATCGTGCGCATTTAGTGCCCGACACGGAGGCAAAGCATCGTTAAAATAGTGGCAGCAACAGCCTCGACACCGCATGAATAGCGGCCTCGGCTGCTTGTCGCCATCGCCAGCCCCGTATAGAATGCCTGCGCAGAATTTTTGCTTCAAGGAAAATGGCCACCAGCGCCATCCCATTAAGAACAGTGTCACTGAAGGGTATCAATGGACGATTTATTTGTACAAGCGGGCGACTTGCCGACCTGGCACCAGCGCTGCGCGCTGCGCGTGCTGCACCTGTTCGGCTGGCGCATGCGCTTCCGCCCCTTGCCGGGGCCGCGCGGCATCGCCGTCGTCTACCCGCACACGTCCAACTGGGATTTCATGGTGGGCCTGTTCGGCAAATGGGCGCTGTCCCTGCCGTTCCGCTGGCTGGCCAAGGATTCCCTGTTCCGCGGCCCGATGGGCAAGGTGCTGCGCTACCTCGGTGGCGAACCCGTCGACCGCAGCACCACCAGCGGCACGATCCAGCGCCAGGCGGAACGCATGCTGGCCGCCGACTGGTACTGGCTGGCCATCACGCCGGAAGCAACGCGCAGCTACCGCCCGAACTGGAAGAGCGGCTTTTATCACCTGGCCGTAGCCGCCAAGGTACCCTTGCTGCTGGTCTACATCGACTACCCGAACAAGGTGCTGGGCGTCGTCGACCATTTGTATCTGACGGGCGACAAGGAGGCCGACATGGCCGCCATCGCCGCCGTGTATGCGGGCCACCAGGGCTTGCATCCTGAAAAAGCGGCGCCCATCGTGCTGTCCGACAAGCGCCCCGGCGCTTAAACGATTAAGCGACTCCCATCAGCACCACGCCGGCGGCCGTCAAGGCCACGCCGGCCACACGCAGCATGCGCTCGGCCAGCACCTGGCCGATGAAACGTCCCGCGCACAGCAGAATAGCCGAAGCCAGCATGAAGCCGCAGGCGGCCGAGGCGGCCGGCAATTCCTGACCGTGGGCATTGCCATGCGCCAGCGCAAACAGGCTCACCAATCCCATGCCCAACCAGTTCGGCAAGGCCAGCGCCAGCGCAATGGCCAGTCCCACCAGCGCCACCGTGGCAGCGATGCCCGTTTCCAGCCCCGGCACCGTCAATCCGACCATGCCGGCCAGCGCGCCAAGCAGCATCATGCCGAGAAACGTGGCGCTCTGGCCCAGCCCGCGACGTTGCTGGCCGCCCCAGATGCCCACGCCCAGCATGGCCAGCAAATGGTCGATACCCGTGAACGGATGGGCAAAACCAGCCAGGAAGCCCACGCTCTCGCCATGGCCGGGGTGGGCCATGGCGGGCATGGCCAGCAAACACAACGCCGCCACGGCGGCAGTTTTCTTCATCAGTCTTGCGCTCATTGCAACTCCTTGCCTGGTTGATCGAGCAAACCTTGCTCGCGGATAAAATCGATAACGACCTGCACACCGTCGCCGCTGCGCAGGTTGGTAAATACGAACGGGCGTTCGCCGCGCATGCGTTTGGCGTCCTGCGCCATGATGTCCAGGTTGGCACCCACGTATGGCGCCAGGTCCGTCTTGTTAATGATCAACAAGTCGGAGCGCGTGATGCCTGGCCCGCCCTTGCGCGGGATTTTTTCGCCACCGGCCACGTCGATCACGTAAATCGTCAGGTCCGACAATTCCGGACTGAAGGTGGCGGCCAAATTATCTCCGCCCGATTCGACGAGGATCAAATCAAGGTTGGGAAAATCCGCCTGCATGCGCGCAATGGCTTCCAGGTTGATTGACGCGTCTTCGCGAATCGCCGTGTGCGGGCAGCCGCCCGTTTCCACGCCCATCAGGCGCTCGGCCGGCAAGGCGTCGGCGCGCAGCAGGATTTCCATGTCTTCCTTGGTATAGATGTCATTCGTGATGACGGCCATGTCGTAGCGTTCGCGCATGCCCTTGCACAGCATTTCGCACAGGGCCGTCTTGCCCGAGCCGACGGGCCCGCCAATGCCCACGCGCAGCGGATTGGAAGTGATCGAAGTCATAGTATGGTCTCTCGTTGTTGTGTTCAGGAACGGTACAGGCGGCTGTACTGCACTTCGTGGCGCATCGACAGCAGCGACAGGCCCGGCGCCCAGTTGCCCATCTCGTCGTCTTGTAAACTTTGCGCCGTCAGCGCCGCCGCCTCCAGATCCGGACGCAGCGACAGCAGCAAACGCTGGCCCGCCACCTGCCCCAGCGGCACGGATTTCACGCAGACGAGCACCTGGTTTTCCGCCCAGGCGAACAGCATGGCCAGCAGCGCCTCTTCGCGCGGAATGACCAGCGCCGCCACGGCGCAGGCATACGCGGTGGGCAGGGCCACTTCGGGCTGACCCTGCAGCATGTCGATCAGCACGCCATCGGCCACGCCCAGCTCGGCCAGCAATTTGGTCAGCGAATAGCCCATCTGGATGGTTTCGGCGCGAAACTCCGCCGTGTCGCGCGAAGCGATGAAGCGCTCGCTCCAGCGCTGCACGGCGCACAAGTCCTGTTCCTCGAATGCCTGCATCAGCCGCCAGCACAGCGGTGCTTCCCAGCGCGCCACCACCTGCGCCAGATGCTGGGCGATCCAGCTACGCGCCGTGGCCGCGTCGCTCACCAGGCCGGATTCGAGCGCCGCTTCCAGACCCTGCGAATAGCTGTAGGCGCCGATCGGCAGGGCCGGACTGGCGAACTGCAGCAAATGCAGCAGGGCCGACGCCTGCATCATGCGGCGCCTGGCGCATCGCCGGGACGGTGGATTTTCTGCCGCAGCGGCACGGGCGCCAGCAAGTGCTGGCCATGGCCGTCGTGGTGGCCATGGCCGCCGCCGTACGCGCCCGCCTCCGGCTCGAACGGCGCGCTTTCTTCCGTCACGCTCGCCTGCAAGCCTTCGAGCATCTCCTTCAGTACCACGTCCTTGCGGATGCGCAAAAATCCATCGCCCACTTGCGCCTGCGTGTGGCGGTTCCCCAAGTGAAAAGCGCAGCGCAGCAGGGTATGCGCGTCAAGGCAGCGCACCAGGTAGGTCGGTTCGCGCGCGGCGACGATCCGCACCACCTGGCCGCTTGGCCCCGTCATGCGCTCGCCGTCGCGCAGCACCGTGCCGCGCACGGTGAACACGGCCACGTCGTCGCCATTTGTCAGCACGGCGCGCAGCCGGCATTTTTCGCGCTGGTCGTAAGGCAGCACAAGTTGGGCAAAAGCGGCGCGACTATCGTCAGCCGCTAGTTTGGTATGCAAAGTCAGCATGCTTGTCTCCTGCTTAAAATAGAAAATAGCGCTGCGCCATCGGCAGCACGGCGGCCGCCTCGCACACGAGCAGCTGGCCGTCGGCGCGCACGGCGTAGGTTTCCGGGTCCACTTCCATGTGCGGCGTGGCGCTGTTGTGGATCATGTCGTGCTTGCGCAAGCCGCGCATGTTCTTCACGGCGATGACGGATTTATTCAGTTTCAGCTGATGCCCGATATCGAGGTCGTAGGCCGCCTGGGAGACAAACGTAAACGACTTTTTCAGGCCGCCGCCGAAGGCGCCGAACATCATGCGGTAGTGCACGGGCTGCGGCGTGGGAATCGACGCATTCGGGTCGCCCATCTGCGCGGCCGCGATCATGCCGCCTTTTAAAATCATCGATGGCTTGACGCCGAAAAAGGCCGGCTTCCACAGCACGATGTCGGCGATCTTGCCCGCCTCGATGGAGCCGACCACGTGCGAAATCCCGTGCGTAATGGCCGGGTTGATCGTGTACTTGGCGATGTAGCGCTTGGCGCGGAAATTGTCGCTGCGCACCGTGTCGGGCGCCAGCGGTCCCCGCTGCACCTTCATCTTGTGCGCCGTCTGCCAGGTGCGCATGATCACTTCGCCGACTCTGCCCATGGCTTGCGAGTCGGACGACATCATCGAGATGGCGCCGATATCGTGCAGGATATCTTCGGCGGCGATGGTTTCGCGGCGGATGCGCGACTCGGCAAAGGCCACGTCTTCGGCAATGGCCGGGTCCAGGTGGTGGCACACCATCAGCATGTCCAGATGCTCGTCGAGCGTGTTGACGGTAAAGGGCCGCGTGGGATTGGTCGACGAAGGCAGCACGTTGGACTGGCCCACGGCGGCGATGATGTCGGGCGCATGGCCGCCGCCCGCCCCTTCCGTGTGAAAGGTGTGGATGGTGCGGTCCTTGAAGGCGGCCAGCGTGTGTTCGAGAAAACCGCCTTCGTTGAGCGTATCGCTGTGCAGCGCCACCTGGATATCCATGCGGTCGGCCACCGACAGGCAATTGTCGATGGCGGCCGGCGTGCTGCCCCAGTCTTCGTGCAGTTTCAGGCCGATGGCGCCCGCGCGTACCTGCTCTTCCAGCGGCAGCGGCAAACTCACATTGCCTTTGCCCATGAAGCCCAGGTTCATCGGGAAGGCGTCGGCGGCCGCCAGCATGGCGTGCAAATGCCACGGCCCCGGCGTGCAGGTGGTGGCGGCCGTGCCGACGGCCGGTCCCGTGCCGCCGCCCAGCATGGTGGTCACGCCGCTCATCAGGGCTTCCTCGATCTGCTGCGGGCAGATGAAGTGAATGTGCGTGTCGACGCCGCCGGCCGTGACGATCATGCCTTCGCCGGCGATGATTTCCGTGGCGCCGCCGATGGCCAGGGTGACGCCGGGCTGGATGTCGGGATTGCCCGCCTTGCCGATGCCGAAGATCAGGCCGTTTTTCAAGCCGATGTCGGCTTTGACGATGCCCCAGTGGTCGAGGATGACGGCATTCGTGATGACGGTGTCCATCACTTCGGCCGCACAGCGCTGCGACTGGCCCATGCCGTCGCGGATCACCTTGCCGCCGCCGAATTTCACCTCTTCGCCGTAGATCGCATAGTCATGCTCGATCTCGATGAACAGTTCCGTGTCGGCCAGGCGGATGCGGTCGCCCTTGGTAGGGCCGAACATTTCGGCATACGCGCTGCGGGGAATGCTGGCCATCTCAATCCTTTCCCGGTGGAGTGTCTTGCAGTTCGCCCATCACTGCGCCATTGAAGCCGTAGACCTTGCGCTCGCCCGCCAGCGCCACCAGTTCCACGGTGCGCTGCTGGCCCGGCTCGAAGCGCACGGCCGTGCCGGCCGTGATGTTCAGGCGCATGCCATAGGCGCGCCAGCGCTCGAAGGCCAGCGCCGGGTTGACTTCAAAAAAGTGGAAGTGCGATCCCACCTGGATCGGCCGGTCGCCCCGGTTGGCCACCACCACGGTGGCCGTGGCGCGCCCGGCATTCAAGCTGATTTCGCCTTCTTCCAATTGGTATTCGCCTGGGGTCATGAGGGGCTCCTTCTCAAAAGACTACGGTATCGGGTGGTGCACGGTCACCAGCTTGCTGCCATCGGGGAAGGTCGCTTCCACCTGAATGTCGGGGATCATCTCGGCGATGCCGTCCATGACGTCGGCCCGCGACAGAATTTTTGTCCCGTCCGACATCAGCTGCGCCACCGACTTGCCATCGCGCGCGCCTTCCATGATGGCCGCGCTGATCAGGGCCACCGCTTCCGGATAGTTCAATTTCAAGCCGCGCGCCAGGCGACGTTCGGCCAGCAATGCAGCCGTAAAAATGAGCAGCTTGTCTTTTTCGCGGGGAGTCAGGTCCATGTTTTTCCTTGTGCTTCTTTCCTGAT
>NZ_JABXFH010000087.1:0-10168 GCF_013372745.1 Janthinobacterium sp. BJB401 | reverse complement strand
TCGTCGACGTCACCGGCGCCGAGGTGCCGAAGGCGTTCGACACGGTGTAGCCGATGCGGATCTCGCCGCTGGTGTTGATGCCTGGCGTGTAGACGATGTCCATGCCATTGACCACCGCCGTGCCGCTGGCCGGCTGCGTGGTAATCGCCACCGCCGTGAACGGCCCACCCGTCGCGCCTTGCGTCACGTTCAAGGTCACCGGCGTGCCGGCCAATACCGTCGCCGTCTTGGCGACCGGCACCGGCACCGGCTGCGGCGCCACCGTCAGGCTGACCGTCGCGGGCGCGGACGTGCCGCCCGGACCCGTCGCAGTGTAGCTGAAGGCGTCAGGGCCGAAGTAGTTCGCATTCGGCACATACGTCACCTTGAAAGAGCGGCCGCTGCCGCCGCCCGCCGCGCCGCTCGACACCACCGTGACGGTGCCGTGCTGCGGCGGCGTGACGATGGTCACTGCCGTGATCGGGCTGCCATCAGTTGACGCGATGGTCAGGCTCACTTCCTGGTTGGACGAGGTGGTCGCCGTTTCATTCGGCACCGGCGGCGGCGCCTGGTTCACCTGCAGGGTCAGCGCCTGCTGCACCGTGAACTGGTGCGCATCCTTCGCTTGCAAGGTAAAGGCAAAGCTGCCCGCCACGGTCGGCGTGCCGCTGACGATACCCGTCGCCGCATTGAGTACCAGGCCGGTCGGCAAGGCGCCGCTGCTCACGGAATATGCGTACGGAGCGACGCCGCCAGCGGCCGTGAATGCCTGGCTATACGCGTCGCCGGCGCGGATCGCCGCCAGGCTGGCCGGCGTCAGTGTCAGGACTGGCGCCGCCACGGCCAGGGTATAGCTGTTGGTCGCACTGAACGGCGCGCCCGTGCCCGTGCTGCTGTCCGTGACCTTGATGCTGAACGGGAAGCTGCCCGCCACATTCGTCGTGCCGGACAGTACGCCGGTGGCCGTGTTCAGGCTCAGGCCCACAGGCAAGGTGCCCACCACGGCATAGCTGTATGGGGCAGTGCCGCCCGTTGCCGCCAGGGTCGTGCTGTAGGCCGCTTCCGCCGTCGGGTTGGGCAAGCTGGCCGGGGTCAGGCTGACCGTGGCCGAGGCAACAACCAGGGTATAGCTTTGCGCACCGGTAAACAGGTGCGCATCGGCCGCCTGCACCGTCAAGGTAAAGCTGCCGGCCGACGTTGGCGTGCCGCTGAGCAAGCCACTGCCGCTCAGGGTGAGGCCAGCCGGCAGGCTGCCGCTCGACAGCGTATAGGCATAGGGAGCAACGCCGCCGCTGGCCGTCAGTTGCTGGCTGTACGCCGTGGCCACGGTCGCCGCCGGCAAGGTGGCTGGCGTCACCGTGATGGTCGGCACGCCGACGCTCAAGGTATAGCTGTTGGTGGCGCTGAATGGTGCGCCAGTGCCCGTGCTGCTGTCCGCGACCTTGATGCTGACAGGGAAGCTGCCAGCCACATTGGTCGTGCCGGACAGTACGCCGGTGGCCGCATTCAGGGTCAAGCCAGCGGGCAAGGTACCGCTGCTGACACTAAACGTGTATGGGGCCGTGCCGCCCGCCGCCGTCAGGGTTGCGGTGTAGGCCGCTTCCGCCGTCGCATTCGGCAAGGTTGTCGGTGTCAGGCTGACCACGGCCGAGGAGATGACAGGGGTATAGCTGCGCGTGCCGGCAAACAGGTGCGCATCAGCAGCCTGCACGGTCAAGGTAAAGCTGCCGGCCGCTGTCGGCGTGCCACTGAGCAAACCACTGCTGCTCAAGGTCAGGCCGGCAGGCAGAGTGCCGCTCGACACCGTATAGGCATAAGGAGCGACACCGCCGCTGGCCGTCAGTTGCTGGCTGTACGCCGTGGCCACTTTCGGCGCCGGCAAGGTGTTTGGCGTCACCATGATGGTCGGCGCGCCGACGCTCAGGGTATAGCTGTTGGTGGCGCTGAACGGCGCACCCGCGCCTGTGCTGCTGTCCGCGACCTTGATGCTGACAGGGAAGCTGCCAGCCACATTGGTCGTACCGGACAACACGCCGGTGGCTGCGTTCAGGGTCAAACCGGCGGGCAAGGTGCCGCTGCTGACGCTGAAGGTGTACGGCGCCGTGCCGCCCGCCGCCGTCAGGGTTGCGGTGTAGGCCGCTTCCGCCGTCGCATTGGGCAAGGTGCCCGGCGTCAGAGTGACAGTGGGAATGCCCACCGTCACCGTCACGGTGGCAGGCGCCGAGGTACCGCTGGCGTTGCTCACCGTATAGGTAAAGCTGTCGGGACCGCCGTAACCAGCCGTCGGCATGTAGCTGATGCTCGTGCCGCTGGCAGTTGCCGTGCCATGCGCGGGTGCCGATGCCACGGCAACCGACACTGCGGGGCCGCCGCTCAGGTTCAGGGTGATCGGCTGGGCGCTGCTGCCGTACGCCACCGTCGCGCTGACCGCGCCGGCCACTGGCAATGCTACCGCCACCGCTCCCGTGTAACGCATCGTGCCGGCATACGGACCGCTGCCGGTACTGTGATCGGTCGCGGTGACGGTAAAGTCATATGCGCCTGCGGTGGTCGGCGTGCCGGACAAGGTGCCGTTTGCCGCCAGCGTCAGGCCGGCAGGCAAGGTGCCTGGCGGAACCGTAAATTCATACGAGCCAGTACCGCCGGAAGCACTGATGGTCTGGCTGTAGCTGGTGCCTACCATCAGCGCCGGCAGTGTGGCCGTGGTCACCGTCACCGTCGGCGCGCCGACCGTGATCGTCACGGTGGCAGTCGCCGAGGTGCCGCTGGCGTTGGTCACCTTATAGGTAAAGCTGTCGGGACCGCCGTAACCGGCCGTCGGCGTGTAGCTGATGCTCGTGCCGCTGGCCGTCGCCGTGCCGTGCGCAGCGCCGGACACCACGGCCACGGAGGTCGCCGCGCCGCCGCTCAGGTTCAGGGCGATCGCATTCGGGCCGCTGCCGTACGCCACCGTCACGCTGACGTCGCCGGATACTGGCAACGCCACCGCCACCGTTCCCGTGTAGCGCTTGGTGCCGGCATACGGACCGCTGCCGGTGCTGCTGTCGGTCGCGGTGACGGTAAAGTCATACGCGCCCGCGGTAGTCGGCGTGCCGGACAAGACGCCGTTGGCCGTCAGAGTCAGGCCGGCGGGCAAGGTGCCAGGCGGAACGCTAAAAGCATAGGGGCCAACACCGCCGGAAGCGCCGATGGTCTGGCTGTAGGCGGTGCCTGCCATCATCGCTGGCACACTGGCAGTCGTCACCGTCACCGTCGGCGCGCCGACCGTGATCGTCACGGTGGCCGGCGCCGAAGTACCGCTGGCGTTGGTCACCGTATAGGTAAAGCTGTCGGGGCCGCCATAACCTGCCGCCGGCGTGTAGCTGATGCTCGTGCCGCTGGCCGTCGCCGTGCCATGCGCAGCTGCGGACGCCACGGCCACCGAGGTCGCCGCGCCGCCGCTCAGATTCAAGGGGATCGCATTCGGGCCGCTGCCGTACGCCACCGCCGCGCTGACTGCGCCGGCCACTGGCGGCGCCACCACCACCGTGCCGGAATAGGCGCGCGCACCATTGAAAGGAGCGCTTGCACCGGTGCTGCTGTCGGTGGCGGTGACGGTAAAGTTATACGCGCCAATCGTCGTGGGCATGCCCGACAAGGTACCGTCCGCCGCCAGGGTCAAGCCGGTGGGCAGGCTGCCGGCGGTAACGGCATAGTTATATGCTGCCGTGCCGCCAGTGGCCGTGATGCCCTGGCTGAAAGCGACGCCAGTGGTCATTGCCGGCAGGCTTGCCGGCGCGATGCTGATCGTCGGCGCCGCCACCGTCAGCGAATAGCCGCGCGCGCCCGAATACGGGCCGCTGCCGGTCGAACTGTCATCGGCGCGCACCGTGAAATTGAAGGTGCCGGCGGCCGTTGGCGTACCCGACAGCACACCGCCGCTGGACAGGCTCAAGCCGCTTGGCAAGGCGCCAGCGCTGATCGCATAGGTGTACGGCGCCAGGCCGTTGGCGGCGCTGATGCTCTGGCTGTATGCCGCGCCGATTGCCGCGCCGGGCACGGTGGCTGGCGCGACCGTGATGCTCGGCGTGCCGACGGTGATCGTCACGGTGGCCGGTGCCGACGTGCCGCTGCCATTGGTCGCCGTATAGGTAAAGCTGTCGCTACCGCCGTAACCTGCCGTCGGCGTGTAGCTGATGCTGGTGCCGCTGGCCGTCGCCGTGCCATGCGCGGCAGCGGACACCACGGCCACCGACACGGCGGTACCGCCGCTCAGGTTCAGGGTGACCGGATTGGCGCTGCTGCCGTAGGCAACCGTCGCGCTGACTGCGCCGGCAACGGGCACCGCTACATAGGTGAACTGATCCGCCGCACTGGTGGCGCTGGTGCCCCCCACCGTGGTCACGCGCACATCCACGGTACCCGTGCCGCTTGGTGCCGTCGCCGTGATCTGCGTGGCGCTGTTGACCGTAAAGCCGGTGGCCGATGTGGCGCCGAACGTCACGGCTGTCGCGCCAGTCAGGTTAGCGCCAGTAATGATGACGCTGGCGCCGCCAACTGCGGGACCGAATGTGGGAGAAATACCGCTCACCGCCGGTGCCGCTACATACGTGAACTGGTCGGCCGCACTGGTGGCGCTGGTGCCGCCAGTCGTGGTGATGCGCACATCCACGGTACCCGTGCCGGCTGGCGCCGTCGCCGTGATCTGCGAGGCGCTGTTGACGGTAAAGCCGGCGGCCGATGTGGCGCCAAACGTCACCGCCGTCGTGCCGCTGAAATTCGAACCACTGATGATGACCGTGGTGCCGCCCGTAGAAGGACCCGCCGTCGGTGAAATGCTCGTCACTGCCGGCGCCGCGACAAAGGTGTACTGGTCCGCCGCGCTGGTGGCGCTGGTGCCACCCGTCGTGGTGACGCGCACGTCGACCGTGCCCGTGCCGCTTGGCGCCGTCGCCGTGATCTGCGTGGCGCTGTTGACGGTAAAGCCGGCCGCCGACGTGGCGCCGAAGGTCACCGCCGTCGTGCCGCTAAAATTCGAACCGGTGATGGTGACCGTGGTGCCGCCGCTGGCGGGACCCGCCGTCGGAGAAATGCTGCTGACCGTCGGCACCGCCACGTAGGTAAATTGATCGTTGGCACTCGTGGCGCTGGTGCCGCCGGCCGAAGTGACGCGCACGTCGACCGTGCCTGCGCTGCCCACGGGCGCCGTCGCCGTGATCTGCGTGGCGCTATTGACCGTAAAGCCGCTGGCCAATGTGGCGCCAAACGTCACGGCTGTCGTGCCGCTGAAATTCGACCCCGTGATGATGACGGTGGTGCCGCCGGTCGTAGGGCCCGAAGTGGGCGAAATGCTGCTCACCACCGGCGCTGCCACAAAGGTAAATTGATCGGCGGCGCTGGTGGCGCTGGTGCCGCCGAGCGAAGTGACGCGCACGTCCACCGTACCCGTGCCGGCGGGTGCCGTCGCCGTGATCTGCGTGGCGCTGTTGACCGTAAAGCCGATGGCCGATGTGGCGCCGAAGGTCACCGCTGTCGTCGTGCTGAAACCCGTGCCGGTGATGATGACGGTGCTGCCGCCCGTAGCCGGGCCGGCAGTGGGCGAAATGCTCGTCACCGTCGGTGCGGCCACAAAAGTAAACTGGTCCGCCCCGCTGGTGGCGCTGGTGCCGCCCGCCGTGGTGACGCGCACGTCGACCGTGCCGCTGCTGCCAGCTGGCGCCGTGGCCGTGATCTGCGTGGCGCTGTTGACGGTGAAGCCGGTGGCGGGAGTCGCGCCAAAGGTCACCGCCGTGGCGCCGGTAAAGCCCGTGCCCGTGATGATGACGCTGCCGCCGCCAGCGGTAGGACCTGCCGTGGGCGAAATGCTGGTGACCGTTGGCGCAGGAATATACGTGAACTGGTTGGCGGCGCCGGTGGCGCTGGTACCGCCGCTGGCGGTGACGGTCACGTTCACGGTGCCGGCACTGCCCGCTGGTGAGGTGGCGGTCATGGTCGTGGCATTGACGACGGTGACGGCGACGCCATTGTTGGCGCCAAACTTCAGCGCCGTGACGCCCGTAAAGCCGGTACCGGTAATGGTGACGGCCGTGCCGCCAGAGGCTGGGCCGGACGCCGGCGTCACGCCAGTGATGGTCGGCGGCGGCTGGGCGTTGATCACCAGGGAATAGCTTCTGGACGTGTTGTACGGTCCGTTGCCGCCCGTGACATCGGTGGATTTGATCACAAAGTTATAGGTGCCCAGGGCGGTGGGCGTGCCCGAAATCAGGCCGCTACTCGACATGTTCAGGCCCGTGGGCAAGGCACCCGATTCCACCACATAGGTATAGGGCGCGGTGCCATTCGCGGTCGACATCTGCTGGCTGTAGGGCGTCGCCAGACCTCCCGCCGTCAGGGTGGTGGGCGTGATGGACAAGATCGGTATGGCGATCGACACGGAATAGTTCTTGATGACCACTTGCGGCGTGCCTGGGGTCGAATCGGTGACCTTGACGCTGAACACATAGGCGCCGGTCGCCGTCACGGTACCGGAAATCACGCCGCTCGACGATACGCTGATGCCAGGCGGCCAGGTTCCCGAGTCAGGCGCGTAAGTGTAGGGAGCGACGCCACCGCTCGCCGACATGGCCTGGCTGTACGGCACGCCGATCACGGGTGGCGTCAAACCGGCCGGCGAAACGGTAAAGGCTGCCGCGGGAGGCAAGACAGTCACCGTGAAAGTCACGGCCTTGCTGTCCTCGTCCCACAGAACAAAGCTGTCGGACAAGGCCCCGTCGCCATTATTGATATAGGTCGCAATGCCGGTACCGTTACCCACGAGCCCGGTAATCGTGCCGTGCAACGCCGTCGCGCCATTGTCCGTCAGGCCAAATTCGCTACAGTCAGACAAATCAATCACATAGGGGGCTCCTGATGCGACGGTAAAACTTCTCTGATTGGGAGTACATTTCGTGCTCGGATCACCCGGATCCGCCTGTGCAGGACCTGCGACAAGTCCCAGCATCACCAGGCACAGCGAAGCGAACCAGTGCACGAAAAGGCCCGAGACTGGCGGCCTGTCCGCGGCACGGTTTGGCATTCGTCCCTGGTTCCCCACAAAAAAAGAACGCAGGAAAAAATGTGCCGGGCGGCCAATAATATCGTTGCAAGTACGCAACATAGTTTCTCCAATACAGAGTTTTTCAGACGAAATTCAGACAAAAATGAGGGTGATTTCAGGCCGCCAGCGATGCTAATTACGAGCTCTTCCAGAGTGCCAACAGGTGTTGACGCTTGCCATATGACAACGTATGCTACTCCGAGATTTCAATAAAGTAACTATAACAAAAAGGGTTTTTCAAAACGCAAGATTGATTACAAATGGAAAATATTTCCCATTTGTAATTTAATGCTATTCCAACCGTGGGAGAACGATGATGGCTGATGTGTACCTAGGACAAATCATGATGGGCGGCTTCAATTTTGCGCCGCGTGGCTTTGCAGCATGTAACGGGCAAATGCTGCCTATTGCGCAGAATCAGGCGCTGTTTTCGCTGCTGGGCACCGCTTACGGGGGGAATGGCAGCACCACCTTTGCCTTGCCTAATTTGCAAGGCTGTACTCCTGTGGGAGCTGGCAGTTCGGTGGATGGTTCCTGGCAACCCGCGCCTTATCAGACCGGCACGCGGGCGGGGCAGGAGACTGTCACCTTGCTACCGACCCAAATTCCGCCGCACACGCATGCGGCCAATGCGGTGACGACGCCCGGCACCTCGAAAAATCCCACGAATACCGTGTTTGGCGGCAGTGGCGCGGAATCCATCTACGGTTCGGCCGGACCGCAAGTCACCCTGGCCGGCCAGACCCTGGCGCTGGCCGGCGGCAACCAGGCGCATCCCAATATGCAGCCGTTCTCGGTCATCAACTTCAATATCGCCTTGAACGGTATCTTCCCGTCGCGCAACTAACGAATCAGCCACTTCTTACGGAGCATAGTCATGACCACACCCTATGTCGGCGAAATTCGCCTGTTTTCCTTTCCGCGTATTCCCAGCGGCTGGTTCGCCTGCGACGGCAGCCTGAAACCGATCTCCGAATACGAAGTACTGTACGTCCTGCTGGGGACCACCTACGGCGGCGACGGCGTCACCACCTTTGCCGTGCCCGACCTGCGCGGCCAGGTTCCCCTGCACATGGGAACCGGCCCTGGCCTGAGCAGCCGCGTGATCGGACAACGCAGCGGCAGCGAATCGGTGACCCTGCTGCCGACCCAGCTGCCTTTGCATACGCACCCGTTCAATGTGAACAGCACCCTGGCAACGGCGAACGTGCCGGCGGCCAACTTGCTGCTGACGGCCCCGTCGAACAACGACAAGATGTACACGAGCGACCTGACCGGTCTGACCGCCTATGCACTGGCACCGGCCGCCACGGGCGCGACAGGCGGCAACCTGCCGCACGAGAACACCATGCCAACCCTGACGGCCTCATTTTGCATCGCATGGGCAGGCATTTTCCCATCCCAGCAATAACAGCCGGCACGCAAGCGCAGCCCATAAAATCGATCAGGAGAACCTACCGTGACATCACCATACCTTGGCGAGATACAAGTCTTCGGCTTCAATTTCACACCCTACGGGTGGGCCAGCTGCAATGGCGCCACCCTGCAAATCCAGCAATACAGCGCGCTGTTTTCCTTGATCGGCACGCAGTATGGCGGCAATGGCACCACCACCTTCCAGTTGCCCAACTTCACGGGACGCGCGCCCTGCAGCCAGGGACAAGGACCAGGCCTGACGCCGCGCGTGATGGGCGAGACCTTCGGCACCAACAGTGTCACGTTGAACGCCACGGAGATGCCGAACCACAGCCATCAACTCAATGTGTACCGCCAGCCCACCGCCGCCCTGCAGCACAACACGCCGCTTCCGGGCGATGGCTTGATTGCGCTTGGCGGCACGTCCGCGTTCGTGCCGGCAACGCCACCCAATGTATCGCTGTCGCCGGCCGCGATCGGTAGTGCCGGTGGCGGCCAGGCGCATGAAAACCGCCAGCCGATGCTGGCGGTCAATTTCTGCATCGCGCTGCAAGGCGAGTTCCCATCGTTTGACTAAGTTGGATTAATCCAGGCAGGCGACGCCATCGCGGCGCCGCCCTGCCCTTCTCCCCATACCGGCCTCAGTTGAATACGGCCTGGTACAGAAAACCGTGGCTGTCACGCGCCACCGGTACCAGAAAGATCCCCACCTCGCCAAACGCCTCATGCTGCATCTGGAAAATTTTCTGGTTGAACAGGATGGGTGAGCTATGGTGAAACAGCAAACTGAACGGCTTGCGCATCAAGCCCTCCAGGGTCGCTGACGGCAGCGGCTGCACTTCCTTCAGGACAAAGGCGGCATTGCCGTCACTGGCCGCAATAAACGTCTCATTGATGCGCGCGGCAAAATGTTCGAGGGTCAGGACATTCATCATTCCAGGCATTCCATTCCGTAAGCAGTGTGATCAAGACGATGTCTGATTCTAATGGAATCATTGCCGCCCTGGCACGACAATGACATGAAAAATCAGCCCCACATGCGCCACGGGGCGGGAGCAAGCCGCTCCCGCCCCGTGGCGTCACTTCCTTGATGCGCAGACCTACTTGAGCGGCATGGCGATGCCGAACATCACCGACTGGGTACGTCCGCTATCGATGTTCAGATTACTGTTGTAGTCCAGGGTGATCGTCATGCCGTTCGACAGCAGCAGCTTGACACCGAGCCCGGCCGTCCAGTTGCCCGTCTGCTGCGGTACCGTGCGGATCACGTACACGGGGCCGTCCGCCGCCAGGTCGCCATACGCCAGGCGCGCATCGTCGGCGCCCTGGAACTGGTGCCGGTACTCAAGCCGCGCGCGCGGGAACCACGTGCCCAGGCCACCCACATAGATGCCCTCGGCCCGCACACCGAGCGCGCCGATGCGCGAACGCACGGTCTGCTTGAAGTAGCTCAACGCGTTAATGCCCGCCGCTTTTTCCGTGTACGGATCAAGCCTGGCCGACATCAGTTCCACGCGGCCATACGGCGACCACATCCAGGTTTCGTGACGCATCTCCATGCCGCCCACCAGCGCGCCGAACACCTGTTTGCCATCACGTTCACCGGTGGCGAAACCGCTGCCGTCGCTCAGGTAACGCGAGGCGTCGTACTGCAGGGTGCCGTAGCCCAGCACGCCGTCGAGGAAGACGCCCTTGCTT
>NZ_JABXFH010000086.1:0-11080 GCF_013372745.1 Janthinobacterium sp. BJB401 | reverse complement strand
ATCGGCCGCGATCGCTTCAATATGGTTGGCATAGCCGCTCTCGGCCGCCTGCGCGATCACTTGCTGGAATTGCGCGATATCGCGCGGCGCCAGCGCCTGGCCAGCCAGGCTTTCCTGCAGCAATTCGGGGATGGGGCCAAACAGTTCAGCCAGGCCCTGCCTGGCGGGCGCCGGCAGATTATTCACGCCCACGCTGCACACGCGCAGCACCACCAGCGCCGGCGCCTCGGCGCCGTCCTGCTGCAGCGGTCCCTGCGTCAGGGTAAAGCGCGTGCCGGCACGCAAGGTGCGCACGGTCGAACGCGCCTGCCAGCGCTCGCCGCGCGCTTCGATCGCCTGCATCTGCAGCAAGGCGTAGCGTTCGGCCTGGGCCGCACTGGCATAGAAATACTGGCCCGGCGTGTCATAGCTTTCCAGCGCGGGCGCGTTTTTTCCGCCCGGCGCCAGCCGCGTCGGCACGCTGGCGCTGACGGCTTTCTTGGCCTTGTAATCGTAGCTGAGCACGCTCGCGACCGCCGTGCGCAAGACGCGCGCCCGGCTGAGCGCCTGGATGGAATCGGCCTGTTCCATGGCCCGCGCGCCATGAAAACGGATGCCGCCGCCTTGCGCGCTGCTGGCGTCTTCCGGCACCGCGCTCAAGGCGCTGCTGTCGGCGAACAGCACCAGGCAATGGCCGCCCTCATGTTCTTCGAAACGCCAGGCCAGACCTTCTTCGCTCAGCAGGCGCGTGACGAAAGCCAGGTCCGACTCGCGGTACTGGCAGCAATAGCTGCGCGGCTGCGCCTCGGCCATGAACGGCCCCGTGTCGCCGCTCCAGCGCCAGTCGGCTTGCGGCGCGTACGCCTGGAACACGCTGTCGACGATCTCGATCACGCTCTTGTCTTGCCAGACGCGGCTGTTGCGTACCTGGCTCAACAGCCATAGCCACGGCGTCAGGCGCAGCCGGAAACGGGCCAGTCCGCCATCGCTGCCCAGCATGGCTGCAGCGCTGATATAGCCGGAAAACTGCGTGCGCGTGCCATCGGCCAGGCTGGCGTGCAGCGCGGCCGGCTTGCCCAGCAACGGCGCCAGCGCCACATTCGCCTGCGTGGACAGCACGATGATGTCGCGCGCGCCCACGGTCTGCAACTGCTCGTCGGCGACAAACGCTTCCACCAGCCACTGTGACGTCCCGCCCTCGCCGCCGTCCAGCGACAGCTCATACAGCCGCGTCACGCTGCTGAAACCAGCCAGGGAAGCGTTGACCTGATCGGCGCTGGCCGCACTCATTTTCCGCCTTTCGCGGCAACTTGCCTGGTCTTGCATTGCGCGTTGCCGGCATGGCCCTGGCAGGCGCGTGCGCGGCAGGCCACGGCGGCGTCGCGCTTGAGCGCCGCGCATTGCTGCAACTGGGTCCGCAGGCCGGAAGCGGTTTTCTTCGGCGCCGGCGCGGCCTGCGTGTGGGCCAGCAGGGCCGACAGCAGGGCGACATCGCTGTCTTCGGCGCGGCGCGCGGGCGTGGCAGCCGGCCCTTTCACCGGTGGCTTTTTGGCTGCAGGACGGGGCGCCTTGACCGCCGGTTTCACGGCAGCCGGTGGCGGCGATGGCGTTTCCAGCGCCTTGCTCAGCACATCGTCGGGATGCGCGGCACGCGCGTTCCCGGCAGCGGCCGTGGTGGCTGTGGCGGCTGTGGCGGTCGCGCCGGCATCAAGCATCTCGCTCAGGCTCTGCTGCGGCGCCTCGTCATGGATGCTGGCGACGGCCGGCGGCGGCGCCACGGCGGCGGGTGCGGCAGTGGCGGCGGGCAGGGGAAGCGGCGCAGCGTCGTCGCCAGCCCTTTCTCCGCGCTGGCCCAGCCAGATGCCGGCGGCCAACAAGAGCAGCAGCGCGGCCACCGCGCCCATGCCCCCGCGCAGCGCCAGACTGCCGCGCCTGGCCTTGACGGGCGAGCCGGTATTGCCACCCTCGAGCGTGGTCAGGATGCGGTTACGGTCGGCCTCCGCCTGCTGCGCCTGGGTCAACAGGCTGGGCCGGGCCGGGAGCCGGGGGCTATCGTCATGAGTTCGCAAAATGTGCGCTCCTGTAATATTTGCAAGACTTTACGCTATTCAACAAAATCATGACGCGTGCCATAAAATCAACAGTGCGCACCCCCCGCACAATTGAAAAAAGCCCCCCTTAATTATCAGTTTTGTAAGATATACTTCCAGGCAATATCCATCGCGTCCCTGTTTTCCCTGATGGACAGCACCGTTCCCCGCAGCCAAACATTTATTGATTGAGGTTAGCGTGTTCCTACTCGCGGTAGCGCTGTATTTCATCCTGGCATGCCTGATCAGCTGGCTGATCCTGTTTCCTGCCGGGCGCGATTTCGTGCTGCACGCCGTCGATGGCGCGGAGCAGCGCCTCGCCGCCTGCCTGCAGCGCGTGGCCAGGCGCCGGCAGACGGGCATGGCCATCCTGGGACTGCGCGGCGCCACGCTGTGGGCCCGCACGGCCGACCTGCTGCGCCGTCATTACCTGCTGTGTCTCGCGGGCGTGGCCGCGATCAGCCTGCCGACCCTGCTGGCCCTGATGGCCGACAGCAAATCCATGCTGGGCGCCTACGATGTGTCGACACGGGAAATGAATACGCAGGTGGCCAGCCTGCTGCAGGGCGAGCAGCTGGTGCCGCCCGTCGATCTGCCGCCGCTGGTGTTTGCCACGGAAGAAGTGCGCCAGGAGCGTCCGCTGCTGGTATCGGCCAGCCGCAACTGGACCTTGCTGAATGTGGAATACGCCCAGCGCCTGCTGCTGGTCTTCAAGATCATGAAGGAAAAACATGGCTACGAGATGGCGCTGCTGGAAGGCTACCGCAGTCCCGAGCGGCAAGATATGTTGGCAGGCATGGGCCCCAACGTCAGCAACGCGGCCGCCTTTCAAAGCTGGCACCAGTACGGCCTGGCGGCCGACTGCGCCTTCCTGCGCAATGGCAAGCTGGTCATTTCCGAGAAGGATCCGTGGGCCATGCGCGGCTACCAGCTGTATGGCGAAGTGGCCGAATCGGTCGGCATGACCTGGGGCGGACGCTGGAAGATGATGGATTTCGGGCATACGGAACTGCGCCTGCCCGGCGTCATGAAAAAACACTGAAGGGAGCGCGTATGGCGGGTCCGGTAATCAGATTAGGCGACAAGACATCGCATGGCGGCACCGTGCTGGAAGCATCGGCGGTGAGCGACAGCGGCGGCATCGGCATGGCGCGGGTCGGCGACAAGGTCGCCTGTCCCCTGCCCGGCCATGGCGTATGCCCCATCGTCAGCGGCGACTCCAGCCTCATCGTCGATGGCAAGCCCGTGGCGCGCCACGGCGACAAGACCAGCTGCGGGGCGCTGCTGATCGCCAGCCAGCAAGCCACCACCGACCAGGCATGAAGACCCTGCCCATATGCGGAGGAGCCCGCTGATGCGCCCCTGGTTGCGACGCTGCCTGCTGACCGTGTCCGTCTTTGCGCTGAGCTGGACGGGCGCCATCGCCTACTGGCGCGACAGCACGCGCATGCCGACGCCGGGCGAGCTGGCCGGCGCCATGCTGGCGCTGCCGCTGGCCCTGCTATTCATGCTGTGGCTGGGTAAAAAAATGCTGGCCAGGCTGCTGGCCGGGCCAGCCCTGGCGGCGCCGGGCCTTGCCGCGCCCCTGCAGGCCGAGACGGCGACACCTCCCGCGGCGGCGGTGCCGCTGCATATCGTGGCCGCCAGCCTGCGCATGCCGGGCGGCGCCACGCCGTCAGAATTGCTGGCCGCCATGCGCTCGCGCCAATGCCGTCCCGCGCTCGACGGCCAGTTGCTCGATGCGGACGGCTATCCCCTGCTGTGCGCCAGGGTGGACGGCATCGACGAAGAGCTGCAGCAGCAATTGCTGGCCGCCTGGCTGCGCGAGCATCCGCAGGCCGGCCTGGCCAGCGAACCGTTTCCCTTCAATCCGGAAGACTTGCGCGCGCTGGCCCTGGGCGCCGTGGTGCTGGCCGAACTGGTGGACGAAGCCCTGCAGCATGCGCTGTCCGCAGGCGCACCGGCCTCGCCAGCCAGCGCGCTGCCCATGCTGCGGCTGCACCTGCTGACGCCGGCCTCGTGGAGCGCCGCCCAGCACCGGGCCGGCGACGCCTGGCTGCGCCATCTGGCGCGCGAACAGGGCTGGCCGGCGCAGCAATTGCTGCCGCCCACCGAGCCGGCCACCCGGCAAGCGGCGCCGTTTGCCCTGTTGAACCAGCTTGCCGGCCACGCGGCCCCACCGCAGCCGCCCTGCCTGTCCATCGTGCTGGCCTGCGATTCGCACCTGGGCGAGCTGCGCGTGCATGTCCTGGCGAGCCAGGAGCAGCTGTTCAGCGCCAGCCAGACGAATGGACAGATTCCTGGCGAAGGCGCGGCCGGCCTGCTGCTGGATATCCCAGGCGCGGCGCCACCGCTGGACGAGCCGGCGCCAGTCCTGCTGCACCGCGCCGCCACGGGCGAACTGCCGCAAGGCGCCAGCCAGCGGGGAGCGGCCGACAAGAACATGCTGGCGGACCTGGGCAGGCAGGCGCTGGCGGCGGCTGGCGACGAGGCGACGGCCGGCATCGCGCTGGTCAGCGCCGATACCGACCAGCGCGCCAACCGCATGCTCGAACTGATGCAGTGCGCCGGCGCCCTCTTGCCTCAGCTGGACCTGGGCGAACAGGTGCTGGGCGTCGGCGCCGCATGCGGCCAGTGCGGCGCCGTCACGACGCTGGCCGCCCTGGCCATGGCACGGCAAGCGGCGGCCGACGACGGCGCGCAAGTTTTATGTCTCAGCAACCTCGATCCACTCCAGCGCGGCGCCCTCGTCATTGGTCCGCCCGCGCAAAACAGTCACAGCACCACCTGATACACAGCGACGTCCCATTCACGCACCTTAACGGTTTGCACACGATAAAACTATGATGCAACGATTCTGGCACTTCCTGACTTCACGCACCAGCCTGCTCATCCTCGGCATCGCGGCCGCCATCCTGCTGCTCTTCGCCTGCGCCGTCATTTTCGACTGGCCAGCCATCCGGCTGCTGCCCTTCCTGGCCGCGGCGGCGCTGCTGGGCGCCATCGTGTGGTGGCTGCGCCGCCGCCGGCGCCGGCGCGAGGGCGCCAGTTTCAACAGCATGCTGGAGCAGCAGGCGGCCGGCGCCGCGCCCAAGGCCGGCCCGGTGCAGCGCGAGGAAACCGAAGCCATCCGCAAGCGCATGCTCGAAGCGATCAATACCATCAAGACATCGCGGCTGGGCCAGCTGTCGGGCGATGCCGCGCTGTATGAATTGCCGTGGTACATGATCATCGGTAATCCCGCCGCCGGCAAGAGCACGGCGATCGCCAATTCCGGCCTGCAGTTTCCTTTTGTCGACAGCAAGATCGTGCAAGGCATGGGCGGAACGCGCAACTGCGACTGGTTTTTCACCACCGACGGCATCCTGCTCGACACGGCCGGACGCTACGCCATCAACGATGAAGACCGCGCCGAGTGGTTCGGCTTTCTCAACCTGCTGAAAAAACACCGCAAGCGCGCGCCGATCAACGGCATCATCATCGCCGTCAGCATTGCCGAGCTGACCGGCAGCAAGCCCGAATTCGCCATCGAACTGGCCAAGAACCTGCGCCAGCGCGTGCAGGAACTGACGGAGAAGCTGGAAGTCCATGCGCCCGTGTACGTGGTATTCACCAAGGCCGACCTGATCACCGGCTTCAGCGAATTTTTCCACGATGCCGAGCGCGCCGAACGCGACAAGGTCTGGGGCGCCACCCTGCCCTACGGCGTCAACAACTCGAAGCAGGACGTGCTGGAACAGTTCGACCAACGCTTCGACGAGCTGTACGATGGCCTGAAGGACCTCAGCCTGGCCAATATGTCGCTGCTGGGACGCGAGCGCATGCCGCCCGGCGTGTTCACCTTCCCGCTGGAATTCAGTTCCGTGAAAGGGCCGCTGCGCGCCTTCATCGCCACCCTGTTCGAGGAAAATCCGTTCCAGTTCAAGCCCGTCTTCCGCGGTTTCTATTTCACCAGCGCGCTGCAGGAAGGCGCTTCCGTCTCCGCCTCGTCGGAGCGGGTGGCGCAGCGCTTCGACCTCAAGCCGCAGCAGCAGGAACACCAGGCTGTCCAGGCACAGGACCAGCACGGCTACTTCCTGCTGAACCTGTTCCGCAAGGTGATCTTCGCCGACCGGGAACTGGTGGCGCAATACGCCAGCCCGCGCAAGACGCGCTTGCGCTATGCCACGTTTTTCACCGCCATCACGCTGGCCGGCCTGGCGCTGGGCGGCTGGAGCTGGTCCTATCTGGCCAACCGCCAGCTGGCGGCCAACGTCCAGGCCGACCTGGAGCAAGCCATCAAGGTGCAGGACAAGCGCCTGGATCTGCAGTCGCGCTTCCAGGCCCTGGAAATCATGCAGGACCGCATCGAGCAGCTGGAAGCGTACCGCAGCAAGCGGCCGCTGGCGCTCAGCCTGGGCCTGTACCAGGGCGATTTGCTGGAGCGCAAACTGCGCGAGGAGTATTTTTCCGGCCTCAAGGAAGTCATGCTCGCGCCGGTGGCGCAATCGCTGGAATCGTTCCTCGCGGAAGTGAACGCGGGCGCCGACCAGCTGCAGCCGCTGACGGCCGTGCCGGCCGGCACGACGGCCGCAACCACAGCCAGTCCGCCAGCCAGTGCGCCAGTCAGTGCGGCAAGCCAGCCCTTCAAGGATGCCGCGCCGACGAATGTCGAGGATGCCTACAATGCCCTGAAAACCTACCTGATGCTGGGCGACAAGTCGCGCGCCGAGGCCGGCCACCTGAACGACCAGCTGACCCGCTACTGGCGCGGCTGGCTCGACGCCAACCGGGGCAACATGCCGCGCGAACAGATGATCCGCAGCGCCGAGCGCCTGATCTCGTTCTACCTGACGCAGATCGACGATCCGTCCTGGCCGCAGATCGAGAACAAGCGGGCCCTGGCCGACCAGTCGCGCGACAGCCTGCGCCACGTGGTGCGCGGCATGCCGGCGCGCGACCGCGTGTATGCGGACGTGAAGGCGCGCGCCGCCACGCGCTTCCCGTCGATGACGGTGGCGCGCATCGTTGGCGAGCAGGACAAGGAACTGGTGCTGGGCAGCTACGCCATCCCCGGCACCTTCACGCGCGACGCGTGGGAAAAATACATCCAGCAGGCGTTCCAGGAAGCGGCCAACCGCGAATTGCAAAGCGCCGACTGGGTGCTCAAGACGGCGTCGAAGGATGACCTGACCCTGGAAGGCAGCCCGGAACAGATCCAGAAGGCGCTGGTGGAACTGTACAAGACCGATTACGCCAGGGAGTGGCAGAAATTCCTCCAGGGCGTGAGCATCCGCGAATTGAACGGGTTCGACAACGCGGCGCAGGCGATGAACCGCCTCGGCGATCCGCAAGCGTCGCCCCTCAACAAGCTGATCGAGACGGTGTACCAGGAAACCTCGTGGGACAACCCTTCGCTGCTGGGCCAGGGCTTGCAGCGGGCCCAGCGCGGGGCGATGGACTGGTTCCGCGAAACGGTGCTGCGTCAGAAGCCCGCCGTCGCGGCGCCGGGCCAGGCCGGCGGCGCCATGCCGATGGGACCCGTCGGCCGCGAATTTTCGGGCGTGGCGCGCCTGGTGGTGGCGCGCGACAAGGAAGCCTCGCCCATGCGCGGCTACCTGGCGGCCCTGTCGAAGCTGCGCGTGCGCTTCAACCAGATCAAGAACCAGGGCGACACGGGCCCCGGCGCCAAGCAGCTGATGCAGCAGACGCTCGATGGCAACGGCTCGGAGCTGGCCGACGCGCTCAAGTACGTGGACGAGCAGATGCTGACCGGCATGAGCGACCAGCAAAAGCAGGCCATCCGCCCGCTGCTGGTGCGCCCGCTGATGCAGACCTTCGCCGTCATCGTCAAGCCGACCGAGACGGAGATCAACAAGGTCTGGCTGGCGCAGGTGCTCGAACCGTTCCAGAAAACCCTGGCGCCGAAATATCCGTTCGCGCCCGACTCGCGCATCGAGGCGAGCAATGCCGATATCGGCCAGGTCTTCGGCCCGGAAGGCGCCATCGCCAAGTTCTTCAACACCACCATCGGCCCGCTGGTCGTGCGGCGCGGCGACGCCATCAGCGCCAGGACCTGGGCCGCGATGGGCATCACCCTGGCGCCGCCGGTGGTGGCCAGCCTGCCCGGCTGGGTCGCCCCGCTCAGCGCCAACGGCGTGGCCACGGCGGCCGGCGCCGCCGAAGCGCAGACGCGCTTCGACCTGCAGGCACTGAATGCGCCCGGCGCCGCCGAATACACGATCGAGATCGATGGCCAGGCGCTGCGCTGGCGCGGCCAGCCGCAGCCCTGGGTGCACATGGTCTGGCCCAACCCGCAGGGCGTACCCGGCTCGCGCATCAGCGCCATCACGCCGGAAGGGCGCACCGTGGTGCTGCTGAACGAACCGGGGCATTTCGGCCTGAAGAAGATGATCGACTCGGCCAGGCGCACACGCAAGGAGGGCGGCGTATTCGAACTGAGCTGGGAAAACAGCGGCGTCACCGTGACGGCCAACCTGAAGATCGTGACCGCGCCCGCGCCGGCCGCCACCTCCGCCGGCAACCAGGGTTTCCGTGGCCTGAAACTGCCGGAATCGGTCGCCATCGGCGCGCCGGAAACGGCCACCGCCATCGCCGGGAACACGCCATGAGCCGCCCTACCGTTACCCAGATCGGCTATTTTGGCAAGATCCCCAGCCGCGGCGACTTCATCAAGCACGGCGACAATCCGCCCCTGCTGAAGATGCTCGATGACTGGCTCGCCAACGCCATGGAACTGATGACGGCCGATGCGCGCTGGAAGCTCACCTACGATGCGCTGCCGCCGCTGCATTTCGCCTTCATCGGCCCGCGCCGCGGCCGCGCCATCGCCGGGCATATCGCCGCCAGCAGCGATGCCTCGTCGCGCCGCTTTCCCTTCCTGATGATGGGCGCCATGGAGGTGGCGCAGCCGGCCGGCTTTGTACCGACCAGTCCGCTGGTGCTGTCGCGCCTGTGGAACCGCCTCGATGCCCTGAGCGCCGAGATGTGCGGCGCGGCGGCCGGCGCCGCGCTGCCGGCGGCCGCCGCGGGCGCCAGCATCGAACTGGACTTGCGCGGCAGCGCCTACGAGGCCGCCTTCGACGATTTTCTCGCCTTGCAGACGGTGGGCGCGCTCGACGCCCTGCTGGCGCCCACGGGTTTTGGCGGTTCCGTGCGCCAGGTGCTGCTGGCCCTGGGCATGCTGCTGCAGCCCGTCATGGCCAGCAGCTCCAGCCGGCTGGAAAAAAGCCTGGAACTGCCGCTGCCGGCCGACCCGCTGTACCGCAACCTGGTGGCGGCCTTCTGGATGCACCTGATCTCCCCGTTCCTGGCGCGCGCCGACTTCGAACTGGCGCTGTTCATCACCCGCATCCGCGGCCGCCATGCGCTGGTGCTGGGCTTTTGCGGCGCCTCGGCGCAGACCCTGCACGCCATCATGGAACCGCAGGCGGCGCTGGAGCACCACATCGCCTTCGACGACCTGGCCTGGGTCGAGGAACACGCCGACAGCGACTACGCCATCAAGAAAGCCTCGAGCTACCTCGCACAGGCCAACCTGTCACTCAAATCGGCGCACGACACGTTTCGTGCCGCCTTCATCGGGACCTGATCATGCGCCACATCCGCCTTGCCATCCTTCTCAGCCTGGTCTTCGCGCCGGCCGGCGCCAGCGCGCAAAGCGCCGCCGCGCCGGCGGCCACTGTCTCGGCGCCCGCCGCCGCCACGCCGCAGCCGGGCCAGGTCCTGGCCAGCGGCACGGTGCCGGACGAAGCGGCCAAGGCGGCGGTGCTGGTGCGCCTGCGCGAACTGTACGGCGCCGACAAGGTGGTCGACCAGATCGCCGTCGGCCAGGTCGCGCAACCGGCCAACTGGAACGCCTATGTGCAAAAGCTGCTGACGGCGGACCTCAAGCAGATCCGCCGCGGCCAGCTGAAGATCGAAGGCAGCGTGGTCAGCGTGCGCGGCGAAGTGGCCAACGAGGCGCAGCGGCAAAAGATCGCCAGCGACTTCGCCACCAGCCTCAATCCCACGTACACCGTCAACAACGGCTTGCGCGTGTCCGCCTCCGAACAGAACATCCTCGACGGCGCGCTGGCCAACCGCACCATCGAATTCGAGAGCGGCAAGACCACGCTGACGCCGTCTGGCCGCGCCATCCTCGACGAAATGAGCGCGGCGCTGCACAAGCTGGCGGGCCGCAAGGTGGACATCATCGGCCACACCGACAACCAAGGACTGCGCGCCAGCAACCAGAACCTGAGCCAGGCGCGCGCCGAGGCGGTCAAGACCTACCTGGCCGGCAAGGGCATCGACGGCGATCTGCTCAGCGCTTCAGGACAAGGCCCGGACCGTCCCATCGCCAGCAATGACAGCGCCGATGGCCGCGCGCGCAACCGCCGCATCGAATTTCGCATGGTCCAGTAAGGCCGCCATGCCGCCAGCAAGCCATCCGCCCCACTGCCGAGAACACACATGATTTCAGCCGACCAGCTCCTACTTCCCATCAGCGCCGAGCAGCCATGCGGCGTCGACCTGTCCTTCTCCACCGACTTCGACGCCATCGGCCAGGCGCGCAAGTTCGACGACCCCACGCTCGACCAGGGCGAGTGGGTCACCGACCTGAAGGAAGCCGACTGGGCCTTCGTCCAGCAGCGCTGCGCCGCCCTGCTGGGCACAAAGAGCAAGGACTTGCGGCTCGCCGCCTGGCTGGCCGAAGCCAGCGCCAGGCAAGACCATTTGCGCGGCCTGGGCGAAGGCTATCGCCTGCTGGCCGGCCTGCTGCGCCAGTACTGGGACCTGGGCCTGTACCCGCAGCCCGATGGCGACGACCACGAGCAGCGCATTGGCAACCTGAGCTGGATCCTGGCGCGCACGCCATCCCTGGTGCGCGCCATGGCGCTGACGGACAAGCAATCGGGCGGCTGGTCGACCATCGACTTCGAGACGGCGCGCAAGCGGGCCGCCAGCAACCAGGACGGCGTCAACGGCACCAAGCTGGTGGACATGGAGGCGGCGCGGCGCGCCACGTC
>NZ_JABXFH010000085.1:0-12537 GCF_013372745.1 Janthinobacterium sp. BJB401 | reverse complement strand
TGCAGCGGGCGCCGGCGAGCGTGCCGGCGCCGTCGTGATTACTTCACTTTTGCCGCTTTGGCCAGGGCTGCAACCGCGTCTTTCGAGCTCATGTTGGTGTTCATGAACTTGGCAATGACGTCGGTCACGGCGCCTTGCGTGGCCGATGGCAGCGCCATGCCGTGGGCGAACGATGGCACCAGGCCGCCGGTCTTGTTGGTGGCGTCCATGTCTTCCATCGATTTCAGGGCGCAAGCGTCAAACTTGTCCTTCGATACGCCGGAACGCACAGGGATGGAACCCTTGTTCAGGTTGAAGATCGACTGGAACTTCGGATTCATGATGGCGTTGGCCAGGGCGATCTGCCCTTTCTTCGCATTCGCATCCTTTTGCGTGAACATGGCAAACGAATCGATGTTGAAGGTGTAGGCCTTGTCCGTGCCAGGCGCTGCCACGCACAGGTAGTCCTTGCCCGGCACCTTGCCTGCGGCCGTGAACTCGCCCTTGGCCCAGTCGCCCATGAACTGGAAGCCGGCCTTGTTGTTGATGACCATGGCGGTCGCCAGATTCCAGTCGCGGCCTGCCGCATCCTTGTCGATGTAGGTCTTCACCTTGCCCAGGGTGTCGAACACCTTGAGCATGGTCGGGCCGGTCAATTCCTTCTGGTCCAGCTTGAGGATGGCTTTCTTGTAGAACTCCGTGCCGCCCACGCCCAGCGCGACGGATTCAAACACGGTGGCGTCCTGCCAAGGCTGGCCGCCGTGGGCGATCGCGATGCCGCCCGACTTCTTGATCTTCTCGGCCGCGTCGAAGAACGCATCCCAGGTGGTCGGGGTGGTGGCCACGCCGGCTTTTTTCAGCACTTCCGGATTGACCCACATCCAGTTGACGCGGTGGACGTTGACGGGAGCGGCAACATAGTGGCCCTTGTATTTCATGATGTCGGCGACGACTTTCGGCAGCACGGCATCCCATTTGCCTGGAATGGCGGCATCATCGATATTGGCCAGCACGCCTTCAGCGCCCCACTCCTGGATCGATGGGCCCTTGATCTGGGCGGCCGTCGGCGGGTTGCCGGAAATGACGCGGGTTTTCAGCGCGGTCGCGGCGTTTTCGCCAGCGCCACCGGCCACGGCGAAGTCTTTCCAGCCGAAGCCGCTTTCTTTCACGATTTGCTGCAACTGGCCCACGGACTTCGCTTCACCGCCGGAGGTCCAGTAGTGCAACACTTCCACGTCGGTCGCAAACGCGCTGCCGGCAAATGCCAGGGTGGTCAATGCGGCCAGTTGGGTAATCTTGAATTTCAGTTTCATCTCCACATTCCTTTTTTGATCAAGCTTTTAGGGGGCTTCGGCATACGGGGGCCGAAAAAGGTGAAATCTGCGCCTGTACCGGCGCTCTTGTGCTCAGACCCGCTTGCAAACGGGCATCATCTTGGTGTAAAGACGGCGCCGTGATCCATGACATGCGTACACTGTATTTATATCACGGGACGGCGCCAAAAACGCATCCGCGAAGGATGCGCCAGGTTGATCTGCACTTACAAACATCAACACTGAACAAAACCGTCGCGAGCGGCAGTGATTTGTGGCCGAGAAGCGCAGCCGTGCTGGAGCACGGTGAGCATCGCAGGCCGCAAAGCGCGCCGCGCAGCAGGTTTGGTTCGGTGTTTAGAACCAGGTTTCGACTTGGAAGCCGTACGAAGTACCGCTGGTATTGTTGTTGTAGATCGGGCCGCCGTTGTTCGACGCGTTGACCGAGGCGGTGGCCGCGTCGTTCCATTTGCCGTAGGTAACAAAAGCGCGCAGTTCAGGACGCGACCACAGGCCAGGACCGGCGGAGATCGTCGGTGCGATGGTCAGCTTGGTCAAACGCTTGGCTGGCTGGCCGCCCGATTGCGTCACGCGATCCGTGCCCAGTTCGCCCACCAGCTTGAAGTTGTTGGTGAATGCATACACGGGACGCACGCCGACCGAGGTCCAGGTCGACGAACCCTTGGCGTTCGATTCGTCTTTTTGCCACAGGGCGACGAATTCCATGCCGAAGTTGGCCATCGGCTGGATCGCCATGTCATTGAAGATGCGCGTGCGTTTCACGTCCGAACCGAAAGTGGTGTCGCCCGAAGCGCCGAACTGCGCGCCCGTGCCGGTGCCAGGGCCGACGCCGTATTGCACGCCGAAGGTATTGCCGCCGCCGAAGACTTTCGCCTGGCGGTGGAATGCCGACAACTGCCAGCCGTTATGCTTCTTGCCGTAGAAGTCGTTGTCCTTGCCTTCGCCGATGATGTAGGTCGCGGCCAGGTCCAGGGTGCCGTTTTCATTGACGGGAATTTCACCGTAGATGAAGTTCTGGCGCACGGCCGAGGTGGTGCCGAGGATGGCGCCGTTATCGTCGCGCTTGTTGACATCGTTGTCCTTGAAGAAGGCGTACGAGAATTTACCCGGACCAGCAGGAATGCGATCCAGGCCGGCGCCCGTGCCGTTCATGTTGATGTACTGCAAGTCCAGCATGTGGATGTCAGGACGGTAGTAGAAGCGTTTACCGATCCAGGCCGTGCCGCCGTTCAGGAAATCGAGTCCCTGCGCTTCGACATAGGCCTTGACGATGCCCAGCTTGTTGCTGCCGAAATCCGAGTTTGGCGCGTAGGCGTTGACCCAGACGGTGGCCAGATAGTTCACGCCGCCGGACTGGGCAACGGACTTGGTGTAGCCGAATTCCGTGTAGGCGTCGCACTCATTGCCCAGACGGTATTTCATGGTATTGCCACCCAGGCCGAAGCAGCCTTGCGAACCGCCGTCGCCCGAGGTATTGCTGCCGGCGCCAGCGCGCAGGTAGCCGTGGAAGCCTTCGGCGTCGGATGGGTACATTGGATCGGCGGCAGCGGAACCGCTGGCGATGGCTAAGACGATGGCAGCTGGCAGTGTCTTCAACACGGCCTTCAACATGTTGCGATGCAGCATGGTAAGTCTCCTCAGTAGTTATTTTTTATCTAGTCATTCGTGGCCGAATGTACTGGCCAGAATTCTTTCCAGCAGAGACATAGTAACTATACTACGAACAAATATCAACATATTATGTTGTAATCCTACGACTACTCTGCGACACTTTATTTGCGTACCGACAGGCGAGTTGACTGCCCTGTTTTTCCCGCTGGCGCCATCCGTTTCCAGCACTGCGGGCAAGCATTTGCGCAGGCGTCCCGCATTTTTCGGCACGCGGCACGTATACGAATTAAAATCCTTGGTTTTTGCCATAACGACAGTGCGCCGCCAAGACAGCGCACGCATACGAGACTAGGCACCGCCATGAAAATTGATGAAAAAATGGAAGTAGCAGGCAGCGATCCGGCGGAGCGCTTCAGTGAAGGGCCGCGCCTGCTGGCCGACATCGGCGGCACCAACGCCCGCTTCGTGCTCGAAACGCGCCAGGGCCACCTGGAAGCGGTGGCCGTGCTGCCCTGCGACGACTACGCATCGCTGCTCGACGCCATCACCGCCTATATGGACAGCAGCGAGGCGCGCGCCGCCGGTTCGGCGCGCGTGCGCCATGCGGCCATCGCCATCGCCAATCCCATCGACGACGACAATATCCGCATGATGAACCATCACTGGTTCTTCTCGATCGAAGCCATGCGCGCCACGCTGGGCCTCGACACCCTGCTGGTAGTAAACGACTTCACGGCGCTGGCCATGGCCCTGCCCTACCTGCGGCCCGACCAGCGCCTGCAGATCGGCGGCGGCATGGCGCGCGCCGACAGCGTCATCGGCCTGCTCGGCTCGGGCACGGGCCTGGGCGTGTCGGGCATGATCCCCGCCGAAGACCGCTGGATCGCGCTGGGCAGCGAAGGGGGCCACGTCAGTTTCGCCCCGTGCGACCAGCGCGAGATGGACGTGCTGTCCTTCGCCTGGCGCGAACTGTCGCACGTCTCGGCCGAACGCCTCGCATCCGGACGCGGGCTGGAACTGATCTACCGAGCCCTGTCCGAGCGCGCCGGCATGCCCGATGCGCCGCCGCTGCTGGCGGCCGACATCACCAGCCGCGCGCTGAACAATGAATGCGACGTATGCCTCGAAGCGGTCGACTGCTTCTGCGCCATCCTCGGCTCCATCGCTGGCAACGTGGCCATGACCCTGGGCGCGCTGGGCGGCATCTATATAGGCGGGGGCATCGTGCCGCGCCTGGGCCCCCTGTTCGAACAGTCGCAGTTCCGCGCCCGCTTCGAGCAAAAGGGCCGCCTGAACGAATACCTGGCGCAGATCCCCACCTTCCTGATCACGGCCGAACTGCCCACTTTCCTCGGCATCGCCGCCATCCTGGCGCAAAAGCTCAAACGCGCCCATACCGGCGCGCCCATGCTCGAATCCGTGCGCCAGGCGCGCGGCCGCATGAGCCCGTCGGAATGCAAGGTGGCCGACTGGGTCTTGAAAGAGCCGAACGCCATGCTGACCCTGCCGATCGCCGAAATCGCCCAGCGGGTTGGCGTCAGCCAGCCGACCGTCATGCGCTTTTGCCGCTCGGTCGGCGTGCAGGGCCTGGCCGACTTCAAACTCAAGCTGGCGTCGGGACTGACGGGCGGCGCCATCACCGTGGCGCACTGCCATGTGGAGATCTCGGATTCCGACGCGGAACTGGCGCGCAAGGTGCTGGGCAATAACGCTTCGGCCGCGCTGGCCATGCGCGACATGCTCGACGTAAAAGCGCTGACGGCCGCCATCGAGCTGCTGCGCGGCGCACAGCGCGTGGAACTGCTGGCCGTGGGCAGCGCCCGCGTGGTGGCCGACGACATGCAGCACAAGCTGCTCAACCTGGGCATCGTCAGCAGCTTCTTTGCCGACCCGCAAGCGCAGGAAATGAGCGCCGCCATGCTCAAGCCGGGCGATGTCGCGCTGGTCATTTCCCGCTCGGGCGCCCTGCCCGACCTGCTGCGCACCGTCAAGGTGGCGCAAGGCTGCGGCGCGCGCGTGCTGGCGATTACGGCCAGCGGTTCGCCGCTGGCCAAGCTGGCCGACGTGCTGCTGACCCTGAACCACCCGGAAGGCAACCTCAATTTCGTGCCCATGATCGTGCGCCTGCTGCAGCTGATGATGCTCGATATCCTGTCGGTGGGACTGGCGCGGCGCGACACGGCGCAGCGCACCAGCGCCGCCGAACTGGAAGAGGGTCAATTGCACGGCATGCGCATCAGCGGCAAGCTGAAATTCGGTGGCCACCTCGAATAAGGCGGCGCACGCCGCCCCCGATACGTCCAGCGGCGCCACCGTGCATGACGTGGCGCGCGTGGCCGGCGTCTCGGCCATGACGGTATCGCGCGTGATCAATGGGCGCACCAGCGTCAGCGCGGCCACGCGCGACAAGGTCGAGGCGGCGATCGCCAGCCTGCGCTACCAGCCCAACCTGGCGGCCAGGGCGGCCCGCACGGGCACCCTGCGCATCGGCCTGTTGTACAGCAACCCGAGCGCCGCCTTTCTCAGCGAATTCCTCGTCGGCGCCATGGATCAATGCCGCCAGGGCGGCGGCCAGCTGCTGCTCGAACGCTGCGAAGACATCGACAGCCAGCGCGCCGGCATCGATTGCCTGGTGGCGGCCGGCGTGGACGGCATCCTCGTGCCGCCGCCCCTGTGCGATTCGCCAGAAGTGCTGGCGCAGCTGAACCAGATGGGCATCCCCGCCATCGCCGTGGCCACGGCGCGTCCCTCGCCCGGCGTCTCGGCCGTGCGTATCGACGACTACGAAGGGGCGCTGGCCATGACGCGCCATTTGATCGCACTGGGCCACCGCGACATCGGCTTCATCGAAGGCGACCCGGCGCACACGCCCGCCCTGCTGCGCCGTCAGGCCTTCGAGGACGCCATGCGGGAAGCGGGCTTGCAGGTAGCCCCGCACAGGGTGGCGCAAGGCTACTTTACGTATCGCTCGGGACTCGACGCGGCGCGCCAGCTGCTGGCGCAAGCACCGCACCCGAGCGCCATCTTCGCCAGCAACGACGACATGGCCGCCGCCACCCTGGCCGTGGCGCACGGCATGGGCTTGCAGGTGCCAGCGGAATTGAGCGTGTGCGGCTTCGACGACACCCCCGTCGCCACCACCGTCTGGCCCGAACTGACCACCATCCACCAGCCCATCGCCGACATGGCGCGCGCCGCCGTCAATCTCGTCATCGACGAAATCCGCCAGCGCCGTACAGGAGAAACGTCGCCCGCCACGCATCATCTGATGGCGTTCACCCTGATGGAACGGGCGTCGACGGGACGCGCACGCTAGCCGCGCGCGTGCATGACGCTCAAGCCTGCATGTCGGGCAGTTCGATTTCCGCCTTGCGCGCCGCGATCTGGCTGGCCATGGCTTGCAGGTCGAGTTCCGCGTCGCGCGCACACGGGAAAATCTCGCCCTCTTCTTCCAGCACGTGGTGATCGATTTGCTCGGACAAGACCTTGACCTTGGCGTCGTACAAGTCTTCGCCCGGCGCCATGGCGACGATTTGCGCGATCAGCTCCTTCGCCGATGCGTGTTCGACGACGGCTTCGTCGATCAAGTCTTCATTCGAGCGGCTGGCATCGCGCACGGCGGGATAGAAAATTTCTTCTTCCACCATCGCATGCTTACTCAGTTCCTGACAGATTTTCAAGGCCAGCTTGCGCTTGCTGGCCAGCGAACGGTCGCTGAGGCCCTCATACTGTTCGAACAGTTCTTTCACAGTTTGATGGTCTTGCGTCAGCAGCTCGATCGCGTCCATGTCCGGCATGCCGGCCTGGGTTTGGGAAACGGAAGCTGCCTGAGGTGATTGGGTGGCCATGATGTTGTCTCCAGTTGTACACATGAAGTCCCCATTCTAGACAGCACCATGCGGTAGCCATGTAGGAGCATTGCTTACGACAAGGTAGGCCAAACGTAAAGGTGCCTACCTTGTTGATGCAGATCAGGCCTGGTCGGACTTAACTGACGACCGTGCGTGCCTCCAGCGATTCCACCAGTTCCACCGAAGGTGGCGCGCCGCCGGCCGCCAGGCAGGCGCCCGCGCCCGCCGCGACGGCAAAGCGCAAGTGCTGGCCGCCATCGGCGTCGGGCCGGTACATCAGGCTGTACAGCAGGCCGCCGATGCTGGCGTCGCCCGCACCCACCGAGTCGACCACCTCGATGACGGGCGGCGCCGCCTGCCATGTCCGTTCGCCCTGGTACAGGGCCGCGCCCTGTGCGCCGCGCGTATATAAATACGTGGCGTGCGGATTCCAGCTGCGCAGCATGGCAAACGCGCCATCGATGTCGTCGTGGCGGAACAGGCCCGCCAGGTCTTCATCGGACACCTTGATCACGTCGGCCAGCTGCGTCATGCGGCGCAGGGTAGTGTCGTAGCGTTCATCCATCATGATGCGGAAATTCGGGTCGTAGCTGATTTTCACGCCAGCCGCCTTCAGTTCCTGCGCCAGCGCCACCAGCTTGCCCGCCAGCGGTTCGCGCGCCAGGCTGATGCCGCCGAAATGCACCCATTGCGCGCCCTGCATCCAGCCGGCCGGCAAGCGCGCCGCGTCGAAATGCAGGTCGGCGCTGTCGTCGCCGATGAAGTAATACGTGGGCGGATGCAGTTCATGCACGATGGCCAGCAGCGGCGACTTCGCATGGCGCTGCAAAAAGCGCATGTCCAGGCCCGCCACGTCGGTGGCAGCGGCCAGCGCGTCGCCAAAGACGTCGAGGCTGACGGCGCCCGCAAAGGCGCTGGGCACGCCCAGGCGCGCCATCACGCGCGCCACGTTCCAGGTCGAACCGCCCACCTGGCTGCTCCAGGAATCCGCACCCGTGCGCAACATGTCCGTCAGCGCTTCGCCGGCCGACACAAAAGTTGGAAAAGAGGTGCTCATGCCGCACCGCCAATCACGTTCAGCACTTCATGGCAGGCGCCCATGGTGTGGTAATCGGTCTTGCCGGCCGGGCTTTTCTCCTTGCTGATCTTGCCATTCTCGGGCGTCAGAATGCGGTACCAGGCACCGTGTTCATGGTCGACGAAGTGCTGCCAGCTGTAGTCCCAGATCTTGTCATAGCTTTGCCAGTAGGCCTCGTCCCCGGTGCGCGCGGCCAGCACGGCGGCCGCGGCGAAGCTTTCCGCCTGCACCCAGAAGTATTTGTCGCCGTCGCAGATTTCATCTTGCGGGCCGAAGCCGTAATGGATGCCGCCATGCGCGCCATCCCAGGCCTTGGCCAGGGCCGTGTCGTACAGTTCGCGCGCGCGCGGCAGCAGCCAGTCCGACGGACCGGCCATGAATTGTGAATGGCGCTCCATGATCAGCAGCAGCTTGGCCCATTCCGTGAAGTGGCCGGGCTGGTAGCCCCACGGGCGGAAGATATTACTCTTGTCGTGCAGGTTGTAATCCCAGTCGATGGCCCAGTCGGGCGTGTAGTGCTCCCAGATCATGCCGTTCGCCAGGCCCGCCTGGCGCACCGTGATGTTGTGCGCCAGCGTTTCGGCGCGGTGCAGGTAGCGCGCTTCGCCCGTCGCTTCAAAAGCGGCCAGCATGGCTTCGCACGCGTGCATATTGGCGTTCTGGCCACGGTAACCATCCAAAGTAGACCAGTCGGCGCTGGCCACATCCGCGTACAGGCCGTGTTCGGGCAGCCAGAAACGCTGCTCCATCAGCTCAAACGTTTCGTCCAGATAGGCGCGCGCTTCCGGCAAGCCCGCCTGCAAGGCGTGGGCATACGCCAGCAGCACGAAAGCGAGGCCGTAGCAGTGGTTGGCGCCGTCTTCCACCTGCTTGACGCCATCTTTCCACGACAGTTGCCAGGCGTAGCCGCCCGTGGCCGGGTCGCGGTGCGCGTCGCGCAAGAAGGCCACGCCGTGGCGCACGGCCGCCTGGTATTCGTCGCCGCCGAAACGGCGGTACGCCATGGCGTAATTGAAGATGAAGCGCGTGCTGCTGACCAGGTGGCGCGTGCTGGCGTCGTACACCGTGCCATCGTCGAGGAAGAAGTGATAAAAGCCGCCGCTGGGGTCAATGGCGCGCGGGTGATAAAAGTGCATCGTGTGCAGGATATGCGCTTCGAGCATCGCCTTGGAGCGGAAATCGGGATTCATCGGTCTCTCATGATATTGTTATCGATAACAATGATGATAGCATGCCGTTTCCGCGCCGTCATGCCCCCTCAGGGAGTCTTGGCCAGCCTGAGCTTTTCGCGCCACAGTGCGGCCTGCGCGGGGTCGGCAGCCTGTCCCAGCTCGCCCTTGTCGTACACCTTGACCAGCCGTTCGATGGCCTCCACGTCGCCCTGCTTTGCCGCCAGCAGATACAACTCGAACGGCTCAGGAGCCGGCCCTTGCCGGGTCGGCCCGCCGCGGCCCTGCTCCAGCAGCCGCGCGAAACCCGTCTGGCCCGGCGGGCTTTTGGCGATGGCCGCCATCTCGTACCAGCCCAGGGCAGCTTCGTCGCTCCGCGGCACGCCCTGCCCCACTTCATATGAATACGCGACATTGTTCAAGCCGGACGGATCGAGCGCCTTGGCCGACTTCATGTACCAGCCGAACGCCTCCTTGCGCTGCGCCTCGTCCTTGGCCGTCATCATTAGTCGGTAGCCGATTTCATTGTAGGCGGGGATGAAGCCATTCTCGGCGTAAAACTTCAGCCAGTGCAGCGCATGCGCCTGCTCTTCCGGGCTGCTGTGGATGTTTTCAAAGTGCTGGGCCACGGTGAAATTGGCCAGTTCCACGCCTTGCGCGGCGCCCTTGCGCGACCAGAATTCGCCCAGCTTGCGGTCAATGGCCATGCCCTGGCCCAAGGTATAGGCCACACCCAGGAAAGCCTGCGCCGGGCCGTAGCCGCCTTCGGCCGATTTCCGCAGCCACGCCAGGCCGGCGTCATAGTCGCGCGGCGTGCCTTCACCCTGGTGCAGCATCTGCGCCAGCTCCAGCTGCGCGGCGCTATCTCCCGCTTGCGCCGCCAGCCGCGCCTTGTCGAAGGCGGCGACCTTGTCCGGCGACAGGTCGGCCGGGCGGTTGATCACGGCCTGCACCTTTGCGCGCATGGCGTCCTGGCCGGACATATCGAATTCCACCAGCGCCGGATGCTGGCGCGGTGCTTTGGCGGACGCCTGTTGCGCCAGGACGGGCTGCGCCAACGCAAGGCTCAAGATGAACAACATGGTCTTCATTTGTTTTCCTTTTCAGCCAATTTGCCGCGCCATTCGGCGGCGTCTTCGGCATTCGCCTGTTGTCCCAGTTCGCCGTTGACGTACACATCGACCATGCGCCGCATGGCGGGCACGTCGCCGCTCCATCCCGCCCGTTCGTACCAGAGCAGGGCCAGCTTGTCGGACTGTTTCACGCCCAGGCCCAGTTCATGTGCGCGGGCCAGGTTGCGCATGCCGGCCGGCTCCTTTTCACGCGCTGATCGGTCAAACCAGTGGAAAGCCTCGCCGCGGTCCTGCTCATCGGTGGCGGCGCGCATCAGGTGCTCGCCCAGCGCATTGTAGGCCGGCACAAAGTGCTGCTCGTTCGCCGCCGCCTTCAGCCAGGTGATGGCCAGCGCCTGCTCTTCGGCACTGCTGTCGCCATCGATGAATTCCAGCGCCAGGATGGTTTGCGCCTGTGCGTCGCCCTGCGCCGCGCCCTTGCGCAGCCAGTATTCACCCTGCACGCGATCGACGGGCACCTTGCCACCGACAGAATAGGCCAGGCCCAAAGCCGCTTGCGCCGGCGCATAGCCGCCCTCGGCCGACTTGCGTATCCAGGCCATCGACTGCGCCATATCTTGCGGCGCGCCCACGCCCAGCTGCAGCATGCGCGCCAGGTCCAGCTGCGCCTCCACGTCGCCCGTTTCCGCCAGCCGCCGGGTCTCGGCAAATTCAGCGATGCTTTCCGGGCTATGGGTAGTCACATCGGCCCGTGCCTTGATGGCGAGCAGCTGCAGATCGAGCAAGGTGGGCGAAGTTTGCGCCAGGACGGGCAGCGGCAGCAGAAAAGGCAGCAGACAGAGTAATTTCTTGGGCATGCGGTGGTATCGGGAGGAAGAAAACACGCATGGTAGCCGATGGCCGGCCAGACAGGCGCGCACTGCAGGCGAAGTTTGACAGGGCATCCCGGCGGGCTTACATTGCACGAGCTTATCACTTATACAGGAACGCCATGAACCGCCTCGCCACCACCGCCTTGACCCTGCTGCTCGCCGCGGCCTCCGTGGGCGCCAGCGCCGCAGACACCCAGCTGGCCGGCTGTGCCGCCAAGCGCGAAAGCATCCGCAGCGAATTGCACCAGGCCCAGGAACAGGGCCTGTCCGACAAGGTCGCGGGCCTGACGCACGCGCTCGACGAAGTCAACGCTCACTGCCGCGACAACACCCTGGTCGAACGCCACAACAAGAAGGTGCTGAAGGCGCAGGCGAAGGTCAACCAGACGGAGCGTTCGCTGCGCCTGGCCCAGGAAGCGAATAAACAGCCGAAGAAGATCGCCAAGCTGGAAGGCAAGCTGGAAAAAGCCAGGGCCGACCTGGTGGCCCTGCAGGCGCAACAGCCTTAAGCTTTATCGCCCAATAGCTGATAAATGCTGGAAAAGTCCAGCGCGCCAGATCCCGCCTTGCTGTGCAAACTATACAAATTGCGCGACAAGGCGCCCAGCGGCACACTCGCTCCGCTGGCCAGCGCGCTTTCCACGGCCAGCCCCAGGTCTTTCAGCATCAAATCGACGCCAAAGCCGCCCGTGTAGCCGCGCGACGCGGGCACGTTTTCCGCCACGCCCGGGCACGGGTTGTACACGTCCAGGGTCCAGTTGCGGCCCGAGCTCTTCGCCATCACGTCCGACACCACTTTTGGATCGAGGCCATTGGCCACGCCCAGGCGGATCGCTTCGCTGGTGCCGATCATCAAAATCCCCAGCAGCATGTTGTTGCAGATCTTGACCGTCTGGCCGCAGCCCGAGCCGCCCGCGTGGAAAACCGCCTTGCCCATGACGTCCAGATATGGCCGCGCCGCCGCCAGCGCGGATTCTTCGCCGCCCACCATGAAGGTCAGGGTGCCATTGGTGGCGCCCGCCGTGCCGCCGGAAACGGGCGCGTCCAGCATCGGCAAGCCCTTCTCCTGCGCGGCGCGGCCCACCTGGCGCGCCGCCTCGGTGGAAATCGTCGAACAGTCGATCAGCAAGGTGCCGGGCCGCGCCTGCGCCAGGATGCCCGTGTCGCCAAGATAGGCTCCCAGCACGTGGCGGCTGGCCGGCAGCATGGTGATGACGATGTCGGCCGCCTGAATCGCCGCCGCCTGGTCATCGGACACGAGGCCGCCGCCGTCGGCGAACTGCCGCACGCTGGCGGGCACCAGGTCAAAACCCGTCACGGCATGGCCGGCCCGCACGAGGTTTTGCGCCATGGGCAAGCCCATGTTCCCCAGGCCGATGAAAACGATATTGGTCGCCATGGCAGCCCCTTATTTCATCGAGATGGTGGTATTGACGCCGCTGCCGCCATCGTCCGGGGCGAACCAGCGCGCCGTGACGGTCTTGGTCTGCGTCCAGAAGTACAAGGCTTGCTTGCCGTTCGGACCCAGATCGCCCAGTTTCGACGCGCGCGAGCCCGTGAAACTGAAGTA
>NZ_JABXFH010000084.1:0-13352 GCF_013372745.1 Janthinobacterium sp. BJB401 | reverse complement strand
GCGCGTGTCTTTCCCGTCCCCGTCGATGCGCAGGGACTGGACGTGGCGTATGGCGTGGCGCATTGTCCGCAGGCGAAGCTGGCGTACGTGACGCCGTCGCACCAGATGCCGCTGGGCGTGAGCATGAGTTTACCGCGCCGCCTGGCCCTGCTGGCCTGGGCCGCACACAATAAAGCGTGGCTGGTGGAAGACGATTACGACAGCGAATACCGCTACACGGGCGCGCCATTGGCCTCGCTGCAAAGCCTGGACCGGGCCGGCTGCGTGGTCTACGTGGGCACCTTGTCGAAGGTGCTGTTTCCCGGCCTGCGCCTGGGCTATATGGTGGCGCCGCCCGCGCTGGCCGACGCGCTGGTGCAGGCCAAGGCCGTGATGGACCGGCACACGGCCATCGTGCCGCAGATGGCGCTGGCGGACTTCATCGCCGAGGGCCACTTTGGCCGGCATATCCGCCGCACGCGCGACAGCAATGCCGAACGGCGCGACCTGCTGGTGCGTGGCCTTGCGCGCGAACTCGATGATCAACTGCTGTGCGGCCCGGCCGACAGCGGCCTGGAACTGTGCGCGTACTTTCGCGCCGGCCACGATGAAGAAACGGTATCGCGCGCGGGCTTGGCACGCGGTATCGAATTGCGTCCGCTGGGCCACTATGCCGACCCTGCAGCGGGGCCCGAGTGCGCCACGCCGTCCGGGCTGCTGCTGGGCTTTGCGGCGATTCCCCCGGACGAGATGGCGCACGGCTTGCAGGAACTGGGACGCATCCTGCGCGGCCGATAAACTATACTGGCACTTGCCTGCACATGAAGAACACGACCATGAATATTACCCGCTGCTCCTGGGCCAACCCGGCCAATCCCCGCTACCTCGACTATCACGACACGGAGTGGGGCGTGCCTTGCCACGACGAGCGCCGGCTGTTCGAGATGCTGAACCTGGAAGGCGCGCAGGCTGGCCTGAGCTGGGAAACCATCCTCAACAAGCGCGACACCTACCGCGCCGCCTTCGACAACTGGGACGCGGAAAAGATCGCCGCGTATGGTCCGGACAAGGTGGCGCAGCTGCTGGCCGACCCCGGCATCGTGCGCAACCGCCTGAAGGTAGCGGCCGCCATCACGAACGCGCAAGCCTATTTGCGCCTGCGCGCGCAAGGGCAGACCCTGGACAGCTTTCTGTGGGCGTATGTGGATGGTCAGCCCATCGTCAACAGCTGGCAGCCGGGCGCATTCCCCGCCAAGACGGCCCTGTCGGACCAACTGTCGAAAGACTTGCTCAAGCTGGGCTTCAAGTTCGTCGGCTCGACCATCATCTACGCCTACATGCAGGGCATCGGCATGGTCAACGACCATGCGCCCGCCTGCTTTTGCCGCGCGGGGCATTGATGCGCCGCGCGCTGGTCCTGCTCGACACGGATTTTGACGGTGCCCGCTTGCGCGCCGCCTGCGCGGCGCATGGCGGCCGCCGTCTGCACTACATCGCGCTGGCGCCGCGTCCCGTCGACGCGCGCCACTTGCCCGAGCAGTGGCGCGCACAGTGGCCGCCTTGCGTGCCGGGCCTGCACCGCATGGTCTCGTACGATGGCCTCGTCACGCTCGACGTGCTGATCGGCGAACCCGATGCCTGCCTGGCGCAATTGTCGGCGCGCGTCGATGAAGTGCATCTGGCCTGGGTGCCGGCAGCCACGCCGGTGCTGGCGCGCCTGATGGTCGATGGCGCGCGCCTGCAGGCCGTGCACCTGGACGAGGCGCAGCGCACGGCGCTGCAAAAGAACGGTTTTGTTTTTGACGAGAGCCGTTTGCGCGCCGTGTTTTATGCGCGCTCCGGAGAATCCGTGGCTGCCGTCGTACCCGAGCGGCGCGCCATCGTCATCGGCGCTGGCGTGGCCGGCGCGGCCGCCTGCGAACGGCTGGCCGCGCGCGGCTGGAAGGTGACCTTGATCGAGCGCCACGCGCAGCCGGCCAGCGAAGCGTCGGGCAACCTGGCGGGCATCTTCATGCCGTTGCTGTCGAAGGACGACAACATCGCCACGCGCCTGACGCGCGCCGCCTATCTGTACTCGCTGCGCCGCTGGAAAGACCTGGGCGGCATCGGCGCGGCCATCGAGGGTGCGCAAAGCGGCGTGCTGCACCTGGCGCGCGACGGCGCGCATGCGCAGGTGCAGCGGCAGATCGCCGCCAGTGGCTTGTATCCGCGTGAATTCGCCCGCTGGCTGGAAGCGCCCGAGGCGACCGCCATGCTGGGCGCGCCGGCGCCCGATGGCGCCTGGTGGTTCGAGCAGGGCGGCTGGGCGCGCCCGTCCTCCGTCTGCGCGGCCATGCTGGACGCCTGCGGCGCCTTGCTGACGCGGCGCTTTTCCAGCAGCGCCTTGCGCCTGGAGCGCGGCGACCAGGAATGGCTGGTGCGCGATGCGGACGGCGCCCTGATCGCGGCCGCGCCCAACGTCATCCTGGCGGCGGGCACGGGGGCCATCGATTTTGAGCAGGCGGCCGGCCTGCCGCTCGACGCCGTGCGTGGCCAGGTCACGCACCTGGCCGAAGGCAGCTTGCCGTCGTTGCCGTTCGTCGTCTGCCGCGAGGCCTACATGACGCCGGCGCACCAGGGCGTCGTCTGCGTGGGCGCCAGCTACGATGCGGACGCTGACACCAGCTTGCGCCCATCGAGCCAGGAAGACAATATCGCAAAGATCGCCGACATCCTTGATGTGGCTCCGTTCGACGCGCCGCTGGCGGGCCGCACGGGCTTTCGCTGCATGGCACCGGACCGCCTGCCGCTGGCGGGGGCCTTGCCCGACCCGCGCATACCGGGCCGCTGCGAGCGCCTGCGCGACGTACCGCGCTGGCCCGGCCTCTTTGGCTTGCTCGGTTACGCCTCGCGCGGCCTGATCTGGGCGCCGCTGGCGGCCGAGCTGCTGGCGTGCCAGCTGGAGGGGGAACCGCTGCCACTGGAGAGTCAATTGGCCGCTGCGCTTGATCCTGCGCGCTTCCTGCTGCGCGAACGCCGCCGCGCTGCATAAATCTCCCATATACGTTTTTCAGCTTTCCAAACTCTTTTTAATTTGTTTTCCGAACAACATAAGTTCGCTACAGTGGACTCGTGCTGGTTTTTGACGACGGAATAAAGAGGTGGAAAGATGGCTGCTGCAGAACTGATTTTCGATCCCCGCGCCGCCCACGGCGAGGCGGCTTTTGACGAAGTGCTCAATCTCGCGCGTACCCAGGCGCAGGTGCAGGGCTTGCCGTATGCGGGCATCGTCAGCGCGCAGGATGCGTGGCAGCTGGTACAGGCCGGCAAAGCCGTGCTGGTCGACGTGCGCACGCATGAAGAGCGCACCTTCGTCGGCTACGTGCCTGCCTCGCTGCACGTGGCGTGGGCGACCGGCACGTCCATGAACCGCAATCCCCGCTTTACGCGCGAACTGGAAGCGAAGGTGGGCGGCAAGGATGCCGTCGTGGTGCTGCTGTGCCGCAGCGGCAAGCGCTCGGCCGCGGCTGCCGAAGCGGCCGCCAAGGCCGGTTTCACGCACGTCTTCAATATCGCGCAAGGCTTCGAGGGCGACCTCGACGAGCAGCAGCAGCGTGGCCACAGCGGTGGCTGGCGCTGGCATGCGCTGCCCTGGCTGCAAGATTAAACCTCTTCCCGGGACCACCATGAACCAGCAAGCCCTTCCCCCGGCCCCTCTTGCCGCCCAGCCGCAATGGGAACTGCACCAGATCGTCGATGAATTGCGCGCCGTGCGCGAGCAGTGGCGCGAAGGACTGGCCAGCAACCAGGAGTGCGGCGCGCGCGAATTCCCGTCGCGCCAGCATTTGCACGACATCATCAAAGCCCTGTGCGCGGCCCTGTTCCCGATGCGCCTCGGTCCCCTCGACCTGCAGCAGGAGAGCGAGGATTTCTTTGTCGGCCACACGCTCGACACGACCCTCTCGGGCTTGCACGAGCAGGTGCGGCGCGAACTCAGTTACCATGCGCGCCAGCACGGCTTGCAGCAGACGGTCTCCATCGAACAGCAGGCGCTGGCCATCGTGCAGCGCTTCGCCCGCGCGCTGCCGCGCATCCGCGCCCAGCTCGACACGGACGTGGCGGCCGCCTTCCATGGCGACCCGGCCGCGCACAGCGTCGATGAAGTGCTGCTGTGCTATCCGGGCATCCTGGCCATCATCCATTACCGCCTGGCGCACGCCTTGTATGCGCTCGGTGCGCCGCTGGTGGCGCGCATCATCGCCGAAGTGGCCCATTCGCAGACGGGCATCGACATCCACCCGGGCGCCATCATCGGCAGCAGCTTTTTCATCGACCATGGCACGGGCGTGGTGATCGGCGAGACGGCCATCATCGGCGAACGGGTGCGCATCTACCAAGCCGTTACCCTGGGCGCCAAGCGCTTTCCCGCCGGCTTTGATGGCGTGCTGAAAAAAGGACTGGCGCGCCATCCGATCGTGCAGGACGACGTGGTCATTTATGCGGGCGCGACGATCCTGGGACGGGTGACCATCGGCCAGGGCTCCGTCATCGGCGGCAATGTCTGGCTGACCCGCAGCGTGGCGCCCGGCAGCCATGTCACGCAAGCGCATAACCAGCAGGAAGCACCGGATTTGCCGGCGCCATCCCAACCCGCTTTTGCCCACCACCCATGAGGACAGCATGTTGATCAAACAGTTTGGACTGGCCGTGCGCCAGTTGCGCGAAGGGCGTGGCTGGTCGCAGGAGCGCCTGGCCGAAGCGGCCGACTTGAACCGTTCATTTATCGGCGAAATCGAACGGGGCGCCGCCACGCCGTCGCTGCTGACGGTGGAAAAGCTGGCCATCGCGTTGGGCGTCGGCCTGGCGGGATTGATGGCGCGCTGCGAGCCGGAGTTGGTGGATTAAAGCGGGTGGATTAAGCGCCACGATGATGGCGATAGCATGTTGAGTAAATGAGAGGGGCGTCCGATACTTTATTCGTTTTTCAGATAAGCATATTCACTTTTCTCATCAGGAGTAGTCATGGCAGAAGCAACAGAGAACCAGTTCGCGCTGGGCGATAACGCCGCGCGCCAGCTGGCCAATGCAAGCAAGAGCGTCCCCCAGTTATCCACGATCACGCCGCGCTGGCTCGTGCATCTGCTGCAATGGCTGCCCGTGGAAGCGGGTATCTACCGCCTCAATCGCGTAAAAAATCCGAAGGACGTGCGCGTCGCCTGCTCGCAGCGCGACGAGTCGGAACTGCCGCAAACCTTCGTCGACTACGATGACCAGCCGCGCGAGTATTTCCTCAATGCCGTCAGCACGGTGCTCGACGTGCACACGCGCGTGTCGGACCTGTACAGCAGCCCGCACGACCAGATCAAGGAGCAGCTGCGCCTGACCATCGAGACGATCAAGGAGCGCCAGGAAAGCGAACTGATCAATAATCCCGACTACGGCCTGCTGGCCAGCGTGCATGACGACCAGCGCATCTTCACTCTGACGGGCGCGCCCACGCCGGACGACCTTGACGAACTGCTGACGAAAGTGTGGAAGGAACCGGGCTTTTTCCTCGCGCACCCGCTGGCCATTGCCGCTTTTGGCCGCGAATGCACGCGCCGCGGCGTGCCGCCGCCGACCGTCAGCCTGTTCGGTTCCCAGTTCCTCACGTGGCGCGGCGTGCCGCTGGTGCCGTCCGACAAACTGCCGATCGAAGACGGCAAGACGAAGATCATCTTGCTGCGCGCGGGCGAACAGCGGCAAGGCGTGATCGGCCTGTTCCAGCCTGGCCTGGCGGGCGAGCAAAGCCCGGGCCTGTCCGTGCGTTTCATGGGCATCAACCGCCACGCGATTTCGTCCTATCTGATTTCGCTGTATTGCTCGCTGGCCGTGCTGACCGACGATGCGCTGGCCGTACTGGAAGACGTGGAGATCGGTAAATACCATGACTACCCAGACACCTACAAGTGATGGCGCGGCGGGCTTGCCTGCCGTCCCGTTTCTGCCCGATGAAGCGACCCTGAACCGCCTGGCCGGTGAATTCTTTGCCCGTTTGCCGGGCTTGGACAAGTCGCCCAGCCTCGGCGGTTCCGGCAGCGTGCTCGATGCGGCGCCCCGCTATGCGAACCGTCCGCCGCCGCAGCCCGGCCCTTCGTTTGCCGCCATCGCCCCCGGCGTGGCAACGGCGCAGGTGCCGCCCGTGACGGCGCCGCTGGAAGCACGGATTGCGCCGTCGCCCGCATCGATCCCCACGCCGCGTCTGTCTGCCATCGATGCGCCGTCGCCGTATTACTTTGTCGGCGGCGCGCATGGCTATCCCGCATCAAGCCACAAGCTCGATGGACTGGCGCAGCAGGGGCTGGGGCAGGCCGCGCCCGACGATCTGCGGGGGCTGTTTGCCACGCCGCAGCGCTCGCCCGCGCGCCAGCTGCCAGTCTCGCCGGCCAGTGGCCAGCCCGCGTTCTATTTCCAGACCGAGCTGCCTGCGCGTCAGCAAGGACAAACGCCGGCGCCATTCGACGTGCATGCCGTGCGGCGCGATTTTCCCGTGCTGGCCGAAAGGGTCAACGGCAAGCCGCTGGCCTGGTTCGACAATGCGGCCACCACGCACAAGCCGCAGTCGGTGATCGACCGCGTGTCGTATTTTTATGCGCACGAGAACTCGAACATCCACCGCGCGGCGCACGCATTGGCGGCGCGCGCCAGCGATGCGTACGAAGCGGCACGCGCCAAGGTGGCGCAGTTCCTCGGTGCGGCGTCGCCCAATGAAATCATCTTCGTGCGTGGCGCCACCGAAGGCATCAACCTGATTGCCAATACGTTTGGCCGCAAGTACATCGGCAGCGGCGACGAGATCATCGTCTCGCAGCTGGAACACCACGCCAACATCGTGCCATGGCAGCAGCTGGCGGCGGAAAAGGGCGCGACCCTGCGCGTGATTCCCGTCGATGACAGCGGGCAGATCATCCTTGACGAATTCCGCAAGCTGCTCAACGGACGCACCAAGCTCGTGTCCGTGACGCAGGTGTCGAATGCATTGGGCACCGTGACGCCCGTGGCGCAGATCATCGCGCTGGCGCATGCGGCCGGCGTGCGCGTGCTGGTCGATGGCGCGCAAGCCGTGTCGCATTTGCGCGTGGACGTGCAGGCGCTGGGCGCGGATTTTTACGTGTTTTCGGGGCATAAAGTGTTCGGCCCGACGGGCATCGGCGCCGTGTATGGCAAGGCGGACTTGCTCGAGCAATTGCCGCCTTGGCAGGGCGGCGGCAACATGATCGCCGACGTCACGTTCGAGCGCACCGTTTACCAGGGCGTGCCGAACCGTTTCGAGGCGGGCACGGGGAATATCGCCGATGCCGTGGGCTTGGGCGCGGCCATCGACTACGTGCAGCGCATCGGCCTGGAAAACATCGCCGCCTACGAGCACGCGCTGCTGGAATACGCGACGCACCACTTGCAGGCGATTCCCGGCGTGCGCCTGATCGGCACGGCGATTGAAAAGGCGAGCGTGGCCTCGTTCGTGCTGGCCGGTTACGAGCCGGCGGAAGTGGGGCGCGCCCTGAACGACGAGGGCATCGCCGTGCGCTCGGGCCACCATTGCGCCCAGCCGATTTTGCGCCGTTTTGGCGTGGAAGCGACCGTGCGGCCATCGTTCGCCTTCTACAACACGTATGAGGAAATCGACCGCATGATCGTCGTCGTGAAACGCCTCGCGGGCGCGCGCCGCTGAACTTGCCTGCTTGTCAAGCTGATGCCGCCCCTGCCCAAGCGGGGGCGGCATTGTTGCGTCATGTCAGGGACTTTGCGCGCGGCTGGCAGGCGCCCGCAGGCTGGCGGTATAATTTATCCTTGGCAATAATCAAGCTGCGGCCCCAAGGAGATATCCGGTGGAAGATCAACACAGCTCGCCCGAGCTTTTCCTGTTCCTGGCGTCGACCGTGCACGACATGAAAAATTCGATCAGCGTGGTCAGCGGCACGCTGGAATCCTTGCTGGCGGCCGAGCAGGCGAAAGCCGCGCCGCAGGCCGACCCAGCCTACCTGCAGATGGCGCAGATGCTGTACCAGACCAAGCGCCTCAACGATAACCTGATCCAGCTGCTGGCCCTGTACAAGGAAGTGGGCAAGCCCGGCTACCCGTTTGACGTGCAGCCGCAACTGGTGAGCCAGGTGGTCGACCAGGTGGTGGATCAGGAAAAGATCCTGCTGGCCTCGAAAGGCATCCAGCTGGAGACGGCTTGTGCGCCCGAGTTGATCTGGACCCTCGATGAAGACCTGGTCATCGGCGTGCTCGCACATGCCATCAACAACGCCATCCGCTACACGAAAGACACGATCCGCCTGTCCGTGCGGGAGCACGACGGCATGCTCGAGCTGCGCGTGGAAGACAATGGCGACGGCTATACGCAGGCCTTGCTCGACGCGGGCAGCGCGGCCATGGATGGCATGACGGCGGGCGTGAATTTTTCCACCAACAGCACGGGACTGGGCCTGTATTTTTCCAGCGAAGTGGCAAAGATGCACAAGCACCGGGGCAGCAGCGGCAGCATCGCGCTGGAAAATGGCGGCGCTCTGGGCGGCGGCTGCTTCATCCTGCGCCTGCCCTGAACGAGGAACCCATGACGACAGACAGCCACGCCACCGCCGCCGAAGCGGGCAGCACCGACTGGGCCGACAAACATTATCTGCTGGTCGATGATTTCATCGGCATCCGCATCCTGCTGCGCGAATCCTTGCGCAATCTGGGCGCGCGCCATATCGACCAGGCGGCCAGCGGCGGCGAAGCCATGAAGCTGCTGGCCAAGACGCGCTACGACGTGGTGCTGTGCGATTACAACCTGGGCGAAGGCAAGAACGGCCAGCAAGTGCTGGAAGAGACGCGCGTGCGCAACCTGACGGCGCCATCGAGCGTGTGGCTGATGGTGTCGGCCGAGAAAAGCGTGGAATCCGTGATGGGCGCGGCCGAGCACCAGCCCGACGCCTACCTGATCAAGCCGATCACGGAAGGCGTGCTGCTGACGCGCCTGAATCGCGTGTGGCACAAGAAGCAGGTATTCCGTGAAATTGACCAGGCTTGCATGGAAAAGGATTATTTGCGCGCGGCGAAATTGTGCGACGCGCAGATCGAGCTCAACAAGCTGCACGAGCTGGAATTGCTGCGCATGAAGGCCAGTTTGCTGCTGAAAAGCGGCGAACCTGAAAAGGCCCGCGCCGTATACGAAAAAGTGCTGGCCGAGCGTGATTACAGCTGGGCCAAGGCGGGCCTGGGCAAGATCCGCATGAATAACGGCGAGCACGAGGCGGCGCGGCAGATCTTCCAGGGCGTGATCGTCGAGAACAAGTATTACATCGATGCCTACGACCAGATGGCCGTCGCCTACCAGTTGATGGGCCAGCACGAAGAGGCCTGCGGCGTGCTGGAAAAGGCGGCGCGCCTGTCGCCCAATTCCGTGCCGCGCCAGCGCAACCTGGGACTGGCGGCCCTGAAAGTGGGCAATGTCAGCATGGCGGAAAAGGCTTTTCGCAAGTGTATTTCCATCGGCGAGTTTTCCGTCATGAAAACGCCGGACGCCTACCTGGGACTGGCGCGCGTGTGCGGCCTGAAGAAGGATGCCAAGGAGGCGCTGCAGTGGCTGCTGCTGGCGCAGCGCGAATTCTCGCCCGAGCAGATCGGGCTGCGCGCGAAGATCACGGAAGGCATGGTGCACCACGAAACGGGCGATTACCGGCGCGCGCGCAAGTGCGGCGACGAGCTCGAAGCCATGCTGGCCGAAGACCCGGCGCGCCCCGAAAAGGTCATCTGCATGGAGTTGGCCACCTTGCTGTTCGCCGTCGGCGTCAAGGATGCGCCGGCCGGCCTGCTGTGCTATGTGGTGAAGAACAACCACGACAACCAGGTGGTGCAGGACGAGGTGCAAAAGATTTTCGACAAGGCGAAGATGGGCGACGAGGGCACCAGCCTGATCATCGCTGCGCGCAAGGAAGCGTCGGACTTGATGAACAAGGGCGTGCTGCTGTGGAAGACGGACAAGCTCAACGAGGCGGTCGCCTGGATGCGCACGGCGCGCGAAAAGCTGCCGAACAACTTGCGCATCCTGTTCAATTCCGCGCAAATCATCGTGTCGTGCCTGGAGCAGCGCGGGTTTCAGGCCGACCTGGCGGCCGAGGCCATGGAAGTGTTGTTATATGTAGACAAAATTGCACCAGGGCAGCAGCGCTTCGCGCAATTGATGGAGCAACTGGTGCAGCTGACGCCGCCGACCGGGCCGGAAGAAGCCGTCGCAGCGCCGGAAAAAACGCCGCCGGCGCCGGAAAAAGGCGGAAAAGCCGTGCGTGAGCGTGCCGGATGATAAACTAGGGGCCAGCGTGGGTTCGCCCGTGCTTGAGTTGCTTTACAACAATAAGGAAGAAACTATGCGTGATGTGGTCAATGAAGTGTACAAAAAAATGAAAGTCGGCAGTATTGCCTGGGTACGCCCGGTCGCCGCCAAGGGAGACACGCTGGAAACATTCCAGTCTTCGTACGAGCACGCCAAGGCGCTGGCCGACGAAGGCCTGATCACGATCGGTGACGTAAAACGCCAGGCCGACAACATGATCGAGGCGATCCGCATTCATCGTATCGCCTGATCATATTGCCGGCTTGCAGCATCAGGCTTTGCCTGGCGCTTTCGCCTTGGGTGCCGCGCGCTTTGCCGGCGCCTTGCGCAGCGGGGCCTTGGCCTTGGCTGCCGTGCCTGCCTCGGCAGGTTTGGCCGGCTTGCTGGCCGCTGGCTTGGCTTTGCTCACGCTGCCAAAGCTGGCCGCTGCCGCGCTGGCGGCGTCAGGCGACATCGCCGTCGAGACGGCTTGCTTGAACTGATCTTGTAACAAATTCCACCAAGCACTTGGATTGGCCAACTGGGCTGCCGCCTGGCTGCCGGCATCGCCGGGCGCAGCCGCAGCCGGTTCCGGTACGGGCGCAGGTGCTGGCGCAGGAGCCGGTTTCGGTTCAGGCGCCGCAGGTGCGGCTTGCTGGAAAAACGCGGAAGCGTAGGGCACGGATTCAAACACGGTTTTTTCGCTGGCGCCCGGTTGCGTGATGGCCGCCGCCAGTGACGCGCCCATCGATTTCAGGGTGGCGATGGTGCCGCGCTGCACTTCCAGCGCCTGGATACTGCCGCGCAGCATGCTGGTGTTGAGGTTCAGCCACGCTTCGACGGCTTTCAGGTCGTTGATTTTCTTGTCCAGCTCTTCCACCGACATGGTGGGCGCCGTGATGCCAGGCACGCCCATGCCGGGCACGCTCATGCTGCCCCACAGGTTTTTGACGAAGTCGAGCGTATCGGTCACAACTGCTGCGCCCGGCATTTGGGGCATTTGCGGGTTTGCCATGCGAAATCTCCTGGTAGATGGATAGGCTTAGCGTAGCAGATATCGGCTTGCAACTGACGCAATGCCGCCAACATTTTCTTACATAAAACATTAAGAGTTGAGCACGGGCAAGAAGCGGGAAGCGGGGCGGAAGCGTTACACTACGGCCTATGATGCCTGACTCCTTCTTTTCGCCACCGCGCCGCCGCACCGTCGTCTTTGTCGCGGTCATCGGCGCACTGCATTACGTGGCGTTGGAATGGCTCACCTCGCGTGCCAGCATGGTGCCGCTGGGACAGAATCATGCGCAGGTGGTCAGCATGGCCTTGATCGCCGAGCCGCCCAAACCGCTGCCGGTGGTGCCGCCACCGCCGCCTGAATTGCGGCCCGTACCCAAGCCCAGGCCGCCGCCACCGCCGCCCCCGACGGAGCTGGCGTCGAGCGAAACGCCCCAGTTGACGGCGCCCGCCAGCGACGTGCCGGAAGGCCCGGCCACGAGCGAACCGGCCGCCGTGGCCGCCCCGGCCATCACGGCGCCGGCGCCCGCCGTGGCCGCCGCACCCGTGCCAGCCAGCGCGCCGCCGCCACCGCCCGTCGAGCAGGCACGCCGCTACAAGACGAATGCGCCCGCCTCGGCCCAGTTCGACCTGCATGTGGACCGGCGCGATGCGGACGGCACCAAATGGCAGGGCGTGGCCGCGATGGCGTGGGACAATCGGGGTGACACGTATCAGCTGAAGCTGGAAGTGGGCTTGAGCATGCTGATCACGCGCATCAACCTGCTGGTGCTGACCAGCGAAGGCGTGATCGATGGCAGCGGCATCGTGCCCGTCACGGCCACGGAAAAACGCAAGGGCCGCGCGCAAACGGCCACGCATTTCAACCGCGACGCCAAGGCCATCACGTTTTCGGCCACGACGGCCACGGTGCCATGGCAAGAGGGGGCGCAAGACAAGGCCACCGTGCCGTTCCAGCTGGCCGCCATCGGCCGTGCCGACGTCAACCAGCTGGTGGGCAATATCGACATACTCGTCGGCGAGGAAAAGGAGGCGACCGTATTCCGCTTCCACCTGGTGGGCGAGGAAGAACTGGAAACCAGGATGGGCCGGCTGGTGACGTGGCATTTGCGCCGGCCGCCGAAGCCCGGCACATATTCGTCGCAGCTCGATATCTGGCTGGCGCCGTCCATGCAATGGTATCCGGTACAAATACGCAATACCGAAGCGAACGGGGCGCTGACCACGCAAACCGTGACCCAAATTCGCGTCAATGACGCTACAGGAAAATAAATGACTACTTTGATAACTTTGAAACGCGTTCTGCTCGCCAGCCTGCTGGCCGCCACCCTGAGTCCCGCCATGGCGGCGGACGAGCCCGTCGATCACCCCGTCATCAAGCGCCCGTACAAGCTGGCGCCGTCGGCTGACCTCGTGTATTCGATCAAGGCGAAACAGCGCGGCATTGCGCTGTCGGGCGAATCCGTCAGCAACTGGCGCGCCGGCGATGGCAAGTACTCGCTGCTGGCCGAAACCAAGGCGGCCCTGTTCGGCAAAATACTCGAGCAGCGCAGCGAAGGCACGGTCGACGATTACGGCCTGGCGCCGGCGCAGTTCGTGGAAAAGCGCTTCCGCAAGGAAGCGGCCACGACCACCTTCAAGCGCGACAGCAAGACGATCGTCTTCAGCGAAGGCGACGACAGCTATCCTCTGAAAGGCGGCGAGCAGGACCGCAACAGCACCGTCTGGCAACTGGTCAGCGTGGCGCGCGCCACCCCCGAGAAATTCACGCCCGGTTCGGAATGGAGCTTCTTCGTTGCCGGCCGCCACGACGCCGAACCGTGGACCTTCAAGGTCGTCAAGCAGGAGACCGTCGCCACCGGCCAGGGTCTGGTGGAGGCCGTGCACCTGATCAAGGCGCCGCCGCCGGACAAGAAGGGCCAGCAAGTGGACCTGTGGCTGGCGCCGTCGCTGGAATGGTATCCCGTGAAGGTGACGTTCGCCGATGAAGACGGCGATTACGTCGAGCAAACCTTGCAAAAGATCGTCAAGAAGTAAGTGCTCG
>NZ_JABXFH010000083.1:0-13425 GCF_013372745.1 Janthinobacterium sp. BJB401 | reverse complement strand
GGCGTCGGCGCGGCTTGATGCGGCTAGTGCGACACCAGCACCGGCAAGGTCATCTCCTGCAGCACCGTGCGCGTGACGCCGCCCAGCAGCGCTTCGCGCAGGCGCATGTGGCCGTAACAGCCCATCACGAGCAGGTCGCAGTGCCGCTGGGCCGCTATGGCCAGCAGGGCCGTGCCCACGTCCTGGCCCGGCGGCGTGTCGTGCTGCAGCACTTCGACGTTGACGCCATGGCGCGCCAGGTACAGGGCCAGGTCGGCGCCTGGCTGCTCGCCGTGCGCGGCCGGCTGGGCGTGTGAATTGACGACGGCCAGGGTCACCTGCCGCGCCCCTTGCAGCAACGGTAGCGCATCGGTGATGGCGCGCAGCGCTTCGGTGCTGCCGTTCCAGGCCAGCAGCGGATGCTGCGCGATGCCCGCTGGCGCGGCCGAAGGCGCGTGCGGCACCATCAGCACGGGCCGGCCGCAATGGAGCATCAGGTATTCCGGCGTGCCGGCGATGACGCGCGACGGCGTATCCTGCGCATCCGTCTGGCCCAGGATCAGCAAGTCGCAATAGCGCGCCTGCAGCAGCAGCGCGCCTTGCGCGTCGTCGTCGACGAAACGCGTTTCGTAGGCGCCCAGGCCTTCCTCGCGGGCGATGCGCTCGAAGTCGTGCAAGGCCTCGCTGGCCTGGGTGCGCAGCGCCTGCATCTGCGCCGGCGCAAACTGCAGCGCATTGACGCCGCCGCCATACGCGTAGCGCGAGATGCCGCTCATGGCCGAGCCGATCAAGTGCGCGCCTTCGGCAACGGCCAGGCGCACGGCCAGGCGGATGCGCTGGGCGCAGTGGCGGGAATTGTCGACGTGGACCAGCAGGGTAGTGTAGGGCATGGCGTTTTCCTCGGTTGTCGCGCGGTTGTCGCTCGGTTGTCGGTGATCAGGTTTGCAGCACGTAGCTGCCAGGCGCATCGCCCAGGTCCGGCCCGATGGACGGCGGCGCCACTTGCACGCCGGAGCGCTGCGCCAGCCAGGCTTGCCAGGCGGGCCACCACGAACCGTCGTGGTGCGGCACGTCGCGCTGCCAGCTGTCCGCGTCGATGTAGGGCGCGTCGTGGCCGTGCGTGGCCAGCTGGTAGCTGCGGTGCGGCTGGCCCGGCGGCGAGACCACGCCCGCATTGTGGCCGCCCGAAGTGAGCAAAAAGGTGACGTCCGTGTCGGTCAGCAGCTGCAGCTTGTACACGGAGCGCCACGGCGCCACGTGGTCCGTCAGGGTGCCGACGGCGAAGATGGGTGCATCGATGTCGGGCAGGGCGATGTGGCGGCCCGCCGTGCGGTAGCGGCCCTCGGCCAGGTCGTTGTGCAGGAACAGACGGCGCAGGTATTCCGAATGCATGCGGCAGGGCATGCGCGTGGCATCCGCATTCCAGGCCATCAGGTCGCTGTCCTGCTCGTCTTGTCCCAGCAGGTAGTGGCGCAGCTGGCGTGACCAGATCAGATCGTTCGAGCGCAGCAGCTGGAAGGCGCCGGCCATCTGCTTCGTGTCGAGGTAACCCTGCGTCCACATGGCCGCTTCCAGGAAGCTGACCTGGCTCTCGTCGATGAACAGCGACAGTTCGCCCGGCTCCTTGAAGTCCACCTGCGACGCCAGCATGGTGAGGCTGGCCAGGCGCGCATCGCCATCGCGCGCCATGGTCGCGGCGGCGATCGCCAGCAGGGTGCCACCCAGGCAGTAGCCAGCCGCGTGCACCTGCGGCGCGCCCGCGATGCGGGCAACGGCGTCAAGCGCGTCCATCACGCCCAGCTGGCGATAGTCTTCCAGCGACAGCTCGCGGTCTTCTTCCGTCGGGTTTTTCCAGGAAATCATGAACACCGTGTGGCCCTGGTCCACCAGGTAGCGCACCAGCGAATTGTGCGGCGACAGGTCGAGAATATAGAACTTCATGATCCACGCCGGCACGAACAGCAGCGGCGTCGCGTGCACCGTCGCCGTCGTGGGCGCGTACTGTATCAATTCGATCAGGTCGTTGCGGTAGACCACCTTGCCCGGCGTGACGGCCACGTTCTGGCCTGCCTGGTAGCGGCGCGTGTCGGGCGCATACGGGCCCATGGCGGCGCGCTGCCAGTCGGCGGCCGCATGCGCTGCGCCGCGCGCCAGGCTGGCGCCGCCGCTTTCCAGGGCCGATTGCTGCACCACGGGATTGGTCGGCAGGAAGTTCGACGGCGCCAGCATATCGAGCCACTGGCGCACTGTGAACGTGACGACATCCTCATGGTGCGGCGAGACGCCGCGCACGCCCGTGGTGGCGCGGTGCCACCATTGCTGCTGCAGCAAAAAGCCCTGGTAGACGAGGTTGTACGGCCAGCGCCGCCAGGCAGGATCGTCGAAACGCCGGTCCTGCGGCAGCGGCGCGATGCACGGTTCGGCTGCACCGCCGGTCAGGGCCGATTGCATGGCGTATTGCTGCCAGCGGCCGATCTTCTTCCAGGCTTCCTCCAGCAGGGTTTGCTGCTTCGATGGCGCCAATGCCAGGTGGCTGAGCCAGTCGGCATACGCGTTGCCCAGCGCGGCCGGCGAAATGCCGCCCGTGAACTTGCCCAGCCAGGCGTTCAGCAGCAGGTCGAGGGTGGCGCCTTCGGGCGCGCTTTCCGGATAGCCTGGCGCCGGCACGCCTTGCCAGGCGCTGCCCAGGCGCTCATGTTCCACGTTGTGCTGCGCGTCGCTCGGCTGCGTCTTGCTCATCCGGTGCTCCTGTCATTTTTTTACAGGATAGCAAGAGCTTGTTCAAAAAATCATGATCTACATCAAGTTTGGCCGGATGCGTGCCGATGTGGCTTGCCGCCTGATGGCAAGTGCGAATAGAAATGATTTAAGCGAATATCGTAATTCCATTGTTTTTCGTGATGAAAGAAAGAAAAGCGATTTATTCGTGAATTTATTTATTGTATTTGGTAAATTTATGTAGCAAAATGCAGTGAGGCAAGACCGGTCACTATGGATGGAGGAGATGGACATGCATACGAAAATGTCGGCAAGCGGCAGCGATGAGGCGGCCAGAGGCTATTTACGCGGGGCAGCCGGGGGCGTGCGTCGTTCTTCCGCGCGGCGCCTGAAGGCGATAGCCTACCTGGCCCTGTTGCTGGCCGTGGTGCCGGCTGCTGCCTGCATCGCCACGGGGCGCGCCGGCGTGCCGGTGCTGTTTACCACCATGTGCGGCGTGGTGTCGTGCGCGGCCGGCGGCCATGCACTCTAGCGCGCGGCCTGCGCTTCCTCGCAGATCCATGCCATGAATGCCTGCACGGCGGGGCGCGTGGCCGCGTCGTGCCGCGTCACCAGATAGTAGGCAAAGCGCGCGGGCCAGGGCAAGTCCAGTACTTGCACCAGGCGCCCGGCGGCGATCTCCTCCTGCGCGTACAGTTGCGGCACCAGGGCCAGGCCCTGGCCCGCTTCGGCCGCGCGTATCAACAGAAAATCATCTTCGAAGGCTGAACCGCGCAGCGCCCGCGCCGCATCCGCAGCGTCGTCCGGCGCGCCGTGCGCGGCCAGCCACAAGGGCCAGTCGGCGCGGTCCGTATCGTGCAGCAGCGGGTAGCGCAGGCAATCGCCCGGCGTGGCGATGGGTGGCTGGCCCGCCATCAGGGCGGGGCTGGCGACGGGCACCAGCACGGGCGCCATCAGGCGCGTCACCTGCAAGCCCGGATAGTCGCCCAGGCCGTGGCGCAAGGCCACGTCGACCCGGTCGCGGCGCAGGTCGACCAGCGCCGATGTCGCTTCCACGCGCACCTCGATCTGCGGATGGCGCTGGTTGAAGCGGCCCAGCCTCGGCACCAGCCACGCGGCGGCAAAGGTGGCGACCGTGCTGACGGTCAGCGTCTGGCGCCCACCCATGTCTTCCAGCGCCTGGCTGGCGCTGGCGATCTGTGCGAAGGCGCCCAGCAGGGCGGGGTGGACCCTGGCGCCCGCCTCGGTCAGGCGCAGGCCCTGGCGTTCGCGCGTAAACAGGGGCATGCCGACCCGATCTTCGAGCAGGCGGATTTGCTGGCTGACGGCGCCCGACGTCACGTGCAGCGCCTCGGCGGCCGCCTTGATGCTGCCGCGCTGGCCCACCTCGACAAAGGCGCGCAGCGCCTGGAGTGGTAAAGGATGCTTCATCGATATAGTTTTTCTATAGCCAGACACTAAAAATCATCGTTTCCATTCTTTGAGGATAACAACGAGGATGGCGGTGTTTACAAGGCTGATTGTACTTCAGTAAAACTATATCGACAGGATACTCCATGCATACCATCACATCCCCGGCCGGTTCGCTTGAACTCTACACCGACAGCTCGCCCAACGGTTTCAAAGCCACCATTGCGCTGGCCGAACTGGGTTTGCCCTACCAATTGCGCCACGTGCGCATCGATCAGGGCGAACACCGCTTGCCCGCTTTCCTGGCCCTCAATCCGCATGGACGCATTCCCGTGCTGGTCGACCACGACACGGGCATCACCGTGTTTGAATCGGCCGCCATCCTGCTGTACCTGGCCGGGAAAACGGGGCGCTTGCTGCCCAAGGCGCCCGCGCAGCGCTGGGCCGCCATCACCTGGCTGCAATTTCACGCGGCCAGCATGGGGCCGATGCTGGGCCAGCGCGTGCATTTCGAGATCGCCGAGGCAGGTGCGAATGCGGCCGCCACGGCGCACTTTCGCCAGTTGTGCGGCGCCGCGCTGGCCAGCATGGATGGCCGCTTGGCGGATCACGCCTACCTGGGCGGCGGCGACTATTCCATCGCCGACATCGCCAGCTTTGGCTGGCTGCATATCGCCGACCTGGTTGGCTTCAAGCTCGATGAATGGCCGCACGTGAGCGCCTGGTACGCCCGCGTGGCGGCCCGCCCCGCCGTGCAGCTGGGTATCACCATTCCCGCGCCCGCCACGGGCGCCTGATTTTTATCAAGGAACAATATGAGCATGGACATCACGCAAGGCGCTTCATCGCAAGCCTTCATCCAGCACCGCGGCTACCGCCGCATGTTCGCGCCCGGCGCGCTCACTCTCGGCATTTATCTGCCGCTGCGCTTTTACCAGGGCGACATGCGGGCGCTGGCCGGCCAGGCCGACCTGGTCGCCGCCATGGACAGGCAGGGCTTTGCCGCCGCCTGGGTGCGCGACATTCCCCTGTTCGACCCGCGCTTCGGCGATGCGGGCCAGCTGTTCGACCCGTGGACCTACCTCGCTTACCTGGCGGCGCGCACGGACTCGCTGGCCCTGGCCACGGGCAGCGCCATCTTTACCCTGCGCCACCCCATCGACCTGGCCAAGGCGGCCGCCAGCATCGACCAGCTGTCGGGCGGGCGCCTGGTGCTGGGCACGGCCTCGGGCGACCGCGCCAGCGAATTTCCCGCGTATGGCGTGCCGTACGCCACGCGCGGCGAGCGCTATGCGCAAGCCGTGCAGCTGTTCCGCCAGTTGCTGCGCCCTGGTCCTGTGCATGTCAGTGGCCCGCTGGGCAGCATCGAGGGCCTGGAACTGCTGCCCAAGCCCGTGGCGGGCGCCATTCCCCTGGTCGTCACCAGTTCCTCGGGCCAGCCTTTGGCGTGGATAGGGCGCCACGCGGATGGCTGGCTGACGTATCCGGAAGCGACGGATACGCCGGAAGGGCCGCGCCGGCTGGCGGACAAGATCCGCGCCTGGCGCCGGTGCATCCCGGATGGCGGCTTCCGCCCCCACATGTGCAATGAGTGGCTGGACCTGGTGGACGACCCCGACTACCCGCGCACGCCGGTGCGCAGCGGCTATGTGCTGCGCACGGGGCGCAAGGGATTGATCGATTTGCTCGGTGAATGGCGCGAAGCGGGTGTCAACCATGCGGCGCTGGGCATCCAGCATGGCCAGCGCCCGGCCGCGGAGGTGCTGCAGGAACTGGCGCAGGAAGTGCTGCCGCATTTTCCTTCGCATGCGGCGCCGGCCGGGGAAATTCTTCGCTGGTAGTGGCGCTAAAACGCCTGGCTGACTGAATAAATCAGCAAGCCGGCCAGGCCGCCCACGATGGTGCCGTTGATGCGGATGAATTGCAGGTCGCGCCCGATGGCCAGTTCGATGCGCTCGCTCATTTCGTCCTTGCTCCACAGGTCCAGGCGGGCGGCGATGAAGGCGCCCACTTCGCCCCGGTAGCGGCGCACCAGCGAGCCGCTGCCGGCGACGATGGCGGTGTTCAGCCATGCCCGCGCAGCTTTGTCCTCCTCCAGCACCTTGCCCGTGTTGCGCGCCACGTTGGCGATGGCTTGCGCCAGCACGGGCTGGTCGGCGTGCAGGTCGGCCAGCAGACGCGTGCTGATGTTGGTCCAGACGTCGCCCAGCATGGCTTGCACCGTGTCGCTGGCGATCAGTTGCAGCTGGTAGCGGCGCACGGTTTCCTGCCACTGCGGGTCGGCCTTCAGGTGCAGGGCGCTGTCGGCGATCCAGCCGGCGATGCGCTGGCGCAGCGGGTGCTGCGGATCGACGCGCACGGCGAGGGCGAATTTTTGTAGCGAGGCGATCATGCGCGGTTCATACGCTTTCACGGCCTTTTTCACCAGCGCGTTCTCGATCTGGAAAGCGCCCAGCACGAAGTCGCCGATGGCCGCGTGATGCGCCTCGTCGTCCAGGTAGGCGGCGCTGCGGTCGAGCAGGAAGTCCAGCAGCTCCTGCGGCTTGCCGTCGGCGATCAGTGCATCGATGCAGTCGGCCGCCACGTCCGATACATTCAATTGTCCCAGGTAGTTGCTGGCCTGCTCGCGCAGCAATCGTCCCAGCTGCTGGTGGTCGGCCATCGCCAGCAGCTGTCTGGCGACGCTGGCGCTGGCCATGCCCAGCTGCCGCGCGTGGCCCTCGTCACCGAGCCAGGCGCCCAGGCGCGCGGCGGGATCGGCCTGCGCGATGCGTTCGGCGATGCCTTGTTCGGTAATGAAATGGTTTTCCACGAAGGCGCCCAGGCTGCGGCCGATGTCCGCTTTGCTGTTTGGGATGATGGCCGTATGCCACAGGGGAATGCCCAGCGGGTGGCGGAACAGGGCGACGACGGCGAACCAGTCGGCGATCGCCCCCACCATGGCCGCTTCGGCGAATGCTTCCACATAGCCCCAGGCGGGGTGGCCGTCCCGCTGCGAGCGGGCCACGGCGAAGACCAGCGCGGCCAGCAGCAGCAAGCCGACGGCCAGCCACTGCATGTTGCGCAGGCGCGCGCGCTTGAGCTGGTCCGTGCTCTGGTCCAGTTGTGCGATGAGGTCGGGGGAACGTTGCATGGATGGCGGCCTGCGGTGGTTGCGAGACCGCCATCTTAACTGCGGCAGCGACAGGATGTGTCGCTGCCGGGGACTTTTTACTGTTGCGGGTGCAGCAGCGAACGGCGGCGCGCGTAGCCGAAGTAGATGACCAGGCCGATCACCAGCCAGATGGAAAAGGCCAGCCAGGTGACCCAGCTGAGGAAGGTCATCAGACCCACGCACAGGATCACGGCCAGCGCCGGCACGTAGGGCACGCCGGGGCAGCGGAAGGCGCGCGGCAGGTCCGGGCGCTTCTTGCGCAGCACCACCACGGCAATCGACACCATGGTGAAGGCGGCCAGGGTGCCAATGTTGATCAGTTCGGCGAGGATGTTGAGCGGGATCACGGCGGCGATCAGGCCGAAGACGATGCCGACCAGCCAGGTGGCGAAGAACGGCGTCTGGAAGCGCGGGTGCACGGTCGACAGGCGCTTGGGCAGCAAGCCGTCGCGCGACATGGCGAAGATGATGCGCGTCTGGCCGAAAGCCATGACCAAAATGACGGTGGTCATGCCGAGGATGGCGCCCAGGTCGACGAAACCGGCGATCCAGTTTTCGCCCGCATACTGCAGGGCCAGCGAGACGGGATGGTCGACGCCGAGGAATTTTTGGTACGGCACGATGCCCGTCATGATGGCCGACACCACCACGTACAGCACGGCGCACACGGCCAGGGAGCCGATGATGCCGATCGGCAAATCGCGCGACGGCTTCTTGACTTCCTCTGCGGCCGAGGTGACGGCGTCAAAGCCGATGAAGGCGAAGAAGACGAGGGCGGCGGCGCTCAGCATGCCGTGGTAGCCGAACGGCATGTAGGGCTGCCAGTTGGCTGGCTGCACGTGGCGCGCGCCGAAGATGATGAACAGCAGCACCACGCCCACCTTGATGGCCACCATGATGTTGTTCAGGCGCGCCGATTCGCGCACGCCCCAGCCCAGCATGGCCGTCAGGGCCAGCATGATGACGAGGGCCGGCAGGTTGATGAAGGTGGTCACGCCGGGCAGGGCGCCAGGCGCCGCCGTCAGGGCGACAGGTAACGTTATGCCAAAGCCCGACAGCAACGACTGGAAGTAGCCGGACCAGCCGACGGAGACGGCGGCGGCGGCCAGGCCGTACTCGAGCAGCAAGTCCCAGCCTATCATCCAGGCGGCCAGCTCGCCCAGGGTGGCGTAGCTGTAGGTGTAGATGGAGCCGGCCACCGGCACGGTGGAAGCGAATTCCGCGTAGCACAGGGCGGCGAAGCAGCAGGCGACGGCCGCCACGACAAATGACAGCGACAGCGCGGGGCCGGCCGTCAGCGCGCCCGTGCCGGTGAGCACGAAAATGCCCGTGCCGACGATGGCGCCGATGCCCATGAGGACAAGGTCGAAGGGCCCCAGCACTTTCGCCAGGCCTCCCGGTTTCTTGCTGTGGGCGATCATGTCATCCAAATTCTTGGTTCTAAATAAGCTCACTGTGTCTCCTGGTGGTTTTTGTCATGGCGCCATTGCCGCCTCGTGAGTAGCACGACGCAGCCAGATTCTAGCCCACGCGCCCGTGATTCCTGAAGGAAAACCGTACGGTGCCGTGCGCGCCAGCCCTGCAAACTTGTCCAGCAGGCAAAAAAACAGCCCCGGATGGTGGGCCGGGGCTGGAAAGGAGACTGCTACAGTTGCTTACTCTGGCTTATTTGGCAAAGTGCGCTTCAATTTCCTCCAGCGTCTTGCCCTTGGTTTCCGGCAGCAGGAAGGCCGCCGCCAGGAAGTACAGCACGGTGCAGCCGGCGCCGAAGAAGAACAGGGTCGAATAGCCGTGCAAACCCACGGTTGGCAGGAAGATGGCGGCGATCACCGTCGAGACGAACTGGTTCACCAGCAGGGCGATGCTCATGCCGTTCGAGCGGATGCGCGTCGGCATCAGTTCGGACAGGGCCAGCCACACGCACACGCCCGGTCCCACGGCAAAGCTGGACACGAACACGCAGATGGCAATCGCCACCAGCCAGCCGTGCGTGGACGAGGGCACGGGGCCCAGGCTGGCCTTCTCGATGCGCAGCGGCGCCTCGCGTCCGGCGGCCGGGTCGGCAAACGGATTGAGGTGCAGCTTGCGGAAGAACACGCCGATCACGCTGTCAGGCTGCACGGCGTCGTCGCGGGCGATCGTCACCTGGCGCAGCACGGGATCGTCGCTGCGCAGGCTTTTCACGTTGGTGAACGGGCCGTAGGCGTAGGCGATGGTCAGCTGCTGCGGCGTGCCGTCGGCGGCCGCGCCCAGGGCCGTCAAGGCGGTCGCATCGAGCTGCAGGGACAGGCCGTCCGCTTGCACTTGCGCCGCGATGGCGGGGCGCACGTCGGCCAGGTGCGCTTCGGCGCCGCGGAACAGCAGGCCGGCCGCCAGCAGCGAGACGACGATGCCGCCCGTGCCCAGCATCAGCAGGAACTTGCGGCCCTTGCGGTCCACCAGCAGCACGGCCACCACCGTCATCACGGCATTGAGCACTTTCAGCAGCACGTCGGCCATGTTGGCCGAGGCGCCCGACAGGCCCGCCTGGTTCAGGATATTGACGACGTAGGCGAGGATGGAGTTGATGCCCGTCGCCTGCGTGCAGGCGAGGATCAAACAGGCCAGCAGGAAGGGCAGCACGTAGCGGCGGCTCAGCAGCGGGTCTTTCGCCTTGCCGCCGGCCTTGGCGGCGTTTTCGGGGGTATCCTGCATCTCGCGCAGTTCGACGTCGGCGGCGGCGGGCAGGCGCGTGCGCAGCAGCGACTGGCGCGCCTGCTCGATGCGGCCGCGGCGGACCAGCCAGCGCGGCGACTCGGCCAGCAGCAGGGCGCCGACGGTAAACACGAGGCCCGGCGTCAGACAGACCCAGAAGATGCTGCGCCACGCATGATCCTTGGCCGTGAAGATGGCGGCGATGCGGCCCGCTTCCGGCAACGCTTGCGCCGCCTGCGTGGCCGTTTCCACCGTCTGCGCCTGCAGCAGGCCGATCAGGGCGGCGGCCACCAGGCCGATGGTCAGCAGCAGCTGGAACAGGGCGGCGCCCCGTCCGCGCTGTTGCGCCGGCAGGCATTCGGCCAGGTACAGGGGCACGACGACGCCGATCAAGCCGCCGCTGATGCCTTGCAGCAGGCGCCCCAGCAGCAGTGGCGTGTAGCCATCGGCCAGCGCGATCAGCGGGATGCTGGCGCTGAACAGGGCGCCGGCCAGGAACATCACCCAGCGCCGGCCGATGATATCGGCCAGGGCGCCGGCGAACAGCGAGGACAGAACCGAACCCAATAGCACGGCGGCGACGATAAAGCTCAGCTGCTGGGCCGTCAGTTTCCAGGCCACCGAGGCCGTCGATTCCAGATAGGGCAGGGCGCCGGCGATGATGCCGATGTCTATGCCGTACAGCAATCCCCCCATGCCGGCAATAAATAGCAGGTAGCGCATGGCCCACACGGGGGCCTTGTGTGACGTGTCGTGCATGGTAACTCCGGGACGGGGTTGAGGTTGGGGGATGGTCTAGCGGGTGGCAAGATCGATGGCCGCGCCTTCGACGAAGACGGACACTGGCTGTAGTGTGGAATCGAGGACGACGATATCGGCCCAGGCGCCCGGCGCCAATCGGCCCCGTTCGGACTCGCCCAGGTAGTCGGCCGGGTACAGCGACAAGCGGTTCGAGGCGTCGGCCAGGTCCAGGCCCAGGTCGACGAAATTGCGCAGGGCCTGGTCCATGGTCAGCACGCTGCCGGCCAGCGAACCCGTGGCCAGGCGCACGCAGCCCAGGCATTTGTAGACGCGCTGCGTACCCAGGCCGTATTCGCCATCGGGCATGCCGGTGGCCGAGGTGGCGTCCGTCACGCCGTACAGGCGCGGAATGGCGCGCAAGGCCGCGCGCAGGGCGCCCTTGGCCACGTGCTGCAGGTCGGGGATGATTTCCGCGTATTCGGCATGTGCCAGCGCCGCGCCCACCATGCCCGGGTCGTAGTGGGTCATGCCCGTCATGCCGTTGTACAGGTGGGTAAAACCGGAAACGCCGGCGTTCAGCGCGGCCACGCCTTCGTCATACGTGCCGGCGCTGTGGCCGATCTGCACGCGGATGCCCATCGCCGCCAGCTGCGGGATCAGTTCCAGGTGGCCGGGGATTTCCGGCGCCATGGTCAAGACCTTGATGGGCGCGATGGCGTGGAAGCGCTGCACCAGCGCCAGGCTGGCCTGCACGACGTCGGGCGGCTGCGCGCCCAGGCGGTGCAGGTTCAAAAATGGTCCCTCTAGGTGCACGCCCAGCATGCGCGCGCCGTTGGCGGGGCGCTCGGCGATGATGCCAGCCAGGCCTTGCAGGGCGCGCAGGATCGACGGCTCTTTCGCCGTCAGGGTGGTGCCCAGCAGGGCCGTGGTGCCATGGCGCGCGTGCACTTGCGCCACGGTGGCGCCCGCGTCTCCGCCTTCCATGATGTCGACGCCGGCCGCGCCATGCACGTGCAGGTCGATGAAGCCGGGCAGAATGGTCAGCGCGCTGTCGGCGGCAGGGTCTTCTTGTATCTGGACGATGCGCTGGTCAAAGGTGATGGTGCCCGTGATCCAGCCAGATGGGGTAAGGATTCTGCCGCTCAGCATGTGTTATTCCGCTATAAAAAGTTCGATGCCCAGCTTTTGCAGCCCTTCGCGGTACTCCTGGCTGATGCTGGCATCGGTGATGACGGTATCGACCCGGTCCAGCTGCACGATGCGGTGCAGGCTGACGCGGCCGAACTTCGAGGCGTCCGTGAGGACGATGATTTTCTTGGCCCGTTCCACCATCTTGTGGTTCAGGCTTGCTTCCGCTTCGTGGTGGGTGGTCACGCCAAACTGCAGGTCGAAACCGTCCACGCCCAGAAACAGCTTGTCGAAGCTGTACGCCTGCAAGCAGGTTTCCGCCTGGCTGCCCTGGATCGACAGCGACTGCTTGCGCAGCAGGCCGCCCGTCAGGATCAGGTCCACGCCGGGCGCGTCGGCCAGTTCCCACGCGATGTTCAGACCATTCGTGGCCACCGTCACGCCGGTGGCGTCGCGCAAATGGCGCGCCAGCGAGATGGTGGTGGTGCCCGAGTCGATGATGATGTTGTCGCCCGGTTCCACCAGCCGCGCCGCATAGGCGCCGATGCGCTCCTTCTGCTCGTGGTTGATGGCGTCCTTCTGGCGTATCGTGTGTTCAGGCGGGGGCGTGCGCGTCAGGGTCGCGCCGCCATGGCTGCGCGTGGCCATGCCTTGCGCTTCCAGCGCATTCAAGTCGCTGCGGATGGTGACCGCGGACACGCCGAGCTTTTCCACCAGATCGGTCACCTGCACCGAGCCCTGCTGGGCAAGCATTTGGAGGATGGATTCACGGCGTTGGCTGGTATTTCGCATGGTGGCGGGCTCAGTAAAAAATGAAAATACCGAGCTTAACAGATTGCCGCTTCGGCAATGACGGGGACTGCCGCATTGCGGTTGCAGGCACGCGCATATTGCGCCAGCAAGCTGCCGATCTTGTGCTCGATCAAGGCCGGCGCCTGCGCTGGCAGGCTGCCCTGCACCACGGCCAGGTACTGCTCCGGCAAATGCTGGCTCAACAGCGGCAGCGGAATGGCCACCGTGTCCAGGTTGGCCAGCAGCTTGGCGACGGCGGCCGCCACTTCCGGCTCGCCCCAGTAATAGCGGCAACGGTCGCTCAAGCCGTAGCGGCGCATCAATCGCTGCTCGTCCGGCGTGCCCAGGTAATGCTTGATCCAGTTCTTCGGCTTGGCCACCATCACGTCGTCGAGCACCTGCATCAGCTGCGAGGTGGCGTGCGCCGGCAGCAGTTCTTCCTCGATCTGGCACAGGGCGAACAGCGCTTCGCGCAGCGCGAAGGTGGCGGCAGGACCCACTTTCAGGATGGCGAAATGGTCGCGCACCATGGCGTGCAGCGCCGTTTCGCGCTGGTAGTCGGTGGAATGGGCTTCGAACACGAGGCCAGGCTGCTCGGCGACAAAGGCCGACAGTTCGGTGGCGGCATCGGCGTCGTAATGCTGGATGCTGCTCTGGTCGAAATCGACGCCGGGCTGCACCACCATGGCGATGACGCGGCGCCAGGCGCCGTGCAGCTCGTTTTCCAGAAACGCGCGGCGGTGCACGTCGAGGGTGCGGCGCGCCGCCTGCGGACTGGTGACGGCGCCGGCTTGCGCCAGCGACGCTTC